>NZ_CP120368.1:3410000-3768519 GCF_029892045.1 Sinorhizobium numidicum
GGCTCGACACCTCGAACGCGATCAAACAGGCGGCCGAATTCGGGATCGTCCAGGGCGGACAGCGGCTCGCAGCACTGCTCTTCACTATTGCCGAGGTGCACGGCCTCGGTCTGGATGCGGCACAAGGGCTGACGCTCACGGAAGGCTTCTACTGGAATCGCAACGAAGAAACCGCGAAATTCGGCAAGCGCTTCATGGAGCGCACAGGCAGGATGCCGAACATGACGCATGCCGGCACCTATTCAGCCGTCCTGCAATATCTGAAAGCGATCGAAAAGGCCGGCAGCGACGATGCCGACGCGGTCGCCAAGGAGCTGCGCGCTTTGCCGGTCAACGACATCTTCGCGCAAAACGGCACGGTCGCGCCAAATGGGCGGATGATCCATGACATGTATCTGCTCGAGGTCAAGAAGCCGGAAGAGAGCAAGGAACCCTGGGACTATTTCAAGGTCCTCGCGACCATTCCGGGCAAGGAAGCCTTCATCGACCCGGCCAAGAGCGGCTGCGACCTCGTGAAATCCTGACCGGCGACAAGCGATGACCGCAGCGATCTCTTCGCAGAATGAAGCGCCGCGGGTGGTTTTGTCCGCCCGCGGGCTTCGCCGTGACTTCGGCGGCTTCACCGCAGTCAAGGACGTCGATCTCGATGTGCATCATGCCCGCGTGCACGCGCTGATCGGGCCGAACGGGGCCGGCAAGACCACCGTCTTCAATCTGCTCACCAAATTCCTGCAGCCGACCCACGGCACCATCACGCTGCTTGGAGAAGACATTACCCGCACCGCGCCCGAAAAGGTCGCCCGCATGGGTCTCGCGCGCTCCTTCCAGATCTCGGCGGTGTTTCCGCATTTGACGGTGCTCGACAATGTCCGCGTCGCCCTGCAGCGGCCAAACCGCCTTGCCACGCAGTTCTGGAAACCGCTTTCCGCACTCGAAGCCTTGAACGCCGAGGCCGACCAGCTGATCCGTTCCGTAGGACTCGAGAAGGAGCGCAACGCCATCGCCGCCGATCTCTCCTACGGCCGCAAGCGGGTGCTCGAGATCGCCACGACACTGGCGCTCGATCCGAAGGTGCTGCTGCTCGACGAGCCGATGGCCGGCATGGGCCACGAGGACGTCGGCATGGTCTCCGAGATCATCCGCGAGGTGGCGCGCGAGCGGGCAGTGCTGATGGTCGAGCACAATCTCTCCGTCGTCGCCACCCTCTGCCACCATGTTACGGTCCTGCAGCGCGGTGAGATCCTGGCCGAGGGCGACTATGCGACGGTGGCAGAGGATCCGCGCGTGCGCATCGCCTACATGGGTACGGAGGAGGCCTGAGATGAAACCGCTGCTCAAGGTCTCGGGCCTCAACGCCTGGTATGGCGAGAGCCACATTCTGCACGGTGTCGACATGACCGTCGGCGAGGGCGAGATGGTCACCCTTCTCGGCCGCAACGGCGTCGGCAAGACGACCACACTGCGCTCGATCATGGGAATCGTGCGCGAGCGCAAGGGTGAGATCAATTTCGCCGGCGAGGACCTGATCCGCGTGCCGCTCCATCGGGTCGCCCATCGCGGCCTCGGCTTCGTTCCCGAGGAGCGCGGCATCTTCTCGACCCTTTCGGTTTACGAAAACCTCCTGCTGCCGCCGGCGGTCGCCACGGGTGGCATGACGATCGACGAGATTTTCGAGCTCTTTCCCAACCTCCACGAGCGCCGCAACAGCCAGGGAACCAAGCTTTCCGGCGGCGAACAGCAGATGCTGGCGATCGCACGCATCCTGCGCACCGGAGTTCGGATGATGCTGCTCGATGAGCCGACCGAGGGGCTAGCCCCGGTCATCGTTCAGCGCATCGGCGAGGTGCTGAAAAAGCTGAAGGAACGCGGCATGACGGTTCTTCTCGTGGAGCAGAACTTCCGCTTCGCGAGCAAGGTCGCCGATCGTTTCTATCTCATGGACCATGGCCGCATGGCCGGGGAATTCCCGGTCTCGGAACTTTCCGAGCGCATGGACATGCTGCACGACGTGCTCGGGGTGTAAGCCATGACGATGATTTTCGGAATTCCGCTCCAGGCCTTTCTCGGGCAGTTGCTTATCGGTCTCATCAATGGCTCCTTCTACGCGCTCCTGAGTCTCGGCCTAGCGATCATCTTCGGTCTGTTGCGCGTCATCAATTTTGCCCACGGCGCGCAATACATGCTCGGCGCGTTCCTCGCCTGGCTGCTGCTGTCGCATTTCGGCATCGGCTACTGGCCGGCGCTCGTCATCGCGCCGCTTGCCGTGGCCCTGCTCGGCGCCGCCATCGAACGCACCATGCTGCGCCGGCTCTATACGCTCGATCCGCTCTACGGCCTGCTCTTCACCTTCGGCCTGGCGCTGACCGTTGAAGGCACCTTCCGCTATCTCTACGGCGCTTCCGGCCAACCCTATGCGACCCCGGCGCTGCTAACCGGCGGCGCCAATCTCGGCTTCATGTTCCTTCCCATCTATCGCGGCTGGGTCATCGCCTTTTCGCTGGTGGTTTGCCTCGGCACCTGGCTCGTTATCGAGAAGACCAAGCTCGGCTCCTATCTGCGCGCCGCGACGGAAAATCCGGTGCTCGTGCAGTCCTTCGGCATCAATGTGCCTTTCCTGCTGACATTGACCTACGGTCTCGGCGCGGGACTTGCGGCGCTTGCCGGTGTGCTGGCGGCGCCAATCTATCAGGTCTCGCCGCTGATGGGATCGAACATCATCATCGTCGTCTTCGCCGTAGTCGTCGTCGGCGGCATGGGCTCGATCATGGGTGCGATCATCACCGGCTATTTGCTCGGCGTCGCGGAAGGCTTGACCAAGGTCTTCTATCCGGAAGCCTCCAACATCGTGATCTTCGTGATCATGGCCATCGTTCTCTTAATACGGCCGGCAGGCCTCTTCGGCCGGGATGCCTGATATGACGCTTACACTCGAAATGCAGAAACAGAAGGGACGCTCGCCTGTCATCGTTCAGACAGTGTTTCTCGGCGTCGGCCTTGCGCTTCTCCTGCTCGCGCCACTGTTCTTCTACCCCGTCTTCCTGATGAAGCTCTTGTGCTTCGCGCTCTTTGCCTGCGCCTTCAACTTGCTGCTCGGCTATACGGGGCTGCTTTCCTTCGGCCATGCCGCCTTCTTCGGCGGCGCGGCCTATTTCACCGCGCATGCTGTCAAGGAATGGGGTCTGCCGCCCGAACTCGGCATCCTCGTGGGTGTCGCCGGTGCCGCGCTCCTGGGCGCTGTGATCGGCTTTTTCGCCATCCGTCGCCAAGGCATCTATTTCGCGATGATCACGCTGGCGCTGTCGCAGATGTTCTATTTTTTCTGCCTGCAGGCCGAGTTCACGCATGGCGAGGACGGCATCCAGTCGGTACCGCGCGGCCATCTGTTCGGCTTCATCGATCTCTCGCACTGGACGAACATGTATTATTTCGTGCTCGCCGTGTTCGTCATCGGCATCGCCATCATCTGGCGGATAATCAATTCGCCTTTCGGCATGATCCTGAAATCGATCCGCGAAAACGAAACGCGCGCCATTTCGCTCGGTTATTCGGTGAGGAACTACAAGCTCGCAGCCTTCGTCATGTCGGCCGCGCTCACCGGTCTCGCGGGAGGCATGAAGGCGCTCGTCTTCCAGCTCGCAACACTCACCGATGTCGGCTGGCAGATGTCGGGCGAGGTTATCCTGATGACGCTGCTCGGCGGCATCGGGACGCTGATCGGTCCGCTCTTCGGCGCCGGCCTCGTCGTGACGCTACAGAACTATCTGGCGACATCGGAATTCCCGGTGACGATTATCACGGGGGTCGTCTTCATGGCCTGCGTGCTTTTGTTCCGTCGCGGCATCGTCGGCGAGTTTTATAACTCGCGCCTCGGCCGCAAGCTCGGCTTCGAGCATCGCCACAAGCACTGAACACTGGAGCGGGATGAGGAAAAAGCGTGAAGCGGTTTTCTATCCGTATCCCGCTCCAATTTCTTGGAATCGATCACGACGGTTTCGTGATCGGGCGGTCCGGGGCCCAACCACGCCGGACCTGACATTAGAGAAGAGCCTATGGACACGTTCGACTACATTGTCGTCGGAGCGGGCAGCGCCGGCTGCGTGCTCGCCAACCGCATATCGGAAGATCCGGATCGCCGCGTTCTGCTGCTCGAGGCCGGCGGCAGCGACAACTATCACTGGATCCATATCCCGGTTGGCTACCTCTATTGCATCAACAATCCGCGTACCGACTGGTGCTTCACCACCGCGCCTGAGCAAGGCCTCAACGGCCGTTCACTCGGCTATCCTCGCGGCAAGGTGCTCGGCGGCTGCTCCTCGATCAACGGCATGATCTATATGCGCGGCCAGGCTCGCGACTACGACCACTGGCGCCAGCTTGGCTGTACCGGCTGGAGCTGGGAGGATGTGCTGCCGCTTTTTAAGAAATCGGAAGACCACTACCGCGGCGCCGATGACATGCATGGCGCGGGCGGCGAATGGCGGGTCGAAAAAGCCCGCGTCCGCTGGGCCGTGCTCGACGCCTTTCAGAAGGCGGCGAGCGAGGCGGGCATTCCTGAAACGGACGATTTCAACCGCGGTATCAATGAAGGCTCCGGCTATTTCGATGTCAATCAACGTTCCGGCATTCGCTGGAATACGGCCAAGGCGTTCCTGAAGCCCGCCAGGCACCGGCGCAACCTCGTCATCCTGACGAAGGCGCATGTGCGCAGACTGATGATTGAAGAGGGGCGCGTCGCCGGCGTCGAGTTCCAGCACGACGGCGTCGCCAAGCGGGCACGAGCGCGGCGCGAGACGGTGCTGTCGGCCGGCACTATCGGCTCACCGCATATTCTCGAACTCTCCGGCATCGGCGACCCTGAAATCCTGCGGCAGAACGGCATCGAGGTCCGCCACGAATTGCCCGGCGTCGGCGAAAATCTGCAGGACCACCTGCAGCTCCGCCTCGTCTACAAGGTCACGGGCGTTCCGACGCTGAATGAGAAGGCCACCTCGCTCTTCGGCAAGGCCGCGATCGGTCTCGAATATCTCGCCCGCCGCTCCGGCCCGATGGCGATGGCGCCGAGCCAGCTCGGGATCTTCACCCGCTCGGGCCCGGAAAAGGAAACACCTGACCTGCAGTACCACGTCCAGCCGGTCTCATTGGAAAAGTTCGGCGAACCAGTGCACCCCTTCCCGGCAATCACCGCCAGCGTCTGCAATCTGAGGCCCGAAAGCCGCGGCTTGGTGCACCTCAAGGGACCGGATTTTGCCGCCGCGCCCGACATTCGCCCTCGCTACCTGACCGCCGAGGCCGATCGCGGCGTGGCGGTCAACGCAATACGCCTCACCCGCCGCATCGTCTCGCAGCCTTCCTTCGCGCGGTTCAATCCGGTCGAATTCAAACCCGGGCCTGGCTACGAGACGGATGAAGAACTGCAGCGCGCGGCCGGCGATATCGGCACGACGATCTTCCACCCTGTCGGCAGCTGCCGGATGGGCGCCGACGCGGACAGCGTCGTCGACCCGGAACTGCGCCTGCGCGGCCTTGAAGGTTTGCGCATCGCCGATGCCTCGATCATGCCGACCATCACCTCCGGCAACACCAATTCGCCGACGATCATGATTGCCGAGAAGGCGGCAGAGCTGATTCTGGCGTCGAACAGGTAGAACGCAGGCCGAGCGGGCGTCGAGACCGAGGTGGTCGGGGTTACTCCGCCGCCTCGGCTTCCGGTATCGGTACGTAGTTGAGGATCGGCGAAAGCCAGCGCTCGATCTCGCGAACGCCCATGCGCTTGCGCTCGGCGTAGTCCTCCACCTGGTCGCGTTCGATCTTGGCGACGCCAAAATAATAGGCGTCGGGATGGCTGATATAGAGACCCGAGACGGACGATCCCGGCCACATGGCGTAGTTTTCAGTCAGTTGGACACCGATCGCCGTCTCTGCATCGAGCAGCCGGAACAGAGTTTCCTTTTCCGTATGGTCCGGCTGAGCTGGATAGCCGGGCGCGGGGCGTATCCCGGCATAGGGCTCGGCGATCAGTTCCCGCGGGGTGAAGGTTTCGTCGGGAGCATAGGCCCAGAGCTCCTTGCGGACATATTCATGCATGCGCTCGGCGAAGGCTTCGGCGAAGCGATCGGCGAGAGCCTTTACCATGATCGAGGAATAGTCGTCATTGGCGCGCTCGAAGCGCTCAGCGATCGCCACTTCCTCGATCCCCGCGGTGACCACGAAACCGCCAAGGTAATCCTGCTTGCCGCTGTCGGCGGGAGCGACGAAGTCGGCAAGTGCAACATTCGGTCGGCCGTCCCGTTTCGTCAGTTGCTGACGAAGCGTGAAGAAGGTGGCAAGCTCCCGATCGCGTCCCTCGTCGGTGAACAACCGGATGTCGTCGCCGACCGCACCGGCTGGCCAGAAGCCGACGACCGCCTTCGGTGCGAACCATTTCTCCGCGACGATCTTCTCGAGCATCGCCTGCGCATCGTCGAAGAGCTGGCGAGCGGCCGGTCCCTGCTTCTCGTCGTCGAGAATCCTCGGATAGACGCCCTTAAGCTCCCAGGTTTGGAAGAACGGCGTCCAATCGATATAGCGCGCGAGCTCGGCGAGGTCCCAGCTTTCGAAAACGCGCGTGCCGAGGAAGGAAGGCGTTTTCGGCTGATGGGCATCCCAGTCGATTTTATGCGCGTTCGCACGCGCCTGCGAAAGCGGCAGACGTCGCTTCTCCGCTTCATTGCGCGCGTGCGCATCGGCGACTTTGTGATACTCGGCGCGGATGGTTTCGTTGTAAGCGTCGCGCACCTCCGGCGAAAGCAGGCTCGACACGACCCCGACGGCCCGGCTGGCATCGGTGACATAGACCGTCTGGCCGAGGCTGTAGCGCGGATTGATCTTTACCGCAGTGTGCACACGGCTGGTCGTCGCACCGCCGATCAGGAGCGGAATGTCGAAGCCTTCCCGCTCGAGCTCGGAAGCGACGTGAACCATTTCGTCGAGTGACGGGGTGATGAGTCCGGAAAGTCCAATGATGTCGACTTTCTGTTCCTTGGCCACTTCGAGGATCTTTGCCGAGGGCACCATGACACCAAGATCGATGATCTCGTAATTGTTGCAGGCTAGCACGACCCCGACAATATTCTTGCCGATGTCGTGGACGTCGCCCTTCACAGTCGCCATCAGAATCTTGCCGGCGCTTTCGCGCTGTCCATCGCCGCCGTTGGCGCGCTTTTCCGCCTCCATGTGCGGCAGCAGCACGGCTACGGCCTGCTTCATCACCCGCGCCGACTTCACGACCTGCGGCAGGAACATCTTGCCGGAACCGAAGAGATCGCCGACGACGTTCATTCCCGCCATCAGCGGCCCTTCGATGACATGCAGCGGACGTTTGGCGGCAAGCCGCGCCTCGTCCGTATCCGCTTCGATGAATTCGGTGATGCCGTTGACGAGCGCATGTTCCAGACGCTTTTCGACCGGCCACTCGCGCCAGGCGAGGTCCTTTTCTTTTCCTTGCGCGCCGGCCTGCCCGCGATAGCGCTCGGCAATCTCCAGCAGGCGCTCGGTCGCATCCGCACGGCGATTGAGTACCACGTCCTCGCAGGCCTCGCGCAGCTCCGGATCGATCGTGTCGTAGATGGCGAGCTGGCCGGCATTGACGATGCCCATGTCCATGCCCGCCTGAATGGCGTGATAGAGGAACACGACGTGCATCGCCTCGCGCACCGGCTCGTTGCCGCGGAAGGAGAACGAGAGGTTGGAAACGCCGCCCGAGATATGCACATGCGGCAGCTCCGCGATAATCGCGCGCGTCGCCTCGATGAAGTCGACACCATAATTGTTGTGCTCTTCGATCCCCGTTGCGACGGCGAAGATATTCGGATCGAAGATGATGTCTTCCGGCGGGAAGCCTGCCTTTTCCGTGAGCAGCCTGTAGGCCCGGCTGCAGATCTCGACCTTGCGCGTCTTGGTATCGGCCTGGCCCTTCTCATCGAATGCCATTACAACGACGGCGGCGCCATAGGCGCGTACGAGACGCGCATGATGCAGAAACGCCTCTTCTCCCTCCTTGAGCGAGATCGAGTTCACGAGCGCCTTGCCCTGCACGCATTTGAGGCCCGCTTCGATGACTTCCCATTTGGATGAGTCGATCATCACCGGCACGCGGGCGATGTCAGGCTCGGAAGCAACGAGATTCAGGAATTCGACCATGGCCCGTGTCGAATCGATCAGGCCCTCGTCCATATTGATGTCGATGATCTGGGCGCCGTTCGCCACCTGGTCGCGCGCGACATCGAGTGCAGCGGCATAGTCGCCCGCGGTGATCAGCTTGCGGAATTTCGCCGAGCCGGTGACGTTGGTGCGTTCGCCGACATTGACGAAGGGAATGTCCTCCGTGAGTGTGAAGGGCTCTAGCCCGGAAAGCCGCATATGCCGTTCGATTTCCGGGATCTGGCGCGGCGGATGCTTGGCGACCGCTTCGGCGATCGCGCGGATATGCGCAGGCGTCGAGCCGCAGCAGCCGCCGACGATGTTGACGAGCCCATCGCGCGCGAAGCCTTCCACCTGCGCCGCCATCGCTTCCGGGCTCTCGTCGTAACGGCCGAATTCGTTCGGCAGGCCGGCGTTCGGATAGGCGCAGACGAACGTGTCGGCGACCGTCGAAAGCTCGTCGATATGGGCACGCATCGCATTCGCCCCGAGCGCGCAATTGAGCCCGATGGTGAAAGGCTCCGCATGACGCACCGAATACCAGAAGGCGGTCGGCGTTTGACCGGATAGCGTCCGGCCGGAGAGATCGGTGATCGTGCCGGAAATCATCACGGGCAGGCGGATCCCCTTCTCCGTAAAGACTTCCTGCGTCGCAAAGATCGCCGCCTTGGCGTTCAGCGTGTCGAAGATCGTTTCGATCAGGATGATCTCGGCACCGCCGTCGATCAGGCCCCGGACCTGTTCGGCGTAAGCCAACCTCAGATCGTCGAAGCTGACGGCGCGATAGCCGGGATTGTTGACGTCCGGCGAGATGGAGGCAGTACGGTTGGTAGGGCCGAGCGCGCCCGCAACGAAACGCCGCCTGCCATCCGCAGCCTCCGCCCGCTTCGCCGCCCGCCGCGCCAGCCGCGCGCCGTCGCGGTTAAGCTCGTAGACCACATCCTCCATGCCGTAGTCGGCCTGGGCGATCCGGGTCGAGGAAAAGGTGTTGGTTTCGAGGATATCGGCGCCGGCGATGGCGTAGCTGTAGTGGATCTCCTCGATGGCCTTCGGCTGCGTCAACGTCAGGAGGTCGTTGTTGCCCTGCTGGTGACAGGCACAGCCGCCGAAACGCTCGCCACGGAAATGATCTTCGATGAAGCCGAGCTGCTGGATCTCGGTGCCCATGGCACCGTCCATGATCAGAATTCTTTCGCGCGCCGCCTGTCGCAGCGCCTGGGAGATTTCCGAGCCATCGGGCCTGGGCGAAACCTCTCCAAAAAGGAGGTCGACGGCGGACATGGGAAATCTCCCGTTCTGAAAACGACAAATAATTATCGATTTTGTCACATAAAGATATCTTTATGTCAACATACGCGGCGATCACAATATGGCTTTCGGCAAATAAAAATGGCCCGCCGTGGTCACGGCAGGCCATTTTGAACGCATTCGCTCGCCTCGGCCCGGCAGATGAGAGCCTTCGCGCACCCCTCATCCGGCCCGCCGGCCACCTTCTCCCCGCAGGCGAGGCAAAGGAGACTCGCAGAAGGCTCCGAGCTTAAGAACCCCCTCTCCCCGCCTGCGGGAGAGGGTTGGGCTGAGGGCAAAATCAATTACCTACGCACGCATCCGTTTCAGGCAATCCTCGAGTTCGTAGATCGCGCAGACGATGTGATAGAAGCTGCTTGCCGGCGCCGGTTCTTCGATAAATGCACCATCGGCCTGCTGCTTGTCGCGCCAGAGACCGCGGATTGGCGTCTCGAGAAAGCGCTCGAGCGCGGCCGCAGCACGCGCGGCGGAGGCGACATAGCGTTGCCGCTCGGCGCCCTCGGACAACGCCGCGAAACGGATCGCCGCCTTCAGCCATTCGGTTTGCGGCCAGACCCGCGCAACCGCATCGGCGACCGAAAAATCGTCGAAGAGCGTCATCATCGCGACGTCCCGCTTCCGGCAGATCCCGTGCGTCTCGCCGATCTCGAAGAGCCGCCGGGCTTTGATGATCGCTTCGGCGTTGCCGCGCCGTTCCGCCCAGCGGAGAAGAAGCCAGGCCCATTCGAACTGGTGGCCCGGCTCGAGGATACGGCCCTTCTCGCCGGAAAAGGGCATCCAGTCGTGGTCGAAGAACTCGCGCAGCGCTCCCGTCTTGGGATCGATAAAGCGCTCCATCGCGAGATGTGCGATTTCGTCGGCGAGATTGGCCCAGGCAATCCGGTCGAAGCCCTCTATGGCTTCGCTCGCAAGACATGCCTCAAAGAGATGCATATGCGGATTGGAACCGAGCGGCAGGCGTGGCGGGTTGTCCTCCTCGAAACCGGCGACCGGGTGCTTGCAATAGCTTTCGAGCTTTCGCCTGAGATCGTCGCTGCGCGCGATCATCTCCGCCTTTCGCTCGGGAAAGACCTCCGCCAGATAGGCAAAGGCAAGTAGGGCGAAGGCCTGATTGTAAAGGTCGAATGCCGGATCGAGCAGCCGGCCGTCGGCATCCGCAAGCGCGCCGTAAAAGCCGTTTGGCTGCCGGTAGACACGATCGAAATAGGCAAGCCCGCCTTCGCTGACGGTGCGCCAGTCCCCGCGCCAGCCGCGCCGTCCTGCCTCGGCGAAGCAATAGACCTGCCGAGGCTGCACGCGCGAGCGGCGATTGGCCCGGGTCGGCTGTCCTTGCATGTCGATCGTCTCTACGAAGCCGCCCCCCGTTTCATCGACACCCTTTTGGCGCCAGAGCGGCAACGCGGCATCGGCGAGCCAGTCTGCGAGTTCGCCCGCCTGCGAGAAAATATCCATGCCTTGGCCGTTCCTCATCAACTCTCGAGCTTCAGCGCAGCGTGATCCGCACCAAGGAGTTCCGCCAGCGCCTCGACCACGAGATTATGATCGTCGCGTTGCGGCAGCCCGGAGACCGTGACGGCACCGATGCAACCCGTTCCCCTGACGACGATCGGGAAACTGCCGCCATGGGCCGCGTAATCGGCGTCCGGCAGGCCGAGCTTCGCTTGCAGGTTCGTCTGCTGTTTGAGGAGGCTGAGGCCCGTGCCATAGCTGCTCTTGAACAGCCGGAAAACCGTGTTCCGCTTGCGCCGTACCCAGTTCGGGTTGTCCGGCGTCGCGCCTTCCAGTGCCGCGTAGAAAACCTGCATGGAGAAAAGCGTGACGTCGATGACGACGCCGAGCTTGCGCTCGGCTGCCATGCGGCGGAGCGTCGAACCGAGTTTCCAGGCCATTTCGAGGTCGAAGCGCTCGAACTGCAGTTGCCGTTCCTGCAGCGCTATACGGCGCAGATCATTGTCGATATTCATGGTGCCTCCGCTTGTCGTGATCGATTGGGATGCATGAGACGCAAGATGCGGGCGGAAAATTCCCGGCTAGCTCTTCCAAAGCCATGCGGCGCCGCGCACGCCGGAACTGTCGCCGTGCACCGCCTTGCGAATCGGCGTCTCGAAACTGTCGCCAAAGAGATATTTCGTAATTAATTCCGGCAATTCCTCGTAGATCTCGTCTACATTGGACATGCCGCCGCCAAGCACGAAGACATCGGGATCGACGACATTGGTCAGGAGCGCAAGGCTGCGGGCGAGACGATCGACGAACCGTTCATAGATGCCCGCCGCCACCGGATCGCCGGCACGTTTCGCCTCGATGATATCCCGGCCCCGACGGTCGACGCCGGTCGTCGTGCGATAGTCAAGTTCAAGCCCGGTGCCGCAGGCGTACATATCGAGGCAGCCGAGCTTGCCGCACCAGCATTTATGGCCGGGATATTCCTCTTTGGTCATCCAGGGCAAGGGATAGTGGCCGATTTCGGCGGCCACACCCTGATAGCCGGCATGCACCTTCTTGTCGATCGCCAGCCCCCCGCCGTGCCCGGTTCCGACAATCACGCCGAACACCACCCGCGCGTCCTTGCCGGCTCCGTCGACCGCCTCGGAGACGGCAAGGCAATTGGCGTCATTGGCGAGGCGCACTTGGCGACCGAGGGCCGCCTCGAGATCGCGGCCGAGCGGCTTGCCGTTGATGAGCACGGCGTTGGAATTGCGCACGATGCCGGTGCGCGGATTGGGGCTGCCGGGAATGCCGATCCCAATCGATCCGCGCTCGCCGGCCGTCGCTTCGGCAGCAATCACAAGATCGACCACGGCGCGGATGCAATCGTCATAGCCGCTGGTCGGGGTTGGAACGCGATGCCGGGCACGCGTTTCGCCATCGCGACCGAGCGCGATGACTTCCATTTTCGTGCCGCCCCAATCAATTCCGATGAACATATCCGGATCAGGTCTCAGGATGAAGGTCGCTTCAGAAGGGACGGTCATCTCCTCGGCCGCCGCCGGCCTTTGCTTAGCATTCACGGCACCCGCGATGCTAGCCCTACGAGCGCACGGCGTTATCAAAATCGGTAGCGAGGCCGTGAACAGGCAGTGCAACGCAACTCGCAAATCGCCGAGAATTGCGCAAAAACACTTGGCGAAGGGGCCTCGCTTTTGTATGGGTCTATTCCGAGTGGTCCCGTAGCTCAGCAGGATAGAGCACCAGATTCCTAATCTGGGGGTCGCGCGTTCGAATCGCGCCGGGATCACCATTTTTTCCGCGCTTGTCGATTGCCACGCTATTTTGCCTTTCTGATCACTAATGCTGCCTTTTAGGGCAGCATTGCTGACCTAACTCCCGTCGTCGGTCATTCGGAACCAGGGGGAGCGAAATCGACCGGTAGTGCGTATGGCAGGGGCGTCTTCTCTCGACCCCAAAGCAGTCGCCGGTGAACTGCAGGAGAACGTCCCGATTGGGTCGAAGGAGGAAGCTCGAGGGCGCGCACGGGCGGAGCAGCCGTTTTGCGCTTCGCAGCGGACACCCACTGTTGGCAACACGGAACTGAGGCGACTTCAGAGTCGGTTCACGTCGCCTCGACCGTATCGGCAATGTAGCCACCCGTCTGCCGCTTCCATAGCCGCGCGTAGAGCCCGCCTCGTTCGAGCAGTACCGACGGCATTCCCTCCTCGACGATGCGGCCTTTGTCGAGCACGACGATGCGGTCCATGCTGGCAATGGTGGACAGGCGATGCGCGATAGCGATCACCGTCTTTCCCTCCATTAGCAAGGCGAGCTTGTCCTGCACTGCGGCCTCGGCCTCGCTGTCCAATGCTGACGTTGCCTCGTCGAGCACAAGGATTGGCGCGTCCTTAAGTAGGACGCGAGCGATGGCGACGCGCTGGCGCTGGCCACCGGACAGTTTTACGCCGCGGTCGCCGACGAAGGCGTCGTAGCCGGTGCGGCCTTCGCTGTCCTTGAGGTTGGCGATGAAGCCATCGGCCTCGGCCAGCATCGCGGAGCGTTCGATCTCCTCGCGGGACGCACCGGGCCGGCCGTAGCGGATATTGTCGCCAACCGAGCGATGCAGCAGCGAGATGTCCTGGGTAACGACGCCGATATTCTCCCTGAGGCTTGCCTGCGCGACGGAGCGGATGTCTTGGCCATCGATCAGAATCGCGCCGCCCTTCAGGTCGAAGAAGCGCAGGAGCAGGCTGACCAGGGTCGACTTGCCGGCGCCGGAGAGACCCACAAGCCCCACCTTCTCGCCGGCGCGCACGGTGAGCGACAGGCCTTCTATCACCCCCTGTCCCTGCCGGTATTCAAACTGCACGTTCCTGAACTCGACCTCGCCGGCCGTCACCGTGAGCGACCTGGCGTTCGGCGTGTCGATGATCGTCGGCGGCGTGGTCACGACGGGCATGGCGTCGCGGATCGTTCCCACCGCCTGGAAAATCTGCTGCCCCATCTGCAGGAAGGCACGGGAGTTAGCGTTGAGCCGCAGCACGATAGCGATCGAGGCGACGAACGGGCCGATGGTGACGAAACCGCCCACAAGTCCCCAGAAGCCTATGACGGAATTGGCGAGTATGAGGACGATATTGAGCAGGACGACGCTCGTGTCGGTCGTCAAGTGGATGCGCCTTTCGCGCTGCTGACTCTCGACGGCGTTCTCCATGATCTTGCGCATCGCGCCCGCCTCGCTGTCTTCCGCCGCGAACAGCTTCACCATCTGGATGTTGCCATAGAGGTCGGTCATGGCGCCGACGACGAGGCTGCGAGCGCGGGCGGTCCTGCGCGAACGCTCGGAAAAATGTGGCACCGCCGCCACCGCAAGCGCGACGTTGGCGGCAATCCAGACGAAAACCGGGAGCGCCAGCGACCAGGAGAGCGCGCTGAGTAGAACGAGCGAGCCGACAAACTGTACCAGGAAGAGCGGTACTTGGTAGAAGGCCACGACGATCTGCTGCTGCACGGCAGACGCGACCTGGGAAATGCGCGTAGCCACCTGGCCAGCGAAGAGATCGTGGAAGAAGGCGAGGTCCTGCCGTTCCACCGCCTTGTGGCCCTGCCATTGCATCGCGGCCGGCATACATACGGCCACGGTCTGCGAGTTCAGCGTGTTGCCGAGGAAGATCAGCAGCGGCAGCACGGGGAAAATCAGCACGCCGAGGACGGCTAGCGTCGGCCAATCCTCTTCGAGGAAAGCGGCTGCGCCCTTGGCAGTCACCCCGTTCACGACGAAGGAAATGCCCCAGATCGTCGCGAGATTGATGCCTTCGACGGCGATCATGAGGATGGCGACGGCCGCGAGCACGCCGCGGAACATCGAGGCGAAATGCACGAGCAGCGCAAAAGGCCCGCGTGACGGCAGCGGCGTGTAAGGAATATCGAGCGGACGAATGAGCGTCTCGAAGGGACGATAGATGAGATCCGAAAACGACATGGCGGCTCCGGCTAAGCGAGAGAAAGGGGCGGCGCGAAGGGAATCATTGCGACTAGGCACGGATCCTATCTGCCGCGAGAACTCGAGATTTGAATAAATCGGTGCGTCAGCGGCGCCGATCCGGACAGAATGCGAACGGAGCGGGCGCAATGCAACCCCTGATGACAGAGGATCTTAGCTTCTCATCTGAGGGCTGTCTGCTATAGCCTATGTCACCAACGGGAGTGGGCGGGCGGCCGAAAATATCTTGCGGACGGACGGAGGGAGGTAATGACTACATATCGCCGTGCCAGCTTGGATGAGATACGCGCATTCCACGCGAGGATGATGGCGGTTGCCAGCAACTCAGCAGATGAACGGCTTGAGCGGATTTTTGAACTTGTCCCGCGCGAGGCGTTCTTGGGTCCCGGGCCGTGGCAGATCAAGGTCAATCGACGTTACGTAGAGACGCCCAGTGCCGATCCCTGCTACGTTTATCAGAATGTCCTTGTCGCACTGGATGTCACGAAGGGCATCAACAACGGCGAACCCTTGCTGCATGCGGCGTGGATTGGCGCTGCTGCCCCGAAGCCCGGTGAGATGGTAATCCATGTGGGGGCGGGAACGGGCTACTATACCGCGCTGCTAGCGATGCTGGTGCTGCCGAACGGAGATGTTCAAGCTTTTGAGATTGACCGGCGCTTAGCCGACCGCGCGCGGGAAAACCTCGAGCCGTTTGAGGGAGTTGCGGTCACCAATGATGACGCGACGGCTTTGCCCATGCAGAGCGCCAATCTCGTCTATGTGAGTGCCGGCGTCATCGCGCTTCCAGCGCACTGGCTTGAAGCACTGCGCCCAGGGGGCCGGATAATCTTTCCTTGGCAGGCAAACAAGAGGACCGGTCTTGCAGTCCTGATCACGCGGACAGCGGCAGGCTACGAAGCGCGGCCATTGATGCCAGCTTGGTTCATTCCCTGCGTCGGTGCATCGGATAGTGCCGAATGCAGCAAGTTACCAAATTCGGCCGATGCCTGGTCTATACGCTCGGTTTGGCTGACGCGGGATCGCTCGCCAGACGAGACGGCCGTTGCAATCTACAAAGACCTTTGGTTTTCAAGTGCTGACTGCCAGAACTTTTAAGTTTAATCCGCAATTGTTTGGCGACCTTTGATGCCGGCCAATCCTTTCAGCGACTCGGACGCGGCAGCTTTCGTCACCGGAGGAACTCAAACGTCGTGCAACGAGCGAAACAGCGCGCTCGACAATGCCTAGTTCCGCCTTCGACCCATTGCGGAAGGTAGCCATCGCCTCAGCAACTGCTAATCATGGATGGAATGCCTAGAGGCAAGTGCCCATATTTGTTGTTTGATGATGGTATAATGGATTACTCGCTGTCGTAGGCGGTGCGGACGAATTTAGATCAAGCATTGGCCTGCGAAATGACGACGGGCTTGCCCGGACTGTCCATTCAAACCTTGCCACATGGCGAGGCATCACCGGAATGCCGCCGTCGAGGAACGAGAAGACCCTGGCTGGGGGTGTATGGCCACATCGGGGTGAACCCATGGAACGAGGCGACAAGGAACAGGAGAACCTTTCCCGGCTTGAACGGGCCGCGCAACAGACTGCTGATCCAAAAACTATGCAGCAGAAGGCGAAAAAGCCCGAGGAAAAATTTCGCTTCAGCCTTCGCAAGGGAGAGGTCTGGTGGACGGTTGGCTTCGCTGCCGCTGCCTTGCTGCTTTTTGGCATCCAAGTCCTGATCAATTGGCGCTTAGAATGGCTTGACGCGCCTTTGCGCGTTCGCGTGCTGAACTACGTCAAGGGCGGCCTTCTCATTTTCGTTATTCTGACAGTGGCGAATGTTATCGAAGTCTATCTCATTGGCCGAATTCCCAATCGTGTTTCGCGTTTCAACTTGAAACGTATTTTTCGATTGCTCGTCGTCGTCGCCATCGTCTTCGTGGCCATTTCAGTTTTATTTGTAAACTGGTACGCCGCGGTTGTTTCGCTCGGTCTGATTTCATTGATTCTCGGCTTTGCGCTGCAAATGCCGATCTCCAGTTTCATCGCGTGGATTTATATTCTGGCCAGGGCGCCTTATCGCGTTGGTGACCGCATTCGCATCGGCGATGCCCATGGCGATGTCGTTGATGTCAGCTATCTCGACACGACGTTATGGGAATTCGGCGGCGAACATCTTTGGACCGATCATCCGAGCGGACGCATCATCAAGTTTCCGAACTCCACCGTGTTTAACACGCCGGTCTTCAACTATTCCTGGCCGCTGTTTCCCTATGTCTGGAACGAAATCAAGTTCCAGCTCGCGTATGAAAGCGATCTGGAATTCGTAGCGCTAACCATGAGAGAGGTCGTGGAAGAGCAGATCGGCGACATCATGAGCCAGAAGGTGAAGGTCTATAAGCACATCCTATCGAAAACGCCTGTGGACGAACTCGAAGTGAAGGAGCATCCCGTGGTTCATTTTCGCGTCAGTGAAAACACCTGGCTCGAGGCCATCGTGCGTTACCTCGTGCCGCCGAAGGAAGCGGGGCGCACCAAAACACGCTTGATCAAGGAAATGTTGGCGCGAATGAATGCAAAACCCGATCGCGTGCTGTTTCCGAGAAGCAATCTGAGGTGAACTTCCTCACGCCACGCCGGCGAGGAGCCACCCCCGCGCGCGTCGCGGCAGGCAAGTCCGGATACCTCCAGCGTGTGCGTCCAATCCTCCTCGCTCATTCGTGTCTACATGGCTTGCGATCTCCGACTCAGTCGGAACCCATGAACCACAACCGACCCCTCCGAAGAATCCTCATTCCTCCTTCCCCTAATTCGTCCACACGGCCTAGCGACAGCAATCCTTTTCGCCGGGTTGTTCATGCTGTTGATGACACACGCCCGGAAGAGCCCGGTCGAGATGATTGAGATCGGGAAGAGCAACACGAACGCCGCGGAGGAAAACCCTGCGGCTATCAAAGAACTCATCAAACGGCTTGATAAGGCCAACCTATAGCTGGCGCTCTTATCCAAAAAGGAAGCGACCGCTTTCCATCTGTGGACGCCCCCTCAAGCGCAAGTGGTTTTTCTGGAAAGGATAAGCACGTAGTCGGATGCTGCCATCTGTCCGGCCTCTGGGTGCAGTGATAAAGCTGCGGGCCTGTATGGGAGTTCGCGGACCGGATCCAAATCACCCAAAGCGTGCTTGAGAGCACGGTGGAAAGCCCTGGTTCTTCCGGTCCCGTCTCGCCGACTGGGTGCCATACCCTCCTTCGATCCTCCTGCGCCTGCGACGACCTCACATCCGCAGCGGCATCACGCCGCCGCGGCCGGAGCCCGATAAATGCCGCCGCTGGCCAACAGCGCCCAGACGATCCTCGCCATCTTGTTGGCCAGCGCCACCGTCACCAGCATGCGCGGCTTGCGCGCCATCATCTGCCCCAGCCATGATCCGGTCGGCGCACCGCGTCTGCCGGCCTGCAGCACGACGGCGCTCGCGCCGATGATCAGCAGCCGTCGCAACGTTCGCTCGCCCATCTTTGAGATGGCACCGAGCTTCTGTTTGCCGCCGCTCGACTTCTGCAACGGGGCAAGGCCGAGCCAGGCTGCAAAGTCGCGGCCCTTGCGGAACATTCCCGCCGGCGGAGCCAGGGCCACGATCGCGGTCGCGGTGATCGGGCCGACGCCGGGGATGGTCATCAACCGCCGGGCAACCGCATCTTCGCGCGAGCGTCGCGCGATCTCGCCATCCAGGCTGGCAATCTGCTCGTCCAGTACCCGCAGGCTATCGATCAGCACCTTCAAGGCCGTACGGGCGCTCTCCGGCAGCGGGCAGGCCGGATCCTCGATCCCCTCGATGAGCACCGCTATGTGAGACGGGCCCTGCGGCACGATCCAGCCATATTCCATCAGATGGCCGCGCAAGGCATTGATGAGCTGCGTGCGCTGACGAACCAGCAGATCGCGGGCGCGGAAAACAATTGCGCTTGCCTGCTGCTCTTCCTCCTTCACGGCCACAAACCGCATACTCGGGCGTTGTGCCGCCTCGCATATCGCCTCGGCATCGGCGGCATCGTTCTTGTGCCGCTTCACGAACGGCTTCACATAGGCTGGCGGGATCAGCCGAACCGTGTGGCCGAGCCTGCCGATCTCGCGCGCCCAGTAATGCGCTCCGCCGCAAGCCTCTATCGCTACGACGCATCGGGGCTGTGAGGCGAAGAAGCCAAGCAGCTTTGCGCGCGCGATCTTCTTGCTGAAAACAGCCGCACCCGACGCATTCGCGCCGTGCGCCTGAAAAACCCGCTTCGCAATGTCCAACCCGATTGTGCTAACCTCAGTCACGGACGCCTCCTCCAAGTGCTGTTCAACACCTCCACTTTGGCACATCGATGCCGTCAGGGGGCGTCCACCCCATCACCCTTCTGCGGCGGTGGGTGAACGCGAAAAATCGACCCGTTGCAGTCATTGGTGCCCGGCACGACGAATGGCTCGCATGAGCCGGATTGCAGACGCCCGACGATAGCACCAGCAGTTCATCCACTGCCGTCGGCGCTGGAGCTCTGGTGGCCATGGCTAGACCATCCCTGCTTCCGCAAAGAACGAGATCATAAGGGCTGAAACCCTCTGCGGATCTTCCCAATGCGGATTATGTCCATACCCGTCGAGTGTGACGGATCGCACTGACCGGAAGGCCTGGGCAAGCGCCTCGCGATGCGGGCCGGCAAAGAGCGGGTCAGCGGAACCACCAATGCAGAGCACAGGCGCGGCGACCTGCCTGGCGCTATACCGTAAATCGGTTTCGGCAAAGCCTTGCAAGATACCATGCCAGACGGCCGCCGGCATCCCCGCTGCATCCATCCTCATCTTCGACAGAAATTCGGCGGCGACAGGTCGGCTGCAGGAATACCAGTCACGGAGAAATTGCCCTGAGGGATCTATCGGGTCGCGAAGTGCGCGGATTTCGCGCGACAGTGGACTGCCGCCGCCAAAGTCTGGCCTCAGGCTTGCAGACAGAAGCACGAGGGCGCTCACATCATCGCAACGACGAGCGGCAAGCTCAATCGCTGTCATTGCGCCCATGGAATGCCCAATGAGGGCAAATTGCGAAACACCCAGAAACGCCAGAAACCGGTCGATGCTCACAGCAAAATCGCTGACGTGCATCCCCTCGCCAAGGGCGGACGCACCGTGCCCAGGGAGATCGGGAATGATTAGACGGTAGCCGGAAAGAAAGGGCTCAAGCGACGCAAAGCTGCGGCCGGTGTCAGAATAACCGTGCAGCAGCAGAAGCGCCGGCCCGCTTCCGCCGCTGTCGACGAAAGCAATGTGCCTTCCCCCTGGCAGTTCGACGCGCCGCTTGCGGCGATGCCAATCGTCCCCGACGCTGCACATCACAGGCCAATCGCGGCCTTCACCGCGGCAAGGCCCGCTTTGCCGTCGAAAGTCGACACCCCGGCCAACCAGGTTTCCAGCCGCTTTGGCTCGTCTTTTAGGGATTTCAAAGCGGCTTCTTCCGGTTCCATTCCATCGTTCATGATGTAGGACATGCCGCGGTTCTCGTAGCCGACATCGAAAACGAGGTTATTCAAAAGCTTTGCGACATTGGGGCACTCCTGCAGATAGCCCTTGCGCACTTGGGTGGAGACCGTTGCCGCACCGAAATTCGGGCCATAGAACTTGTCACCGCCGGTCAGATACTTCATGTCGAAGACGGTGTTCATCGGGTGCGGGGCCCAACCCTGGAAAACGATGAACGACTTTTTGCGTGTCCGGCGGACCACTTCCGAGAGCATGCCCTGCTCGCTCGACTCCACCACTTCCCATTCCTCAAGGCCGAGGGCCGGGTCCTTGATCGCGTCGAGCATCAGTTGGTTCGAGCCGGGCTCGATGCCGTAGAGCTTCCGTTCGAATTTATCGGCGAACCTCTGCAGGTCGGAAAAGTCCCTGACGCCAGCTTCCCAGACGTAGGTGGGAACGGCGAAGGTGTATTTGGCACCCTCAAGGTTGGTCCGAACCGTCTCGACCGAGCCATCCTCTTTGTACGGCTTGTAGTAGGCGACCATGGCCGGGTCCCAATAGCCGAGAAACACGTCAAGGTCCTCGCTCTTCAGGCTGGTGTAGATGACGTCGATCCCGAGAAGCTGACTCTCAGCCTCATAACCAAGCGCCTTCAGCAAGGTCAGACCGACCCCCGTCGTAAAGGCGAGATCATTCCACCCCGGCTCGGCCATCCGCACGGTTTTGCAGCTTTCCGGCTCTGCCGCAAACACAGGCGCGGCAACGGCAATGAGGGCAAGCGCCGCAGTCCCGGCCTTCAGTAAACGCTTCATCACATTCGCCTTGTCCATTTGGTCATTTTATTGTCCCGTGGGTCAATTATTGATCTTTTCGGAAATTTTGTCAAATGTGGACGAAAGTGAGGGCGTACGAATGAGGCTGACCAAGATCAGCGATATCCGAAAGCGTGAACTCAGACGGGCGGCGTTCGAGGTCCTGCAGCGTGAGGGCATGGCGGGGGCAACGCTGGAGAAGGTTGCTTCTCAAGCAGGCGCATCGAAGGGCATCGTCCTGCATTACTTCGCCAACAAGCAGGAGCTGTTCGAGCATGCGATGCGCGAGGCGAACGCCGCCTTGAGGGATGCCGTGGTGGCGCGCTTGAACCGCGCCACAACCTCGTTAGAACGACTGGAAGCAATCATCGAAGGCAACTTCGAAGAACGCTTCTTCCAGCCTTCCATTTGCCATGCCTGGCTATCGCTCTGCGCCGAGGTGCCGCGCGACCCGCAGCTAGCGCGCATCCAAAAAGTAATTCATGCGCGGATGCGATCAAACCTCATGTCGGCGCTGATCCACCTCCTGCCGGAGGACGAATGCGAGGCCGTGGTTCTTGGCATTACCGCGCTGATCGATGGGCTGTGGCTGCGACTCGGTCTGCAATCGGAGGGACTGACGCGTGAGGATGCGCTTCGTCAGATGCGCGACTATCTCTCTCATCGGCTGACCTCCGCCGCGCAAGCATCAGTCGACGATCTGTAAGGCCCGCACGAAAGGGCGAAATCAAGATTCATGGTGAGTGACTTCCCCCTCTTCTTAGCGCTGGAAAACACTAACAATCGACCCGTTGCTGCCCTTAGATGCCTCCGCTGGAAGGTCTCGATTTTAAGCCCGTAGCGGACATCTGATAATCGCTCAGGTCGCATTCTTGTGTATGGTAAACTCGAACCGGTATCGTTGAAGGACTGACATGGGATGAAACTGTACTTTAGCCGCAATCCCAATCCTCGCCTCGCGGTCGCGGTGGCACGCTATGTTGACGCGAAGGTCGGGTTTGAATTCGCCTCACCCTTCGCTCCGGGCAGGCCGAGCGATATCGCCGGCTAAATCCAAATCTTTCGTTGCCCATACTTGTAGACTCGGGAAAAAGTCTCTGGGAGGCTGACGCCATAGCTTGCCGGCTTTCACGCGACACGCATTCGGATTTCTGGCGCATGGGCGACGACGAACCCGAAATGATCCGCTGGCTCAGTTGGGGAAAAGAGAACTTCGCAAGAGCTTGCGACATCGTGCATTTCGAACGCGGGACCAAACAGAGGTACGGGCTTGGCCCGATTGATCAGAAACGGGTTGAAGAGGGGCTAAGCCACTTCTGCACGGCCGCGGCAATACTTGAGGCCGAGTTTTCCGAGCGACGATGGCTGGTCGGAAATTCGGTTTCCTATGCCGACTTCCGAATGGCGGCCTTTCTCCCCTTCAACGACGTCGCCAGATTGCCACTTGGCGATTATCCTTCTGTCGACCGCTGGTACCGTCAGCTCGAAGAGATCGATGCCTGGCGCGATCCCTTCAAAGGGCTGGATGCGCCCGAATTGCCCCCGCTCCCGGGTCAGACCAAGTCCGGGACCTATTCGGGGCTGCTCAACAACAGAAATTAGCACTCTGTACGTTCAACCGAGGCACCACGGCAAAGGGATCGGTAAAGGCCTGCTGAATGAAGGTTTGCGCAAATGTGCCACCGACGGCGTCCCGCTATTGTGATTGGCTGTCAATTCATAGGCGAGCGCACCGGCTGCGGCTGCCCCGTCTGCGAGGAAAGAGAGCCGGGCCTGGCCTTCAAACACCACTTGCGCCCTGCCTCGGCGACTTGAGCGAGCTTCGCCATCCATTCGATTGTCTTAGCGCGCCGCCATCCTTCGCCTGATCCGCACTCCGCGACCATCTGTTCGGCCGAAGGCACGCCGATCCGACCGAAGAAAAACACATCGACACTTTCGGCAAAGCGGTCCTCGATAGCACGAGCGATTGTCGTTTTTCCCGAACCAGAGGCACCAATCAAAATAATTAAAGGCATGACCCGCTCTCCCAAAGCTAGTGGACTAGCATGAGGAATAACAGCTCAGGGTCGATTCTTCGCTTTCGCCATCCGTCGCAGAAGGGTCGTATGCTGACTTCGAGGACTGCTAGGGACGGCTTGTCGATGGTAGGGTTGGCGGCTAGTTCTGCAAAGAGATGCTGTATCGGACTGAGGTTCAATCATGATCGACAACCGCCTCACCATCCTGAATCTATACGAGCTGAAGAGGACGCCGGAAGACTTCGAGATTGCGGTAGGCTCGCTGGCAACGCGGGTCGAAGCCGAAGGTCATCCAGGAGTCCTGTCCTACAGGTTTTTCGTGAACGCGTCGGAGCGGACAGCGCGCGGCGTCATCGACTACAAAGATCCTGACGCTTGGATCGGGCACCACGACATCGCCATGAGCTGGCCCGAAATGACCGCGCTGCATGCGGCGGCGACGTTGGTGGAAGTCATCTTTCTCGGCCCGCTGACATCCGAAATCCAGGCCTGGATTGAAAGCTCGGCGCTGACGGCACGAGTTCGTGACGGGAATATATTTGCAGGCGGATTCCAGAGGCTGAGTGGCTGGTCGAACGAATGACTGCGCGAGGCTCGAAGCTGTCTTGGTGGGTATTCCAATGAACTTCTGCTTCGGGTCGCAGTAGGTCATAGCGCGAATGTCCGCTTATGAGAGCAGCCAGGAATGTCGGCTTCGGTCCGCACTGCAGTCATTTATCAAGCGCGCAGTGGGCAACAGCTTCCCATCTGTGGACGCCCCCTCAAGCGCAAGTGGTTTTTCTGGAAAGGATAAGCACGTAGTCGGATGCTGCCATCTGTCCGGCCTCTGGGTGCAGTGATAAAGCTGCGGGCCTGTATGGGAGTTCGCGGACCGGATCCAAATCACCCAAAGCGTGCTTGAGAGCACGGTGGAAAGCCCTGGTTCTTCCGGTCCCGTCTCGCCGACTGGGTGCCATACCCTCCTTCGATCCTCCTGCGCCTGCGACGACCTCACATCCGCAGCGGCATCACGCCGCCGCGGCCGGAGCCCGATAAATGCCGCCGCTGGCCAACAGCGCCCAGACGATCCTCGCCATCTTGTTGGCCAGCGCCACCGTCACCAGCATGCGCGGCTTGCGCGCCATCATCTGCCCCAGCCATGATCCGGTCGGCGCACCGCGTCTGCCGGCCTGCAGCACGACGGCGCTCGCGCCGATGATCAGCAGCCGTCGCAACGTTCGCTCGCCCATCTTTGAGATGGCACCGAGCTTCTGTTTGCCGCCGCTCGACTTCTGCAACGGGGCAAGGCCGAGCCAGGCTGCAAAGTCGCGGCCCTTGCGGAACATTCCCGCCGGCGGAGCCAGGGCCACGATCGCGGTCGCGGTGATCGGGCCGACGCCGGGGATGGTCATCAACCGCCGGGCAACCGCATCTTCGCGCGAGCGTCGCGCGATCTCGCCATCCAGGCTGGCAATCTGCTCGTCCAGTACCCGCAGGCTATCGATCAGCACCTTCAAGGCCGTACGGGCGCTCTCCGGCAGCGGGCAGGCCGGATCCTCGATCCCCTCGATGAGCACCGCTATGTGAGACGGGCCCTGCGGCACGATCCAGCCATATTCCATCAGATGGCCGCGCAAGGCATTGATGAGCTGCGTGCGCTGACGAACCAGCAGATCGCGGGCGCGGAAAACAATGGCGCTTGCCTGCTGCTCTTCCTCCTTCACGGCCACAAACCGCATACTCGGGCGTTGTGCCGCCTCGCATATCGCCTCGGCATCGGCGGCATCGTTCTTGTGCCGCTTCACGAACGGCTTCACATAGGCTGGCGGGATCAGCCGAACCGTGTGGCCGAGCCTGCCGATCTCGCGCGCCCAGTAATGCGCTCCGCCGCAAGCCTCTATCGCTACGACGCATCGGGGCTGTGAGGCGAAGAAGCCAAGCAGCTTTGCGCGCGCGATCTTCTTGCTGAAAACAGCCGCACCCGACGCATTCGCGCCGTGCGCCTGAAAAACCCGCTTCGCAATGTCCAACCCGATTGTGCTAACCTCAGTCACGGACGCCTCCTCCAAGTGCTGTTCAACACCTCCACTTTGGCACATCGATGCCGTCAGGGGGCGTCCACCCCATCACCCACCCGAGAACTCCGAGAACGGGTAGATTCGACCCGTTGCTGCCCTCGGCACAAGCACGCGGAACGACAGGTTCGAGCCCGAATCGGCCATTCCGGCCGCCTATTGGCGTCTCGGAGGCGGACGTTTACGGCCGGTGGTAGTAGCCGGGGCATTTCGAAGCTAAAAACCGGCGGTCTCGCGCACCTCGATCGCCCCCATCCGCGCGAGCGAGTCCCGCTCCGCGATCTCCATCGCCTCCGCAAGGTCCTTCGCTTCGATGAGCAGGAAGCCACCCAGATGCTCCTTGGTCTCTGCGAAGGGCCCGTCGGTCCAACTCGCCTTGCCGGCACGAACGCGCAATGTCTTTGCGGTCTTTGGATCGGCAAGAGCGTTGGAGGCGAGATAGTGGCCTGATCGCTTGAGATCTTCATTGGAAGCTAGGGACTCCCGGTCGATCTCGGCCCATTCCTCCTTGCTGGCGGCGTCAGCAAGGTTTTGATCGATGTAGAAGAGACAAAGGTAGCGCATCCGGTTCCTCCATGGTGCAGTCGATGTTAGTCGCAGGTGGCGACCGCGATTCGACAATGAGCGGAAGAAATCCTGCCAATTCCGCTTAAGGGAAGTTGTCGGCGATCATCTACCGGCGCGGATCGATCAATCCACGCGAGTAACCCATTCGCGATTGCCACCGGCGTAGGCGTGGTTGTGCAGATCGCTCTTGGGGGTCTTCCGGAGAGCCTCCAGGCTAGCCGTCCTCGGTGCGTCCATAAACGAAGTCATCGTCGTCGCGATATTGCTTGAACTGTCGATGCCGCGTCCAGCCACCCAAATCAATGTCAGCAATTGGCGCGTCCCGCTGGTTCTAACACCTGAGCCGCGGAATGCCAGAAATGAGCGTCGAAGGACTGGCCGACGAGTTCCTTCGGCACGTTCTCGGCGGCAACCGGGTTTATCGAGGCAAGTTCGATCAACACGCAAGCGCAGGAGACGGCGGTGAACGCTTTCAGCATGGAGAAATTCCTGTTCGGGAATCGGCAAGTTCGCCGCTGCCAAACCGATTCTTAGCCGAGTGCCGTGTAACATAGAAGACGGCACTCCGCCCTTGTTGCCGACGGGTTTCGGCTGTAGAGCCTAACTGGCAAAACGAGAAAAATACGGGATTTGGCAATGGCATCCGGCGAGGACACGAGGCGCCGTCTGACGATACTGGGCTCCACAGGATCGATCGGAACCAATACGCTCGACGTCGTCGACCGGCTCGGCGGACGGGACCGCTTTGAAGTCGCGGCCCTGACTGGCAACGGCAATATACCGCTTCTTGCCGAACAGGCGCGCCGGCTGCGCGCGGAATTGGCGGTGACGGCCGACGAGCATCGTTATGACGAACTCAAGACGGCGCTCGCCGGCAGCGGCATTGCGGTCGCCGCCGGACGCAGCGGCCTGATCGAAGCGGCTGAGCGGGACGCCGGTTGGGTGATGGCGGCGATCGTCGGCAATGCGGGCCTCGCCCCGACGCTCGCGGCTGCGCGGCGCGGCGCCGATATCGCGCTTGCCAACAAGGAATGCCTCGTCTCGGCCGGCAGTCTCTTTCTCGAAGCCGTCGCCCGGGGTGGCGGGCGGCTTTTGCCCGTCGACAGCGAGCACAACGCCATCTTTCAGGTGCTGGAAAATGATCAGCGCCACGCCGTCGAGCGCGTCATCCTGACGGCCTCGGGCGGCCCCTTCCGCACGAAGACCCTCGACGAGATGCGGCATGTGACGGCCGACGTCGCCCGCGCCCATCCCAACTGGTCGATGGGCCTGAAGATTTCGATCGACAGCGCCTCGATGTTCAACAAGGCGCTGGAGATGATTGAGGCGCGCCATCTCTTCGGCCTTCGCCCGGAACAGATCGAGGTGGTCGTCCATCCGCAGTCGGTGATCCATTCGATGGTCGGCTACAGCGACGGATCGGTGCTTGCGCAGCTCGGCTGCCCCGACATGCGCACCGCCATCGGCTATGCTCTTTCCTATCCGAAGCGCTGCGCGCTGCCGATCGAACGGCTTGATTTCGCAAAGCTCGCGCGGCTCGATTTCGAAGCACCGGACGAGACCCGCTTTCCGGCGCTTCGCCTGGCGCGGCGCGCGATGGAGGCGGGCGGCGTTCAGGGTGCTGTGCTGAACGGCGCCAAGGAGACCGCACTCGAGGCCTTCATCAAGGGGCGGATCGGCTTCCTTGCCATGGCGGAAATCGTCGAAAAAGTGATGGACAAGCTATCCAATCTGCCGGCGGCGGCAACCATGGACGATGTCTTTGCCGCCGACGAAAAAGCCCGGCAGACGGCTGCCGGGCTCATCCCAATCCAATAGCACTCGTTCGTCGAAACTTACGCTACCGCCCTCGCCAGCGCGCAGCGCGACCAAAGCGAATGCAGCGCGCCGACCAGATGGTCGATATCGGCATCCGAATGCAGCGGCGTCGGCGTGATGCGCAGGCGCTCGGTCTTCTTCGGCACGGTCGGATAGTTGATCGGCTGAACATAGACGCCGAAATTATCGAGCAGCAGGTCGGAGATCCACTTGCACTTGGCCGCGTCGCCGACAATCACCGGCACGATATGGCTCGGATTGACCATGTGCGGAATGCCGCGCTGGTCGAGCAGCGACCGTAGCCGCCGAACCCTCTCCTGATGCGCGAAACGTTCGACCTGGCTTTCCTTGAGATGCCGGATCGAGGCGAGCGCGCCCGCCGCCAGCGCCGGTGGCAGCGCAGTGGTGAAGATGAAACCGGAGGCGAAGGAGCGGATGAAATCGCAAAGCGCCGCCGAGCCGGTGATATAGCCGCCCATGACGCCGAAAGCCTTGCCGAGCGTACCTTCGATCACCGTCAGGCGATGCATCAGGCCCTCGCGTTCGGCAATGCCGCCGCCACGCGGGCCGTACATGCCGACCGCATGCACTTCGTCGAGATAGGTTATCGCGCCGTATTTATCGGCGAGGTCGCAGAATTCCTTGATCGGCGCGATGTCGCCATCCATGGAATAGACGGATTCAAACGCAATGATTTTGGGCGCACGCGGATCGGCCGCGGCGAGCTTGGCTTCGAGATCGGCCACCGAATTGTGCTTGAAGATGACGCGTTCGCATTTCGAATGACGGATCCCCTCGATCATCGAAGCGTGATTCCCGGCGTCCGAGAAGACGATGATGCCAGGAATCTTGGAACAGAGCGTTCCGAGTGCTGCCCAGTTCGAGACGTAGCCGGAGGTGAACAGCAGCGCCGATTCCTTGCCGTGCAGGTCGGCGAGCTCGCGCTCGAGCAGGACATGATAGTGATTGGTGCCGGAGATGTTGCGCGTTCCGCCTGCACCGGCGCCGCATTCGTCGATGGCGCGTTTCATCGCTTCCGTGACGATCGGATTCTGGCCCATGCCGAGATAGTCGTTCGAGCACCAGACCGTGACTTCCTGGGTGCCGTCTGCCGTGTAGCGCGTCGCCTTCGGGAACTCACCGCGCTGGCGAGCAAGATCAGCGAAAACCCGATAGCGGCCTTCCTGATGCAGTCCGTCCAGCTCGTCTTTGAAGAAACTCTCGAAATCCATCATCAACTCCAGTGCCCTGCCGCCTTTCTTCATTCAAAGCGACCGGGGGTCAACCCCGGAAAAGGTCCCGCCACACACCTGCGGCAAAAGGCCTCTTTTGAACTATTCCAAAATGGCTAGTGCAACTCAATCCCCTCAACATTGATCGAAGTCAAGCAATCCGCAAAAAAGGACGGCCGCAGCCGCCCTTTTCAATACCTAAGTAGGCCCTCAGGCCGCCGCCACGGCGCGTTTCGTCATCACCTTGACGAGGTTGGCGCGATAGGCAGCACTCGCATGGAGATCGGAAAGCAAATCGGCAGCGTCGACCGTCACGTTTGCGACGGCGTCCGGTGACCAATTGGCGGCAAGCGCCGCCTCGAGGCCCTGGTGGCGGAAGACGCCGTTCGAGCCCGCGCCGGTGACGGCAACACGAACATCGCCATTGTCGCGCTGCGCAACGAAGACGCCGGTGATCGCGTAGCGCGAGGCGGGGTTGCGGAACTTCTGGTAAGCGGCCTTAGCGGGCGCCTCGAAGCGGACGGCGGTGATGATCTCGCCCTCCTCCAGCGCCGTTTCGAAGAGGCCGGTGAAGAAGTCGCCCGCCGTGAGCTCGCGATTGTTGGTGACGATCACCGCATCGAGCGCCAGCATCGCGGCCGGATAATCGGCCGCCGGATCGTTGTTGGCGATGGAGCCGCCGATCGTGCCCATGTGACGCACATGCGGATCGCCGATCTGGCTGGCCAGCCCGCAAATGGCGGGACAGACCGCTTTGAGCTCGGCGGAGGTGGCAACCTCTTCGTGGGTGGTTGCCGCGCCGATCCGTACCGACCGGCCGGTGACGGTGATTCCCTTCATTTCGCCGATGTGGCGGAGATCGATCAGATCGCTCGGCGCAGCAAGCCGCTGCTTCATCGTGGGGATGAGCGTCATGCCTCCCGAAAGATATTTTCCTTCGGCCGCATCGCCCATCAGCTTGATTGCCTCCTGGACCGACGAGGCTCTGTGGTAATTCGTCTCGTACATCTCCCGTCCTCCGGATCAATTGCTGGAATGCATCGCCACCCAGACCTTCTGAGGTGTGGCGGGCATGGTGAGCGTATTGTTGCCGATCGCATCGGTGATCGCGTTGATCAGCGCCGGCGGCGAACCGATCGCACCCGCTTCGCCGCAGCCCTTGACCCCGAGGGGATTGTTCGGGCAGGGCGTGTTCGAGGTCGATACCTTGAAGGACGGCAGGTCGTCGGCCCGCGGCATGGCGTAGTCCATGTAGCTCGCCGTCAACAACTGGCCGCTCTCGTCGTAGTGCACGCCTTCGAGCAGCGCCTGGCCAATGCCCTGCGCAAGCCCGCCATGCACCTGTCCCTCGACGATCATCGGATTGATGATATTGCCGAAATCGTCCGCCGCGACAAACTGGACGATCTTCGTCTGACCCGTCTCAGGATCGACCTCCACCTCGCAGATATAGCAGCCAGCCGGGAACGTAAAATTGGCCGGATCGTAGAAGGCGCCCTCCTTGAGGCCGGGTTCCATGCCGGCAGGCAGGTTGTGGGCGGTATAGGCGGCAAGCGCCATCTGGAACCAGGGAACCGCCTTGTCGGTGCCGGCGACCTTGAGCTCGCCGTTTTCGATGACGATGTCGCTCTCGTCCGCCTCCATCAGGTGAGCGGCGATCTTCTTCGCCTTCACCTCCACCTTGTCGAGCGCCTTGGCGACCGCCGACATGCCGACGGCCCCCGAGCGCGAGCCGTAGGTGCCCATGCCCATCTGCACCTTGTCCGTATCGCCGTGAACGATATTGACGCTGTCGATCGGCACGCCGAACCGCTCGGCGACGAGCTGGGCAAAGGTCGTTTCATGCCCTTGGCCGTGGCTGTGCGAACCGGTCATCACCTCGATCGTTCCGACCGCGTTGACCCTGACCTCCGCCGATTCCCACAGCCCGACGCCGGCGCCGAGCGAGCCGGCCGCGGCGGAAGGCGCCAGCCCGCAAGCCTCGATATAACAACTCATGCCGATGCCACGCTTCATGCCGCGCCGCTCGGCCTCTGCCCTACGCGTTGCAAAGCCGTTCCAGTCGGCGGCCGCCATCGCCGCACTCAGCGACGTTTCATAATCTCCCGCGTCGTAATTCATGATCACCGGCGTCTGGTGCGGGAAGGAACGGATGAAGTTGATGCGCCGGATTTCGGCTGGCGACAGGCCAAGTTCGCGCGCCGCGGTTTCCATCGTGCGTTCGAGGAGATAGGTCGCCTCCGGGCGCCCGGCGCCACGATAGGCATCGACCGGAGCGGTGTTGGTGTAGACGGTGCGGACATTGGCATGGATCGCCGGGATATCGTATTGCCCGGAGAGCAGCGTCGCATAGAGATAAGTCGGCACGCAGGAGGAGAAGAGCGACATGTAGGCGCCGAGATTGGCGATCGTATCGACCTTCAACGCGGTGATCCGGTTGTTGGCGTCGAACGCCATCTTCACCGTCGACACGTGATCGCGGCCATGCGCATCCGTCAAAAAGGCCTCTGTGCGGTCGCAGGTCCATTTCACCGGCACACCGGTCCGCTTCGAGGCCCAGAGGCAGACGATTTCCTCCGGATAGATGTAGATCTTCGAGCCGAAGCCGCCGCCGACATCAGGGGCGATCACTCTTAGCTTGTTTTCCGGCGCGACATTGTAGAAGGCGCTCATCACGAGCCGTGCCAAATGCGGATTCTGGCTCGTCGTATAGCAGGTATAGTGATCGTCGCCCGCGTCGTAGATGCCGAGCGTGGCGCGCGGCTCCATCGCATTGGGCGACAGACGGTTGTTATAAATCTTCAGCTCCGTGACATGCGCCGCACCTGCAATCGCCCGGTCGACCGCAGCAGCATCGCCGAGTTCCCAATCGAAGATCAGGTTGTTTTGGGCTTCCGGATGGATCTGCGGCTGGCCTTCGGCCATGGCATCCACCGGATCGGTGACCACCGGCAGCGGCTCGTAGTCGACGACCACCGCCTCCGCGGCGTCGCGTGCTTCGGCAACACTGTCGGCGACCACAATGGCAACGGCATCGCCCACATAGCGCACGGTCTTGTCGGCAAGCGGCCGCCAGGCGCCCATCTTCATCGGCGAGCCGTCCTTCGAATGGATCATCCAGCCGCAAATGATATTGCCGATACCATCGCCAAGCAGTTGCTTACCGTCGAGCACGTCGATGACGCCGGGCATCGCCTTGGCCGCCGTTGCATCGATCCTGGCGATCGTCGCATGCGCGTGCGGACTGCGTACAAAGACAGCGTATTTCATTCCCGGCACCGTCATGTCGTCGGTGTAGCGCCCCTTGCCGATCAGGAAGCGCTTGTCTTCCTTGCGCGCTACCCGCGCGCCAATGCCTTCAACGCCCATTGCTATCTCCTCCCGAGATCACGATGCTTTTGGCTTGCGACAACCCGAAATCATGAACGTGATCGATTCTAGTAGTTAGAGTCGGATGCGAGCGGAAAACCGCATACACTTTTCCTCGTCCCGCTCGAATATTCAGCGAAGTTCTGCAGCGAAATTCCGGTCGAGCGGTTTCCGCGCTCATTCCGCAGCCTGACGGGCACCGCCCATTTCGGCGGCGGCAGCCAGGATCGCCTTGACGATGTTATGATAGCCGGTGCAGCGACAGATATTGCCTTCGAGCTCGGCACGCACCGTTGCCTCGTCCAGAGTGCTGCCATGGCGGCGGATCATGTCGACGGCCGTCATCACCATGCCGGGCGTGCAGAAGCCGCATTGCAGGCCGTGATGCTCTTTGAAAGCCGCCTGGACCGGGTGAAGTTCGCCATTCTGCGCCAGTCCTTCGATCGTTGTGATCGACGAGCCCGCGGCCTGTGCGGCGAGGATCGAACAGCTTTTCACCGATTGCCCGTCGAGATCGATGACGCAGGCGCCGCACTGTGCGGTGTCGCAGCCGACATGCGTCCCGGTCAATCCGAGGTTTTCGCGGATAAAGTGCACCAGCAACGTCCGGTCATCGCAGACGCCGCTGACGTCGCGGCCGTTGACCGTCATCGTTATTTTCGCCATTTCGCTCCTCCGGGGGGTCGGTCAGTGCCAGGATGAGCGCGGCTTCAAATCGGGTGAGATATGTTCACGCGACCCAAAGTACGCGCCACTGATATCAATGCCCTTGCCAGCGGCCCTCCTCCGAACCGACATGGCGACATTGTATCATTTGTCTTTTTTTAAAATGTCGCAACCGTCTCAGGCCACCGCAGGGCAAAAAAATCCGGCGCCGCATGTAACGCCGGAAACAGCGCCTTCATCTTCTGTTCAGGAAAGATCGCATTATCTTGCGGCGGGAAGATTCGTCGCCTCCAGTGGACTTTCCTGGGCGGCGGGTTATTTTCCGAATGCAAGTTCAAGTGGAGGCGGCGTTCCGTCGGCCTTCTTTTCACCCAAGGCACGGACGAAGCGAAGGCTGAAATCCGTAGAGATCGGAGAGGACAACATGAAAAAAGCCATCGCACTGGTGCTGGTCGCCCTGTCGGTTGCAAGCTGCACGCAGACGGAGAAGGGTGCCGGCATCGGTGCCGTTTCCGGGGCAATCATCGGCGGCGCGGTCACCGGCAACGTTCGCGGAGCTGCTGTCGGCGCGGCAATCGGCGGCGTGTCCGGCGCGGTCATCGGCCACGTCACCGAGCAGCCCGGCCAGTGCTACTACCGTGATCGCTACGGTCGCCGCTACATCGACTCCTGCCCGCGCTGAAGCATACGTTTCAACAAGAGGCATGGCGGCCCCGGAGCAATCCGGGGCTTTTTTGTGCCCTGGAGACAACATACAGGCGCTTTTTCCCCGATTTCCGGGCGATTCTCGCCCTGAGTGGTGGATGCGGCACCCCGTGATCGTTAACAAATGGAAAACTTTGCCATGCTATGGTGACCATTGCCGCACATGCAGGTAGTGAGTAAAGAGTCGCCTGAAACGGGATGCGGAGAGGAATGTCTCCACCACGGTCGAGTATCGCGTACTGGAAGGCAGCGACGGCGCTCGCCATTGCGGCCTCGGCGGCGCTCGGTCCGTTTTTCGCCGATCCGGCCCACGCAATCAGAATCTTCGGCATGCGCTTCTTCGAAAGCGCCGAAGAGGAGGCGCAGGTGATCGACCCGGTCAATTACGCGCTGACCTTCGAGACCGGAACGGACGATGAGGAACTGCGCGAGGCGCTCGAAAACAGTTCGCGACTCTTCCAGGACAAGGAAGAGCCAGTCTCCGGCGACTTAGGCCTTGCGATCAAGGCTCGCGACGACCGGGAGCGCATCCTCGCAGCGCTTTATGAAAAGGCGCGCTACGGGGGAACGGTCAGCATCCTCATCAACGGGCAGGACATCGACAGCCTGCCACCGGATCCATCCTTTCCCGATGACAAGGCGGTGCCGGTCACCGTCAGCATCACGCCTGGGCCCGCGTTCACACTAGGTTCGGTGAGGTTGGAAGGCGATGCCAAAGGGCTCGATCCTGCCACCTACGATCTGAAGCGTGGCGCCCGCGCCGACTCGACGCTGATCATCAAAGCGGGCGAGCAGATCGTCAATGATCTGAAGGAACAGAGCCGGCCGCTGGCGAAGCTTACCGAACGCAGCGTCATCGCCGACCATGCCACGTCCACGGTCGACGTGACGATCAGCGCCGACGGCGGACCGGTTGCCCCGGTCGGGCAACTCACGGTCACGGGTACGAAGACCGTCGATCCGGAATTCGTCAGAGACTATTCCCGGCTCAATCACGGCCGGCCCTATTCGCCGGAAAACATACGCAAGGCTGCCGAGCGCCTGCGCCTGCTGAACGTCTTTTCGAGCGTCACGATCAACGAAGCCGATGCACTCGCGCCGGACGGCACGATGCCGATGAACATTCAGGTGTCAGAAGGCAAACACCGCTATTTCGGCTTCGGAGGGCAGGTCTCGACGACGGACGGCCTCGGTCTCCAGGGCTATTGGGGCCACCGCAACCTCTTCGGCCGGGCGGAATCGCTTCGGATTGAAGGATCGGTCGACCGTATCGGCGAGACGACGGATGTCGGCGGCCTCGACTATTCCGCCGCTGTTCTCTTCGCCAAACCCGGCGCCTTCGGACCTGCATCGACCTTCACCGCAAGTGTCAGGGCCGCCATCGTCGATCCCGATGCCTATCGCGCAAAGACGATCACGGCCGCGGTCGGAGCAGGCTTCGAGCTTTCGCCGCAGGATACGGCGTCCGTCGGCGCGGAGCTCGGTTGGGCGGATATCGAAGACGCGTTCGGTTCGAATTCCTATCTCACCGCCAGCATTCCGCTCGAATATGTCCGGGATACGCGCGACGACAAGCTCAACGCGACCGAAGGCTATCGGGCGCTGATCAATGCCAGGCCGAGCTACGAGATCGAGGGCAAGACCTTCTTCAGCTCGTTCGAAGCCTCCGCGTCCGGCTACTATGCGCTCGGCAGCGAAAAGCGTTTCGTGCTGGCCGGCAAGCTTGGCGCCGGTGTGCTTGTCGGCGGCGACGAACTTGCCGATATACCGGCGACCCGGCGCTTCTTCCTTGGCGGAGGGGGGTCGGTGCGCGGCTATTCCTATCAGGAAATCAGTCCGCGCAACGCCAGCAACGATCTGACCGGCGGCCGCTCCTATGTGAGCGGCTCGCTCGAAGCCCGCATTGCGGTCACCGAGACGATCGGCATCGTGCCGTTCATCGACGCCGGCAGCGTGTCGGCGAGCACGACACCGGATTTCTCTGACATTCGTACCGGCGCTGGCATTGGCCTGCGTTATGCGACGCCCTTCGGGCCGATACGACTCGATTTCGCTGTGCCACTCAACAAATATCCCGGCGGCACCGACTATGGCATTTATGCAGGCATCGGCCAGTCCTTCTGAATTTGCTGGCGTGCCGTGCTAGAATTGGCAAATCCGCCCACGGGCAAAGCCTTTCCGTTCTGCCGATTCCAGAGCGGCGCAACATAGGCTATGGATAGGACATGAATCAGGTCATCCGCATTCTTGGAGCCACACTGCGCTACTTTTTTGCCGTCCTCGGCACGCTCGTGGTCGTGCTCCTTCTGCTCGTCGCGTTCTTAGGCTTCACTGTACCCGGCGCGCGTGTCGTCGCATGGGCTCTCGAGAAATATGCGGCAACCCCTGACCAGATCGTCCGCATCTCGGATCCAAGCGCGTTGCTGACCGGCGATTTCACGGCGGGGACGGTGACGCTCTTCGACGGAGAGGGCATCTACGGGGAGGTTCGCGACCTGTCGGTCCATTGGTCGCCGGCGGAACTGTTCTCGCTCCGCTTCGACGCGAGCAACATCTCGGCAGGTTCGATCCGCCTGGAGCGGCTGCCGATTCCGTCGACCGAAACGAAGGAAGTGCGCTCGACACTCGCCCTTCCTGTCGACGTAAAGATCGATGCCTTCGACCTCAAGGAGTTCGTGGTCGGAAAAGAGATCGCCGGTCAGGACCAGTTTCTGACGGCGAACGGTAAGGTGGATGCCACCAATTCCAGCATTGCGCTTGCCTTTGACGCCGCCCAGCGCGACCGCCCGGAGGCACGCGCAGTCGCCGATCTCGTTTTCAATCCTGCCGGCAACCAGCTGAAACTCGAAGCGCAGATCGCCGAACCGAAGGGCGGCCTGGTCACCAAGCTGCTTCGCCTGCCGGGCGAGCCCGCCATCAACATGACGCTGACCGGAGAGGGCCCGCTCTCCGACTGGACGGGATCGGGCACAGCCGCACTCGATGGCACCGAGGTCCTCCGTCTCAACGGGCGCCATGTGCTGGCGAGCGAGGGGATGCACAGGCTTACGGTTTCCGGTGGCGGCGCCCTCGGTTCGCTGATGCCTGCGGTTTTCAAGCCGCTCTTCGAGGGGACGACCAGCATCGATCTGACGGCCGCATTCGATGGCAAGAGCCTGGTCAAAATCGAGGCCGGCAAGCTTTCGACCGGGGCGCTGACGCTCAATGCTTCCGGAACGGTCAACAGCCAAGGTGAGAACAATCTTCAGGCAAGCCTTACCGGCATGAGCGGCGCGATCGATTTCCGTTGGCCGCTGGAACAAGGCGAGCTCCGGGCACTGATCAACACCGCCAATCTGTCGCTGATCGGAGACGGCCAATCGGCAATCCTCGACGTCGCCGCCGACGTTTCGTCCGTCCAGCTGCCGCACGGGGAACTCAGCGCCGTTCGGCTTTCGGCGCAAAGCGATGCCTTCAACCTGGAAACCCAGTCCGGGTCGCTGCAGACGACAGTCCAGATAAGCGAGAGCCGGTTTTCAAGCGCCGATCTCGATCGGGCGATACGGGCGCCGTTGAAAGCGGACGGCACGCTTGCCGTCACGCCGGAGGCCATCCGTTTTGATCCCTTGACGATCGAGAGTGCCAGTATCGGCGGCACTGTCACTGGCAGCCTGAAGCGGGCCGATGCGTCCATCGAAGCGGCCTTCAAGCTCTTCGCCGTACCCCAGGTGCTGCCGCCGGCACTGGCCGGCAAATTCGACGGTACGATTGCTCTTTCCGGCAATGTCGAGACCGAGGAGGACGGCAGAGTTCAGGTGAGCGGCCTCGACGTCAAATCCGGAACTGTGGAGGCCTCGGGCTCCGTTGCGCTCGCAGGCGAAACGCTGACGGCGGATATTCAAGGCACCCTGCCTGATCTCGGCAGGTTGCTTGCCGATGCCAAAGGCACGGCGGCCTTCCACGCCGCAGCATCCGGTCCGCTGAGCAAGCTCGGCATCAAGGCGGAAATGACTTCCAGCGGTGTGACGCTCGCCGGGCGCGCGCTCACCGATCTGGTGGTGAATGCCGATGCGACGGCGACGCCGGATAGCCCGCAGGCGAAACTGACGGCGACCGGCAGTCTCGACGGTCAAGCGATCGACGTTCGGGCCGATGTGATCTCCGAGGACGGTCGCACCTCGATCCCGACCCTGGAAGCAAAAATCGGCAACAACCGGCTAACGGGCGCGCTCAACCTAACGCCCGACTTCAAACCGGACGGCACGGTCGACTTCACCCTACCCGACCTCGGTCTGCTCGCCGCCATGGCCGGCCAACAGGCATCCGGCGATCTTGCCGGTTCCGCGACGATTAGCACCGCCGACGGCGTCACCTCGGTCGTAGTCAAAGCGAATGGCAACAGCATCCAGCGCGACGCCTTGACAATCGCCAAGCCGGCCGCCGACATCAGCATCGCCGACGTCGCAAAGCTTGCCATCAACGGCAGCATCAAGGCGGAAAGCATCGCCCAGGGGCAAAACCGCATAGCGAATGCCAGCCTCGTTTTCGACCGGCAGGCGGAAAAAACCGGCTTTTCGCTCGGGGGCGAATATGACGGTGCGCCGGTGACGGCGACGGGCGATCTCACAAGCAATGCCGGCCGCACCGAAATCCGCCTCGCCTCCTTTATGGCGGCGCCGAAGAAGATCCCGCTGCAGCTCGCAAGGCCGGCCGTCGTCGCCATCGAGAACGGCGTCGCGCGGCTCGACGCTCTGACGGTCCAAGCCTCGTCCGGCAGCATTGCCGTCACCGGCACGGCCGGCGATAGGCTTGAGATCACGGCAGGGATCGACGCCCTGCCTGCGGTCCTGATCGACACCTTTGCGCCGACGCTCGGCGCGCAAGGCCTGATCGCAGGCACCGTCGAGGTCGAAGGTCCAGCGCAGGCGCCGGTGGTCGCATACGATCTCGCCTGGAGCGCCGCGTCGATCAGTTCGGTGCGATCGGCCAACATCGCCGCACAGGATATCGCCGCAAAAGGTTCGATCGCCGTCACCGACGACCGCATTCGCTTCGATCCGCTGACGGTCGAAAGCGCCGGCTTCCGCGGCAACGTCACCGGCAGTCTCGACCGGACCGATACGACCGCGGAAGCGAGCTTCAAATTCTTCGCCGAACCCGGCCTGCTGCCGCCCGGCCTCGCAACGAAGTTCGACAAGACCATCGCGATTTCCGGAACCGTCGAAACCGGCGGAAACGGCAATATCAAGCTCAGTGCGCTCGATATCAAATCCGGCACGGTCGATGCCAGCGGTTCTGCGACGTTTAGCGAAGGCGCACTGACGGCTGCGGTCGAGGGCGCCCTGCCCGATCTCGGCAAATTGCTCGCCGACGCGCAAGGCGAGGCGGCATTCACCGCCGACATTTCCGGTCGCCTCGACGAGATCGGCATCAAGGCGGAATTGACCTCCAGCGGCGCGATGCTGGCCGGCCGTTCGCTGACGGATCTGGTAATCAAAGCCGACGCGACGGCGAAACCGGGTAGCCCGCAGGCGAAACTGACGGCGACGGGCGGACTGGACGGCCAGCCGATCGACGTTCGGGCCGATGTGATCTCCGAGGGCGGCCGCACCGCGATCCCGACCCTGGAAGCGAAGATCGGCGATAATCGGCTGACGGGGGCGATCAACCTGACGCCGGACTTCAAGCCGGATGGCACTCTCGAATTCAACCTCCCCGACCTCGGTCTGCTCGCGGCAATGGCCGGCCAGAAAGCTTCCGGTGACCTCGCGGGATCGGCAACCGTGCGCACCGCCAACGGCATCACCTCCGTCTCGCTCAAGGCGACGGGCAACAGCATCCAGCGCGACGCCTTGACAATCGCCAAGCCGGCCGCCGACATCAGCATCGCCGACGTCGCAAAGCTTGCCATCAACGGCAGCATCAAGGCGGAAAGCATCGCCCAGGGGCAAAACCGCATAGCGAATGCCAGCCTCGTTTTCGACCGGCAGGCGGAAAAAACCGGCTTTTCGCTCGGGGGCGAATATGACGGTGCGCCGGTGACGGCGACGGGCGATCTCACAAGCAATGCCGGCCGCACCGAAATCCGCCTCGCCTCCTTTGCGGCAACGCCGAAGAAGATCCCGCTGCAGCTCGCAAGGCCGGCCGTCGTCGCCATCGAGAACGGCGTCGCGCGGCTCGACGCTCTGACGGTCCAAGCCTCGTCCGGCAGCATTGCCGTCACCGGCACGGCCGGCGATAGGCTTGAGATCACGGCAGGGATCGACGCCCTGCCTGCGGTCCTGATCGACACCTTTGCGCCGACGCTCGGCGCGCAAGGCCTGATCGCAGGCACCGTCGAGGTCGAAGGTCCAGCGCAGGCGCCGGTGGTCGCATACGATCTCGCCTGGAGCGCCGCGTCGATCAGTTCGGTGCGATCGGCCAACATCGCCGCACAGGATATCGCCGCAAAAGGTTCGATCGCCGTCACCGACGACCGCATTCGCTTCGATCCGCTGACGGTCGAAAGCGCCGGCTTCCGCGGCAACGTCACCGGCAGTCTCGACCGGACCGATACGACCGCGGAAGCGAGCTTCAAATTCTTCGCCGAACCCGGCCTGCTGCCGCCCGGCCTCGCAACGAAGTTCGACAAGACCATCGCGATTTCCGGAACCGTCGAAACCGGCGGAAACGGCAATATCAAGCTCAGTGCGCTCGATATCAAATCCGGCACGGTCGATGCCAGCGGTTCTGCGACGTTTAGCGAAGGCGCACTGACGGCTGCGGTCGAGGGCGCCCTGCCCGATCTCGGCAAATTGCTCGCCGACGCGCAAGGCGAGGCGGCATTCACCGCCGACATTTCCGGTCGCCTCGACGAGATCGGCATCAAGGCGGAATTGACCTCCAGCGGCGCGATGCTGGCCGGCCGTTCGCTGACGGATCTGGTAATCAAAGCCGACGCGACGGCGAAACCGGGTAGCCCGCAGGCGAAACTGACGGCGACGGGCGGACTGGACGGCCAGCCGATCGACGTTCGGGCCGATGTGATCTCCGAGGGCGGCCGCACCGCGATCCCGACCCTGGAAGCGAAGATCGGCGATAATCGGCTGACGGGGGCGATCAACCTGACGCCGGACTTCAAGCCGGATGGCACTCTCGAATTCAACCTCCCCGACCTCGGTCTGCTCGCGGCAATGGCCGGCCAGAAAGCTTCCGGTGACCTCGCGGGATCGGCAACCGTGCGCACCGCCAACGGCATCACCTCCGTCTCGCTCAAGGCGACGGGCAACAGCATCCAGCGCGACGCCTTGACAATCGCCAAGCCGGCCGCCGACATCAGCATCGCCGACGTCGCAAAGCTTGCCATCAACGGCAGCATCAAGGCGGAAAGCATCGCCCAGGGGCAAAACCGCGTTTCGGGGCTCACGCTTGTCTTCGACCAGCAGGGCGGCAGAACGGGATTCTCGATCGACGGCAGATATGACGGCGGACCACTCGCGGCCAAAGGCGACATGGTGGCAATCGGCGGTCGCACCGAAATCCGCCTAGCCTCCTTTGCGGCAACGCCGAAGAAGATCCCGCTGAAACTCGCAAGGCCGACTGCGGTTGTGGTCGAGAACGGAAGCGTGCGGCTCGACGCTCTGACGATCCAGGCGTCGAACGGCACCATTGCCGTCGCCGGTACGGCGGGCGCAACGCTCGACATTTCGGCAAAACTCAACGCGCTGCCGGCCGCTCTGATCAACACTTTCGCGCAGACGCTCGGCGCCGAAGGCACGATCGACGGCACGGTCGAGGTGGAGGGAAGCGCGGCCGCTCCGGTCGTCACCTATGATCTTAGATGGCGCGGCGCCTCGGTTGCGGCAGCGCGCGGCGCCGGCGTCGCGGCGCTCGAGGTCGTCGTGAAAGGGCGTTTCGCCAACAATCGCCTTACGCTCGACGCCACGGTGTCCGGACCAGGCCGCCTCTCCTTCCGGGGCGGTGGCCATGTCGACGTCGGTGGAAACATGCCGATGTCGATGAAATTTGCCGGCGATGTGCCCTTCGCGCTGCTCGCCAACACCATGGCGGAGAGGGGCTTCACGCTCACCGGATCGGCCACCGTCGATCTTTCGCTCACCGGATCGGCCAGGGCGCCGCAGATTACCGGTACGATCACCACAAGCGGCGGCCGGCTCGTCGACGTCCGCCGCAATCTCGCCCTCAACAATCTGGCTGCCAATATCGCGCTTGATGGCAGGCAGGCGACGATTTCCAGGCTCTCCGCCAATCTCGCCACCGGCGGAACGGTCGAGGCGAGCGGAACGATCGGGGTCGCGGCGGGTTCCGGCTTCCCGGCGGACCTGCGGATTCGTCTGAACAACGCCACCTATGTCGATGGCACGCTCTTCACGGCAAATCTCGTTGGCGACCTGACGCTGAGAGGCCCGCTCGTTGCCACGCCTGTGCTCGGCGGCAGGCTGACGATACGCAGAGCGGCGATCACCGTTCCGGAGAAGTTGCCGACCTCGCTCTCGGAGATCGACATCAAGCACAGGAACGCGCCGGCCAGAGTGCGACAGATGGCAAGCGACATACGCAAGGACACGTCCGCAGGCGCCGGAGCCAGAGCCGGCGGCATCATCGCCTTCGATCTCGCAGTCAGTTCGCCAGGACAGTTTTTCGTGCGCGGGCGCGGCATCGATGCCGAACTCGGCGGCGACCTGACCATACGCGGCACTGCCGTCCAACCGATCGTTTCCGGCGACTTCGACATGCGTCGCGGGCGACTCGAAATCCTTGGCAAGCGCCTGACGTTCACAGAAGGCCATATTGGCTTCGGCGGCGCCCTGATCCCGACCCTCGATCTCGACGCGACCTCGACGGCCGGTTCGACGACCATCACCGTCAATATCGCCGGGCCCGCCAACAATCCGGCGGTAACCTTCTCCTCCTCTCCGGCGCTGCCGCAGGATGAGATCCTGGCGCAATTGATCTTCAACCGGTCGCTCAACAACCTGTCGGCATTCCAGATCGCCCAGCTTGCCTCCGCCGCCAGCCAGCTTGCCGGTGGCAGCTCGACCTCGCTGCTCGACGGCCTGCGCAACAAGCTCGGCGTCGACGACCTCGACATCACGACGGACGAAAGCGGTGGCGCTCAACTCCGCGCCGGCAAATACCTCAACGACCGGACCTATATCGAACTGCAGCAGGGCTCGGATTCGGCCTCCAGCAAGGCGATCATCAACCTCGATGTCGGCCGGGGCGTGAAGCTCAAGGGCGAGGCAGCCGGAGACGGCTCCGCGGCCGGCGGCATATTCTACGAAAGGGAATACTAGGCGCGACTGCCCCTTCACCCTGACCCTCTCCCCGCAGGCGGAGAGAGGCATTGAGAGCTCGTGGCGAGTCCCTTCGCCCCGCGAACGGGGAGAGGTCGCGGCGGCGGGCTGAGGGACAACCTCCCTTGGAAGCTGAGCGATACGACTATCGGCTGCGGCTCCCGAGAGCTGCGCAAGATCAACTGTCGAGTTTATCCATGCAAACGCAAGAAATCGAGTTGCCGCCCAGATTCCGCGCCAGACTGGCGGGCTACTCGTTCGAAAAGGACACTCTCGGGCAATCCGCGTCGACCGTGTTCCTGCTCAAGGCAGAGGGTCGAGCCCGCCTTGTTCTGAAACAAGAACGCGCCGGCCCTTTCGCCGAGTTGGCGCAGGAGGCGGCGCGGTTGGAGTGGCTCGCGGCAAAGGGCCTGCCCTGCCCGCGGATCCTTGCCCATGAGGTTCATGCCGAGCGAAACTGGCTGATGATGGAAGCCGTTGAGGGCGTCGACCTCGCGTCCTCACCGCTCGCGCCCGGTCAACGCATCACAATTCTTGCCGAGGCCCTCCGCCGACTGCACCAGCTCGACATCGCTGACTGCCCCTTCGACCGCCGTTTGGAAACCAGCATCGCGATGGCGAAGGCGCGGATGGAAGCGGGCCTTGTCGACGAAGCCGATTTCGATGATGTGCGGCTGGGCAGGACGGCAAAAGACCTTTTCGGTGAACTTGGGGCACGCAGGCCGAGAGACGAGCAACTGGTCGTAACGCATGGCGACGCCTGCCTGCCCAACATAATCGTGCAGGACGACGGGGTGGCGGGCTTCATCGATTGCGGCCGCCTCGGCGTCGCCGACCTCCACCAGGACATTGCTTTGGCCTGCCGCAGCATCGCCTACAATCTGGGGAACGACTGGGTTCAGCCATTCCTTAACTTATGTGGCTTGCCGAACCCAGACCCGGAAAAGCTCTTCTACTACTGCCTGCTCGACGAGTTCTTCTAGGACGAGGAGGCTTAATCTGATGCTGCGGTGCTTCACGCGGCATTCCGATCGACCCCAAACGCGTGAGCGGCCTCGGTCGCCTCTGTCGCGCTGAACAGCGCCCAAATATGCCCAAAGGGATCGATGAGTGCGGCGACTCGATCTCCCGTCGCCAGGGTTTCGGCGGCGTTGCGCAGGCTTGCGCCGGCGCCGAGCGCCCGTCCCAGCACGCGATCCACGTCATCGACGTGAAGCTCGAGGATCGCCGCGGTTGTTCCGAGCGCATGCGGCGAGCGCGGGCCGCCGAGCCGCGGTTCAGCGTCCCTGCGTGGATTGGCACCGGCCACCCGGAAGATCGAGTCGCCTATGATGAGATCGGCGCTCGTCAAAACGCCGCTCCATTCATGCCGCTGGAGAAGCTCGGCACCGAGGACGTCACGGTAGAAGGCGATTGCCTGCTCCTCGTCACCATGTCTGACGAACAGTTTTATGCAAATCTGTCGCGCCGCTGGCCCGCCACCATAGATGGGCATGACATCCTCCCTTGTTCGCTGAGGTGGAATATCTTATCGGCGGCTCGGAACAAATCAAGAACAAAAATGCTCAAGCTCGGAGTTTTCCCGGCCGAATGGGGCCGCGATCAGAACGCAGTCATCTTGCTGGTCTTCAGAAGAATGTTCGTTTCCGTGACGCTAATACCATCGATGAGACGGATCCGCCGTAGTGTCTCGTCAAAACTGACAAGATCGCGGTCCTCGAGTTCGGCGATGAAGTCCCACCGCCCGTTGGTGCTGTGCAGCGCCCTCACCTGCGGCAGGCCGCGCAATTGCTCGGCAACGCGGTCGGCCATCTTGCCATGGACCTCGATCATGACGACGGCCCGGACACCGGAAGCGGGGATTTCCGATCCCGTCCGGATTGTGAAGGCCGCGATCGTTCCGTTCGCCACCAGCCTGTCGATACGGGCGGCAACGGTCGCGCGTGATACGCCGGTCATGGCAGAAAGCTTTGATACAGGCGTGCGGGCATTCTGCCTGAGCGCGCTGATAAGCATCTGATCGAGATCATCCATCCAGTATCACTTTGACAAATGCGACCTATCAATCTGTTGATTATAGCCTTCCGATCGGCAGTTTTCCATCTTTTTGCCGCCACAGGTTTTGATGATAATCTGCCTGACTTCGAGGTATTCAAAAGAGGAAAAGGGCGGACATGAAGAGCATCACGCTGATCGGCGCACCGATCGAGGAAGGGTCGGGACGTCGCGGCGCGGCTATGGGGCCGACGGCGCTACGGATCGCCGGCATCGATACGGTGCTTGCGGAACTTGGCCATACGGTTCACGACGAGGGCGATGTCCGCCCGCTGCCGGCACGCGACCTTGCCAATCATCCGGGCGCCAACAATTTGCAGATGGTCGGAGCCTTTGCCCGAGCGCTGCATGACGCCGTGCATGAGACCGCCCGCAAAGGCCATTTCCCGATCATTCTCGGCGGCGACCATGCCCTATCGATGGGCAGCGTCTCCGGCATGGCCCGCCATGCCGACGAACTCGGGCGGCCGCTCTTCGTGCTGTGGCTCGACGCCCATGCCGACTTCAATTCGCCGCTCACGTCGCCTTCCGGCAACATGCACGGCATGCCCGTCGCCTTCTTCTGCGGCGAAGCGGAATTCGCTCCGATCCTCGCCGGCGACCGACCGCTGGTCGACCCGAAGAGGGTCTATCAGGTCGGCATCCGCTCGGTCGACGCGCGCGAGCGAGAGGAAATCGCCGAAAACGGCGTCAATGTCTATGACATGCGTGCCGTCGACGAGATGGGCATGGCCAACATAATCCGCGAAATTCTCAATGACGTTCGCGCCGCCAACGGCTTGCTGCATGTGAGCCTCGACGTCGATTTCATGGATCCGGAAATCGCCCCCGGCGTCGGCACGACCGTTCCGGGCGGCGCCACCTTGCGAGAAGCCCATCTGATCATGGAGATGCTCTGCGACAGCGGTCTCGTTTCGTCTCTCGACGTTGTGGAACTCAACCCTTTCCTCGACGATCGCGGCAAGAGCGCGCGCATCCTGGTGGAGCTGACGGCGAGCCTCTTCGGCCGGCGTATCTTTGACCGGCCGACCCGCAGCGCCTGAGAGTTACGTGCAGACATACTCAACGACACCGCGGATCCCCGATGGCGCCCGCTGGATAGATAAACCGGAGAACGATTGATGACGACGACCGCAGCCTTGATCGAAACCGAATACCGGCTCGGCGCCCACAACTATAAGCCCCTCGACGTGGTGCTGTCGCGCGGCGAGGGCGTCTATGTCTGGGACATCGATGGCAACCGGTATCTTGACTGTCTGTCGGCCTATTCCGCCGTCAACCAGGGCCATTGCCACCCGAAGATCTTCGAGGCGATGATCGAGCAGGCGCAGAAGCTGACGCTCACATCGCGTGCCTTCCGCAACGACCAGCTCGCGCATTTCTACGAGGAGGTCGCAGCCCTCACCGGCTCGCACAAGGTGCTGCCGATGAATTCCGGCGCCGAAGCGGTGGAGACGGCGATCAAGGCCGTTCGCAAGTGGGGATACGAGGTCAAGGGCGTCGCCGATGACAAGGCCGAAATCATCGTCTGCTCCAACAATTTCCACGGGCGCACCATGGGCATCGTCGGCTTCTCGACCGATCCGGATGCGCGCACCGGCTTCGGGCCCTTCGCGCCGGGCTTCAAGATCGTCCCCTTCGGCGACATCGACGCGTTTCGTGAAGCGATCACCGAAAACACCGTCGCCTTTCTCGTCGAACCGATTCAGGGTGAGGCGGGAGTGGTCGTGCCGCCCACCGGATATTTCCCGGCGGTTCGCGAGCTTTGCACCAGACACGGCATTACTCTCATTCTCGACGAGATTCAGACGGGGCTCGGCCGCACCGGCAAGCTGCTTGCCGAGGAGCACGAAGGCATCGAAGCGGACGTGACGCTGATCGGCAAGGCGCTGTCCGGCGGCTTTTATCCGGTCTCCGCCGTGCTCTCCAATTCGCAAGTGCTCGGCGTCTTGAAACCCGGGCAGCACGGATCGACCTTCGGCGGCAATCCGCTCGCCTGCGCGATTGCCAGAGCGGCGCTGAAGGCGCTCACCGAGGAGGGCATGATTGAAAACTCGGCCCGCATGGGCGAGCGCTTCCAGAGCGGCCTGCGCGACATTCGTTCCAACATCATCAAGGATGTGCGCGGCCGCGGCCTCATGCTCGCCGTCGAATTGGTTCCGGAAGCCGGCGGCGCCCGCAAGTACTGCGAAGCGTTGAAGGAGCGCGGCATTCTCGCCAAGGACACCCATGGCGACACGATCCGCATAGCACCACCGCTCGTCATTACCGAAGATCAGGTCGATTGGGCGGTCGAGCATTTCGCGGCCGTGCTTGCATCCGTCTGATCTCCGGGTTGTTCCGCCTCGGGCCACACTACGCAAGGCTGGGGCGGAACGCATTTCGGAACCGCTCAAAATCAAGTCTTAACGAATCCGAGACTAAAGTGCCCTTCCAAAGCGCAAAGCGGGTTCCCCGCGCATGATGCAGCTTGCGCCCTCGCCGGATGCCGTCGGCGGACCACACCACTCCTGATTGGAAAGGCGCTTGCCGCTTGCGGACAGCATCCACGGGAGCGTCACAAGTTTGGCGAGGTCGCGCCGCGGGCGTCGACCGGAAAGCTGGAAGGACCTTTCGATGACAGGCACACTGAGGATGGCCGGATTTGACGGCGAGACGCTCGAGATCATAGCGTTCCGCCTCCATGAACAGGAATTTTGCGTCAAGACCACGACGATTCGCGAGATTCGCGGCTGGGCGCCCTCGACGCCGATCCCGCATTCGCCGCCGGAAGTGATCGGCGTGATGAACCTGCGCGGCACGGTGATCCCGATCATCGACCTTGCCCATAAGCTCGGCATGAAATCGACCGTCGCCAACGAGCGCAGCGCCATCGTCGTCGCGGAAGTTCACAGCATGGTCATCGGCCTCGTGGTCGACCGCGTCTCCGATATTCTTACCGTTCAAGGCAGTCAGGTGCAGCCGGTACCGGAAGTGACCAGCTCCTTCGACAAGAGCTCCGCGGAAGGCATCATTGCCAATGAATCCGGCATGATCTGCTTCCTCAATCTTGCGCGCATGTTCAAGGAAAGAGACGTCGAAGAACTCGCCGCCTGAGCTTCGGCCCGTTCTGAAAAAAAGCCGCTCCACCATCGGTGATGCGGCCTTTTCGTTTCGGCGCGAGTGAGCCGGGCTATGCCGCCTCCGGGCGGCGGATCTTTGAAGCCGCCTCGATCACCAGCGGGTTCAGTCCTTCGCCACCCCGCTCGATGTGCTCGAAAAGCTTCCGCCGCATGCGTGGCTCCCAATATTTGTTGATATGCGTCGCCACCCCTTGAGCCGCCACTTCGGCCGGCTGGCTCTGGAAGAAGGTGGCGATCTGGTTCGCCATGTAGATAAGCTTTGCATTAAGATTGTCAGGCGACATCGGCAACAGCTCCGGTATCAATGCGCTCGGCATGGGTGAAGATTTCGAATTCGTCGCCGCGCACCAGCGCAATGAGCGTCATGCCGGCCTCCTGTGCTGTGCGTATGGCGAGCGCCGTCGGCGCCGAAATGGCGATGATCACCGGGCTTCCAACGATCGCAGTCTTCTGGACCATTTCGACGGACACGCGCGATGTGACGACGACGGCGCCTTCCGCGCCCTTGAAGCCGGCGCGCGCCGCGGCACCGGTCAATTTGTCGAGCGCGTTGTGTCGACCGACATCCTCACGGACGGCAATCAAGCCTCGTCCCGGCACATAGAAAGCCGCACCGTGCACGGCGCGTGTTTCGAAGTGCAGCGGCTGCTGGCCGTTGAGAAGCGCGACCGCCTTGATCACGTCCTGCTGCGAGAGCCTGAGCGGTGAAGCCGAGACATCCGGGGTGGCGCGAACGGCCTGCTCGATCGATTCGATACCGCAGAGGCCACAGCCGACAGGCCCTGCCATATGGCGGCGGCGCAGGCGCAAAGCCTCGTTCAGCTCGTCTTTGAGCGTGATCTGCAGGTCGATGCCCTTATCCTCGGCGACGACATCGATGTTTTCGATCTGGTCGGGATCGGTGATGATACCTTCGGTCAAGCTGAAGCCGACGGCGAAATCTTCGAAATCTCCGGGCGTCGCCATCATCACCGCATGCGTCGATCCGCCATAGGTGAGCGCGATAGGCGTCTCCTCCGGCACGACGCGCGACTGGGTGACGAGAGCGCCGGCGCGCCACGCAGCCTCGGGAATCTTGAAGGTCGTCTTGAAACGAGCCATGTCAGACACTCCGCACCTCGACGGGCATAGCGGAAGTCCGCAAGGAGGAAAATCGCGATTTCGCCATCCCGCTCCTACTCCGCTGCCTCCAGCTTGCCGGCAATCCGACGCGACTGGCGCGCCTGTTCATCATAATCGCGCTGCCAATCGGATGGGCCGTTCGACGGCGAAACCTGTACCGCGGTCACTTTGTATTCCGGGCAGTTGGTCGCCCAGTCTGAGAAATCCGTGGTGATGACGTTCGCCTGCGTCGTCGGATGATGGAAGGTCGTATAGACGACGCCCGGCGCAACGCGATCGGTAATCAGCGTCCTGAGTGTCGTTTCGCCCGCACGGCTGGCGAGCCTGACCCAATCGCCATCGCGGATGCCGCGCTGCTCGGCATCGTGCGGATGAATCTCCAGGCGATCCTCCGCATGCCAGACGACGTTGTCGGTGCGCCGCGTCTGGGCGCCGACATTGTACTGGCTGAGGATTCGGCCGGTGGTCAGCAGCAGCGGGAAGCGCGGACCGGTCCGCTCGTCCGTCGCCACATATTCGGTGCGGATGAACTTGCCCTTGCCGCGCACGAAGCCGTCGATATGCATGATCGGCGAGCCAAGCGGCGCCTTTTCGTTGCACGGCCACTGCACCGAGCCCATCTTGTCCAGATAGTCGTAGGAGACCATGGCGAAGCTCGGCGTCATCGCGGCGATCTCGTCCATGATCTCGGACGGATGGCGATACTTCCAGTCGAGCCCCATGGCCTGGGCAAGCTTCAGCGTCACTTCCCAATCGGCATAGCCGTTCCGTGGCGTCATAACCCGGCGCACGCGGTTGATGCGCCGTTCGGCATTGGTGAAGGTGCCGTCCTTCTCGAGGAAGGTCGAGCCGGGCAGGAAGACGTGGGCATAGTTGGCCGTCTCGTTGAGGAACAGGTCGTGCACGACGACGCATTCCATCGCGGCAAGGCCGGCGGCCACATGCTTGGTATCCGGGTCGGACTGGAGAATATCCTCTCCCTGGATGTAAAGCGCCTTGAAAGTACCCTCGACGGCGGCATCCAGCATGTTGGGTATGCGAAGCCCGGGCTCGTTGTTGAGAGTCACGCCCCAGAGCTTTTCGAAAGTCTCGCGCGTCGCATCGTCGGAAATGTGGCGGTAGCCCGGGAGCTCGTGCGGGAAGGAGCCCATGTCGCACGAGCCCTGGACGTTGTTCTGGCCGCGCAGCGGATTGACGCCTACACCCGGCCGGCCGATGTTGCCGGTCACCATGGCGAGGTTGGCGATCGCCATCACCGTCGTCGAGCCTTGGCTGTGTTCGGTAACCCCGAGCCCGTAATAGATTGCGCCGTTGCCGCCGGTGGCGTAGAGCCGCGCGGCGCCGCGAACCAGTTCGGCGGGAACGCCAGTGTAGGCCTCTGTCGCTTCCGGGCTGTGATGGGGTTCGGCGACGAAAACCGCCCAATCCTCGAATTCCGACCAGTCGCAGCGCTCACGGATGAAGGCTTCGTTGGCAAGCCCTTCGGTGACGATGACATGCGCCAACGCCGTCAGGATGGCCACGTTGGTCCCGGGTTTCAGCGGCAGATGGTAGGACGCCTCGACATGGGCCGAGCGGACGAGATCGATCCGCCGCGGATCGATGACGATCAGCTTGGCGCCTTCGCGCAGCCGCTTCTTCAGGCGCGACGCGAAGACCGGATGCCCATCGGTCGGATTGGCACCGATGATGATGGCGACATCCGTGTGTTCGACGCTGTCGAAATTCTGGGTGCCGGCCGAAGTACCGAAGGCCTGGCCGAGGCCGTAGCCGGTCGGCGAATGGCACACACGGGCGCAGGTGTCGACATTGTTGTTGCGGAAGCCGGCGCGCACCAGCTTCTGCACCAGATAGGTCTCCTCATTGGTGCAGCGGGACGACGTGATGCCGCCGACGGAATCGCGGCCATATTGATACTGGATGCGGCGGAACTCGGAAGCCACATGCGCAAAGGCTTCTTCCCAGGTGACCTCGCGCCACGGATCAGAGATCCTCTCGCGGATCATCGGATTGAGAATGCGGTCCTTATGGCTCGAATAGCCATAGGCAAAGCGGCCCTTGACGCAGGAATGGCCGCGGTTCGCCTGGCCATCTTTCCACGGCACCATGCGCACCAGTTCCTCGCCGCGCATTTCCGCCTTGAACGAGCAGCCGACGCCGCAATAGGCGCAGGTGGTGATCACCGAATGCTCCGGTTGGCCGATTTCGATCACTGACTTTTCCGTCAGCGTCGCCGTCGGGCAGGCCTGCACGCAGGCGCCGCAGGAGACGCATTCGGACGAGACGAAGTCCTCGTTCATGCCGGCGGAAACGCGAGAATCGAAGCCACGTCCGCTGATCGTCAGCGCGAAGGTGCCCTGCACCTCCTCGCAAGCGCGTACGCAGCGCGAGCAGACGATGCACTTCGCCGGATCATAGGTGAAATAGGGATTGGACTCGTCCTTCGGCGCCCATTTGAGGTTGGCTTCCCCATTGTTGCGCGCCGTGACGTGGTTGGAGCCGTCATAGCCGTAGCGCACGTCGCGCAAGCCTACGGCGCCCGCCATGTCCTGCAATTCGCAATCGCCGTTGGCGGCACAGGTCAGGCAGTCGAGCGGGTGGTCGGAGATATAGAGCTCCATGACGCCGCGGCGAACGTCCTTCAGCCGCTGGGTCTGGGTAGACACCACCATGGCGGGTGCGACCGGTGTCGTGCAGGAGGCCGGCATGCCGGCGCGTCCCTCGATCTCGACGAGGCAGAGGCGACAGGAACCGAAGGCTTCCATCATGTCCGAGGCGCAAAGCTTCGGCACCTCGATACCGGCCTCCATCGAGGCACGCATGATCGAGGTTCCTTCCGGCACGGTAATCTCACGCCCGTCGATCGTCAGCGTCACCGGCTTTTCGGATGTGGAAGCAGGAGTGCCATAATCGATTTCATCAATGAGAGACATGACGGGGCTCCTGAGAAGATGCGTTCAGGGCAGATGCGAACGATCTACCCCCCTCTGGCCTGCCGGCCATCTCCCCCACAAGGGGAGAGATCGGTCCGCGGCGGGCCACTCGTATCAATGGGAATGCTTGTGTATGCGGAACGACCCGGTAGGCACCCGGTGCGGGCCGCATGCGATCTCCCCGCTTTTGGGGGAGATGGCCGGCGGGCCAGAGGGGCGTGACTTGCGTCGCCATCTTCATTCCGCAGCCTCCACCGCCGGCGCCGGCGAAAAATCCTCCGGGAAATGCGTCATCGCGCTCATCACAGGATAGGGCGTGAAGCCGCCGAGCGCGCAGAGTGAGCCGAATTTCATCGTGTTGCAGAGATCGGCGAGCAGCTTGCGGTTCTTTTCCGGCTCGACGCCGGCCGCGATCTTTTCCGCAACTTCCACGCCGCGCGTCGATCCGATACGACAGGGCGTACACTTGCCGCAGCTCTCGACCGCACAAAACTCCATGGCGAAGCGCGCCTGCTTCAACATGTCGACCGTATCGTCGAAGACGACGATGCCGGCATGGCCGATCAGCCCGTCCTTCGCCGCGAAGGCCTCGTAGTCGAACGGCGTATCGAACAATGCGCGCGGGAAATAGGCGCCGAGCGGACCGCCGACCTGGACCGCCTTGACCGGCCGGCCACTCGCGGTGCCGCCTGCGATGTTGTCGACGATCTCACCGAGGGACAGGCCGAAAGCGATCTCGTAAAGACCGCTGTGCTTGACGTTGCCGGCAATCTGGATCGGGATCGTGCCGCGCGACCGACCCATGCCGAAGTCACGGTAGAAGGCAGCGCCCTTGTCCATGATGACCGGCACCGAGGCGAGCGAAATGACGTTGTTGATGACCGTCGGACAGTCGAAGAGGCCTTTATGGGCTGGCAGCGGCGGCTTGGCGCGGACGAGACCACGCTTTCCTTCGAGGCTATTCAGCAGCGCGGTTTCCTCGCCGCAGACATAGGCCCCGGCGCCGGTGCGCACTTCCATGTCGAATGCATGGCCAGAACCGAGCACCGCGCCGCCGAGTACGCCGGCGGCGCGGGCGATCTCGATCGCCTCGGTCATTGCCGCGATCGCATGAGGATATTCGGACCGCGTGTAGACGTAGCCCCTGGTTGCGCCGGTCGCGATCCCTGCGATCGCCATGCCTTCGATCAGTACGAAGGGGTCGCCCTCCATGATCATCCGGTCGGCAAAAGTGCCGCTATCGCCCTCGTCGGCGTTGCAGACGATATATTTGCGCGAACCAGCGGCCTCGAGGACCGTCTTCCATTTGATGCCAGTCGGGAAGCCGGCACCGCCGCGACCGCGAAGGCCGCTCTCGGTGACTTCCGCGACGATTGCCGCCGCCTGCATGGCGACCGCCTTTTCGAGACCGCGCAGCCCGCCATGGGCGCGGTAGTCGTCAAGCGAGAGCGGATCGATGACGCCACAGCGGGCGAAAGTCAGCCGCGTCTGCTGCTTCAGGAATGGGATTTCATCGGTCTTGCCAAGACAGAGAGGGTGCTCGCCGCCCGATAGGAGCCCGGCGTCGAGAAGCGAGGCCACATCGCGCCCCTTCACCGGCCCATAGGCGATGCGGCCCTCCGCGGTCTCCACTTCGACCAGCGGCTCCAGCCAGTGCATGCCACGCGAACCGTTGCGGATGATCGAGGCATCGAGCCCGCGCGCGGCAATTCCATCGGCCATTGCCTTCGCCACCTGTTCGGCACCAAGGGCGAGCGCTGCGGCGTCACGCGGAATGTAAATCTTCACGCTCATCGGCGCGCCTCCGTGACCAGCGCCTCGAGGTCCGCACCATCGACCCTTCCATGCACCTCTCCGTCGAACATCGCGGAGGGTGCGCAGGAACAGAGCCCGAGACAGTAGACGGGCTCGAGTGTCACGGCACCGTCGGGAGTCGTCTCGTGAAAGTCGATCCCCAGCAATTGCTTGGCGCGCTCGGCGAGCCGGTCGCCACCCATCGACTGACAAGCTTCGGCACGACAGAGCTTGAGCACATGGCGTCCTGCGGGATGATCGCGGAAATCATGATAGAAGGTGACGACGCCGTAGACTTCCGCGCGCGACAGGTTCAATTCGCGGGCGAGCAACGGCAGGCTCTCCTGCGGCACATAGCCGAACTCTTCCTGGATTTCGTGCAGAATGGGAAGAAGCGGACCCTCGAGCCCTTTGAGTTCGTCAATGATCGCCAGCGTTCGCTCGCTGACGTCTGCACGCGGCAGATGAATGTTCACGCGGGGAGCCCTCCCGGCTCGCGGCACGCTGCGGTCTCAGGCTTGACGCCCGACCGTCACCGCACCGAAGGTCTAATTACACATTGGCAAGGACCGGAGCCTCGTCGGTCTTTGCCCATAGAAATAAACTTCGCGCTTATGGCCGGGTGGGTCAATAAGGCTAAACCGTCGATCGATAGAAAAAACCTATTGATCTGCGTTGCGCTCGCCGATGATGCGCGCTTCGTGCAGAAGGGCGGACACCAGGGGCGTGAAGGGTTCGCGGTAGGTGGCGACGAGCCCGACGGTGTGGCGCACGTCCGGTTCGACGATCGGGATCATCCGGATATCCTCGTGAAAACCAAACGATTTCGCGACGTTATAAGGCATGATGCTCGCCCAGCGGCCGGTCCGCACGTGCGAAAAAAGTACGATCATCGAGTTCGATTCGAGTGTCGGGGTCGCGACCGCGCCCGCCTCGGCAAAATGCTGGTTTATGATCCGCCGGTTCTGCATATCCGCCGTCAATAGACAAAGCCGAATGCCGCTAACCTCTTTCCAGGTCACGCTTTCACGATCCGAAAGCGGCGTGCCGGCGGCGGTAACAAGATGATATTGCTCGATCTGCAGCGGCACGCTCGTCACGCGGCCGAGCGGCTCGTTCTCCAGATAAGTCAATCCGGCATCGATCTCGAGGTTTTCGAGGAGTGCCAGAATCTGCAGCGACGTGGTCGAAAGCACGGAAAATGTGACGTCCGGATGCTTCTCCTGAAACGGTGCCGTTATCATCGGCACCATCGCGAGCGTCGTCGGTATCGCCGCAAGCCGGATATGCCCCGACAGGCCCTTGCGCGCCGCACGCATCTCCTCGCGCATGGTGCGCGTATCGCTGACGATCCGTCGCGCCCATTCCAGCACTCGCTGGCCCTCCGGCGTCAGCCCCTGAAAACGCGATCCCCGATTGACCAGGATCACGCCGAGCTGATCTTCGAGTTGGCGGATCGCGGCGGAGAGCGTCGGCTGCGTCACCCCGCACTCCTCCGCCGCCCGGCCGAAATGCCGTTCGCGGGCAAGCGCGAGAAAAAACTCCAGCTTATCGATCATTTCCAGGGCTCAAATTTGATCTCAGCACATGAGCTGACCGCCATTTACCTCCAGCACCTGGCCGGTGATGTAGCCGGAAAGCGCGTGCGACGCGAGAAAGAGATAGGCGGGAGCGCAATCCTCGGCAGTGCCGAGCCGCGCAAGCGGTATTGTTTTGCGCGTCGCCTCCAGTTTCTCCGGCGAGGAGTAGCGCGCGTGGAAATCGGTCGCGATCGTGCCGGGAGAGACGCAGTTGACGCGGATACCTTCCGGCGCCAGTTCGCGCGCCAGCGCCTTCGAATAGGTGGAGACGAAGGCCTTGGTGGCGGAATAGACGGACGAGCCGGTGCTGCCGCCGCTGCGCGCCGAGATTGATACGGTGTTGACGATCGCCGGATGTGTGCCCTTGCGCAGGAGCGGCAGCATCGCCCGGGTCATTTCGACGACCGAGGTCTGATTGAGTTGGACGACGGTCCGATAGTCCTCGTCGGTCAGTTCCGCCGCCGCGAAGCGGCCGACCATGGTGCCGGCGTTGTTGACGAGCGCTTCGAGGCTCTCGAAGCGGCTCCTGACCTCATCGGCGAGGCTCTCGACCCCGCCGGGGACAAGAAAGTCGGCGGCGCACAGGAAGGCCCTGCCCTCGCTCGCCGCCAGCTCGAGAAAATCGTGGCGCTCGCGGTCGATGGTCCGGCCCATGTGGACCAGAACCCGCGCGCCGCAATCGAGGAACTGGCGCGCAACCTCGAGGCCGATGCCGCGGCCCCCGCCGGTCACCACCACATTCATGCCCTTGAACAAGGCCGGATGATACATGCTTTGTCTTCCTCTCTCGGTGAGACAGGCTGGCGCATCCCTCGACAGATTGCAACTGTCGCGCCGGTCTCTCGACGCGCCGAAAATCGAACTCGCTGGAAACGCTGATTCTGAAATTGCGCGCCTTTCGTTTTTGCATATTATGAAAGAAAACGAAACCGAGGGTGCGGGGCATGTATCTCAGCGGCCGACAAGCGGAAATTCTGGATCTGGCGAAGAGCGAAGGCCGCGTGCTCGTCGACGAACTCGCGCAGCGCTTTTCGGTAACGCCGCAGACGATTCGCAAGGACCTCAACGATCTCTGCGACGCCAGAGTTTTAAACCGCATTCATGGCGGCGCCATCTTCCCGAGCGGCAAAGAGAACGTGAAATACGATGCCCGCCGCCAGATCGCGGCGGCGGAAAAGCAGGCGATCGGCCGTGCGGCAGCAGCGCTGATCCCTGACAATGCGTCGCTTTTCATCAATATCGGCACCACGACCGAGGCGGTCGGAGAAGCGCTGCTCGATCATCGGGAATTGATGGTCATCACCAATAACATCAATGTCGCCAACCGCTTGCGCGTGTTCCCATCGATCGAAGTGGTGATCGCCGGGGGCGTGGTGCGCGGCTCCGATGGCGGCATCGTTGGAGAAGCCGCCGTCGATTTCATCAAGCAGTTCAAGGTGGATTTCGCCGTCATCGGCGCCTCCGCAATCGACCATGACGGCGCACTGCTCGATTTCGACTATCGCGAAGTGAAAGTCGCCCAGGCGATCATCGCCAATGCGCGCCACGTCATCCTCGTTTCGGACTCGACCAAATTCGAACGCACCGCGCCAGTGCGCATCGCCCATATCTCTCAGGTGCAAACCTTCATCACCGACCGCTGCATCATTGAAAACGTACGGAAAATTTGCACCGAACAAGGCGTGCGGCTGGTAGAGACCGAAGCTGAGCCGAGGCGCGTTGGCGCCGCCTAAGATTCGGGAAACATTCGTTTGACATTCGAAATGTTTTCGTTTTTACTGCTTTCACTTTCGCGAGGCGTTTTAAATTGTGCATTGCGAAATGTGGAGGGGAACTTACAGTGTCAGAGCAGGCAATCTTCGACGTCTTCATCATAGGCGGCGGCATCAACGGATGCGGCATTGCCCGTGATGCGACTGGTCGGGGATATTCCGTCGCGCTCGCCGAAATGAACGATTTCGCCTCCGGTACCTCGTCCGGTTCCACCAAGCTCATCCACGGCGGCCTGCGCTATCTCGAACACTACGAGTTCCGCCTCGTGCGCGAAGCGTTGATGGAGCGCGAAGTGCTCTGGGCGATGGCGCCGCATGTCATTTGGCCGATGCGCTTTGTTCTTCCCTATCACAAGGGCGGTCCGCGCCCGGCCTGGCTGATCCGCCTTGGCCTTTTTCTCTACGATCATATCGGCGGGCGCCAGCTGCTGCCGGCGACAGGCACACTGGACATGACCCGCGATCCGGCGGGGGCGCCGTTGAAGCGGCTTTTCACCAAGGCGTTCGAATATTCCGACGGTTGGGTCAACGATGCTCGTCTGGTGGTGCTTAATGCCCGCGACGCCGCCGATCGCGGCGCGCAGATCATGGCGCGCACCCGAGTCGTGGCCGCGCACCGGAAGGACGGCCGCTGGGCGGTCGAAACCGAGAACATGGCGACAGGCGCGCGGGCGACCGTACGCGCCCGCATGCTCGTCAATGCCACCGGCCCATGGGTGGATCAGGTGCTCGCGGGCGCGATCGGCAAGAACGACGTTCACAATGTGCGCTTGGTCCAGGGCAGCCATATCGTGGTGAAGAAGAAATTCGACGATCCACGCGCCTATTTCTTCCAGAATCCGGACGGGCGGATCATGTTCGCCATTCCTTACGAAGACGACTTCACGCTCATCGGCACCACGGACCGGGATTACACCGGCAATCCTGCGGATGTGCGCATCAGCGATGCCGAGATCGACTATCTCTGCAGCGCGGCGAGCGAATATTTCGCCGACCCCGTCACCAGGGGCGATATCGTCTGGACCTATTCGGCCGTGCGCCCTCTTTACGACGACGGCGCAAGCAAGGCGCAGGAGGCGACGCGCGACTACGTGTTGCGGCTTGAGAGCCAGAACGGGGAGGCTCCGCTTCTGAACGTCTTCGGCGGTAAGCTCACCACCTACCGGCGGCTTGCGGAATCCGCGCTCGAGAAAATCGGCGAGGCGATTGGCGTCAGGGGCGGGAAATGGACCGCCGGATCGCACCTGCCGGGCGGCGATTTTCCGGCGACCGGGTATGACGCAGAGGTCGCGAAACTGAAAGCAAGATATCCCTTTCTCGCCAAGCCGCATGCCCGACGCCTGGTGCGTCTCTACGGCACGGAGACGGGACGGCTTCTCGGAAGTGCCGCGAGCGAGGCGGATCTTGGAAGGCATTTCGGCGCGGATCTCTACGAAATCGAAGTCGATTGGCTGATTGGGCAGGAATGGGCGCGCCGCGCGGAGGACGTGCTCTGGCGCCGCACGAAGCTGGGGCTTAAGCTCTCGCCGGCAGAAGCCGTGGAGCTGGAGGGATATATGCGCGACGCAGCCAACGCCGCCGCCTGATATCCCGCAATTGAAACTGCCGATGGCTGGGTGGAACACCGGAGAATTCAATGCTTGAAATGAAGAATATAACCAAGGTCGTGGGCGGGGAGACGCATATTCACCCGACCAACCTTGTGCTGGAGAGGGGGTCGCTCAACGTGCTGCTCGGCCCGACCCTTTCCGGCAAGACGTCGCTGATGCGGCTGATGGCCGGTCTCGACAAGCCTGCCTCCGGTTCGATTCACTTCGACGGCGCCGACGTCACCGGCGTGCGCGTGCAGCAACGCTCCATCGCGATGGTTTATCAGCAGTTCATCAATTATCCGGCGATGACGGTCTACGACAACATCGCCTCGCCGATGCGCATCAAAGGCGCCGACGCCGCCACGATCGACCGGGAAGTGCGCAAGGCGGCAGAGCTCTTGAAACTCACTCCCTATCTCGACCGCACGCCTTTGAATCTTTCCGGCGGCCAGCAGCAACGAACCGCGCTTGCGCGCGCCATCGTCAAGAATGCCGACTTGGTGCTGCTCGACGAGCCGCTTGCCAACCTCGACTACAAGCTGCGCGAGGAACTGCGCGAGGAGCTTCCGAAGATCTTCTCCGCCTCCGGCGCGATCTTCGTCTATGCAACGACCGAGCCGTCGGAGGCGCTGCTGCTCGGTGGCAACACCGCGACCCTGAGCGAGGGACGCATCACCCAGTTCGGGCGCACCATCGACGTCTATCGCCGTCCGGCCGATATCGTCACCGCCCGCACCTTTGCCGACCCGCCGTTAAACACGATCGAACTGGTGAAGACCGGAACCAGCTTCACGCTCGATGCGAAGCCGATCCTTTCCGTTCCCGGTCATCTGTCCGCGGTTCCCGACGGGCCCTGCACGGTCGCGTTCCAGCCGCATCACATTTCTTTCGATCCGCCTAACGGAGGCGACAACCGGCTCACCGTCAAGACGGCGATTTCCGAGATCGCCGGTTCGGAAAGCTTCATTCACGTCGGTTTTGCCGGCGCGCGCTGGGTCATGCTCGCGCCCGGCATTCACGACATCGAACCGGACGCGGTCCTCGAGGTCTTTGTCGATACCCGTCACCTGATGGCCTTCGGGCCGGATGGGCGGGCGATCGGCGGAACCGCCTGAGGAGGCGCTGGGAGGACACCATGGCACGCATCGATCTTGAACATATCCGCCACGCCTACGGCCCCAAGCCGAAGTCGGAGTCCGATTACGCCCTGAGGGAGGTCCATCACGAATGGAACGATGGCGGCGCCTATGCGCTGCTCGGTCCTTCCGGCTGCGGCAAGACCACGCTTCTCAACATCATTTCGGGCCTTATCAACCCATCGGAAGGCCGCATTCTCTTCGACGGCCACGATGTGACGCATCTGTCCACCCAGGAACGCAACATCGCCCAGGTGTTCCAGTTCCCGGTCATATACGACACGATGACCGTCTACGACAATCTCGCCTTTCCGCTTCGCAATCGCCACGTGCCGGAAGCCGAAGTCGACCGCCGTGTCAAGGAAATCATCGACATGACTGGCCTCGGCGGCTGGGCGAAGAAGACCGCGCGCGGATTGACGGCGGATCAGAAGCAGAAGATCTCGCTCGGCCGCGGTCTCGTTCGCTCCGACGTCAGCGCCATCCTCTTCGATGAGCCGCTGACCGTCATCGACCCGGAAATGAAATGGGTACTGCGCTCGCAGATCAAGCGACTGCACAAGCAGTTCGGCTTCACCATGGTCTATGTGACGCATGACCAGACCGAGGCACTGACTTTCGCCGACAAGGTCGTCGTCATGTATGACGGCCAGATCGTCCAGATCGGCACGCCCGCCGAACTTTTCGAACGGCCGCGGCACACCTTCGTCGGCTATTTTATCGGCTCTCCGGGCATGAACGTGCTGCCGGCAAAGATAGCCGGAAACACGGCGGCAATCGGCGGCGAGAATATTGCCTTGAACTTCCTGCCGAAGATCAAGCCCGGCGCGAAGACCGAACTCGGGATCCGCCCGGAATTCGTCTCGCTTGGCCGCGAAGGCATGCCGGTCGCAATCGCCAAGGTCGAGGACATCGGGCGCCACAAGATCGTCCGCGCGCGCTTCGCCGACCTGCCGATCTCCATCATCGTCGACGAGGACCGCGAGATTCCCGCCGAACCGCGCGTCACCTTCGATCCGAAGGCGATCAACATCTATGCCGATTCCTGGCGCGTCGGCGAGGAGGCCTGACATGGAAAAGACCTGGAACAACAAGGCCTGGTTCATGGTCCTGCCAGTGCTGGTGCTCGTCGCCTTCTCTGCCGTGATCCCGCTGATGACCGTCGTCAACTATTCGGTGCAGGATACGTTCGGCAACAACGAGTTCTTCTGGGCCGGCACCGACTGGTTCCGGGAAGTGCTCGAATCCGACCGCTTCTGGGATGCTCTCGCCCGTAATCTGATCTTCTCGGCGATCATCCTGGCGATCGAAATCCCGCTCGGCATCCTCATCGCGCTCAACATGCCGAAAAAGGGCATCGGCGTGCCGATCTGCCTGGTGCTGATGGCACTGCCGCTCCTCATTCCGTGGAACGTCGTCGGCACCATCTGGCAGGTCTTCGGGCGCGTCGACATCGGCCTGCTCGGCCGCACGCTGGAATCGCTCGGCATCAACTACAACTACGTGCAGAACCCGATCGATGCCTGGGTGACACTGATCATCATGGACGTCTGGCACTGGACAAGCCTTGTCGTGCTGCTCTGCTATGCCGGCCTCGTCTCGATCCCTGACGCCTACTATCAGGCCGCCAAGATCGACGGTGCATCGCGCTGGTCCGTCTTCCGCTACATCCAGCTTCCGAAGATGAAGCGCGTGCTCCTGATCGCCTTCCTGCTGCGCTTCATGGACTCGTTCATGATCTACACGGAACCCTTCGTCGTCACCGGCGGCGGCCCTGGGAACTCGACCACCTTCCTATCGATCGACCTCGTCAAGATGGCCATCGGCCAGTTCGATCTCGGCCCGGCGGCAGCCCTCTCAATCATCTACTTCCTCATCATCCTGTTGCTCTCGTGGATCTTCTACACCGTGATGACCACCAGCGACGCTCAGGGCTGAGAAAGGAGGGAGGAGACATCATGAAAACGACACAACCGATTTCGCAGCGCCTCTCCTGGCTGGTACCGACGATCTACATCGTCTTCCTGCTGCTGCCGATCTACTGGCTCGTTAATATGAGCTTCAAGGAGACGAGCGAGATTCTCAGCACCTTTTCGCTGTGGCCGCAGAATCCCACGCTTCGCAACTACACGGTGATCTTCACCGATCCTTCTTGGTATAACGGCTACATCAACTCGATCACCTACGTGGTGTTGAACACGCTGATCTCGGTGACGGTGGCACTGCCGGCGGCCTATGCTTTCTCGCGGTACCGCTTCCTCGGCGACAAGCACCTGTTCTTCTGGCTGCTCACCAACCGGATGGCGCCGCCGGCGGTTTTCGCGCTGCCCTTCTTTCAGCTCTATTCCGCCTTCGGCCTGATCGACACGCATATTGCGGTGGCGATCGCACATTGCCTGTTCAACGTGCCGTTGGCTGTCTGGATCCTCGAAGGCTTCATGTCGGGGGTTCCGAAGGAGATCGACGAAACTGCCTATATCGACGGCTATTCCTTCCCGCGTTTCTTCGTGAAGATTTTCGTGCCGCTGATCGCTTCCGGCATCGGCGTCGCCGCTTTCTTCTGCTTCATGTTCTCGTGGGTCGAACTCTTGATCGCCCGCACGCTGACGACGACCGACGCCAAGCCCATCGCCGCGACGATGACCCGGACGGTCTCCGCCTCCGGTCTCGACTGGGGTGTGCTTGCGGCCGCCGGCGTCCTGACGATCATCCCCGGCGCGCTCGTGATCTATTTCGTCCGCAACTACATCGCCAAGGGCTTCGCCCTGGGCCGCGTCTGAGGAGGTTTCGTCATGAATTTTTCATGGATGGCATGGACGCTGCCGACGGCTTTGTTCTTCCTGTCGATCGCGCTGATGCTCGTCAGCATGGGGGTATGGGAATATTTCTCGCCGGGCGGCAATCCGCGCGTGGGCATTCTGCGCTTCGAGACGACGCGCGGCGACCGGCTCTTCGTCTCGCTGCTCGGAAGCGCATTCATTCACCTCGCCTGGTTGGGGCTCGTCGGCACGAATCTCTGGTGGGCGCTCGCGCTCTCGGTGATCTACGCCATCGGCGTCTTCCGCTACGTCTGAGGTACGGAATGAAGGACGCCGGCCGGCGTCCTTCGAAACTGCAATGGAACGCAATCGCAAAACCCAAAGGGAGGAAATTATGCGACGGCATCTTTTGACAACGACGGCAGTGATGCTGCTGGCTTTTACAGGAACGGCCTTCGCCGGCATGGAGGAGGCAAAGCAATTCCTGGACAAGGAAATCGGCGATCTCTCCTCTCTCGACCGCGCGTCCCAAGAAGCGGAAATGCAATGGTTTGTCGATGCGGCAAAGCCTTTTGCCGGCATGGAGATCAAGGTCGTTTCCGAAACGATCACCACGCATGAATATGAATCGAAGACCCTTGCCAAGGCCTTCTCCGACATCACCGGCATCAAGATCACGCATGACCTGATCGGCGAAGGCGACGTCGTCGAAAAGCTGCAGACGCAGATGCAGTCGGGCGAAAACGTCTATGACGCCTACATCAACGATAGCGACCTGATCGGCACCCATTGGCGCTATCAGCAGGCCCGCAATCTGACCGACTGGATGGCGAACGAAGGCAAGGACGTCACCAATCCAAACCTCGACATCGATGACTTCATCGGCAAGTCCTTCACCACCGCTCCGGACGGCAAGCTCTACCAGCTTCCCGACCAGCAGTTCGCCAACCTCTACTGGTTCCGCTACGACTGGTTCAACGACCCGAAGATCCAGGAAGAATTCAAGGCCAAGTACGGCTACGATCTCGGCGTTCCGGTCAACTGGTCTGCCTATGAGGACATCGCCGAGTTCTTCAACGGCCGCGAGATCGACGGCAAGAAGGTCTACGGCCACATGGACTACGGCAAGAAGGACCCGTCGCTTGGCTGGCGCTTCACCGACGCCTGGCTGTCGATGGCCGGCAACGGCGACAAGGGCATCCCGAACGGCCGCCCGGTCGACGAATGGGGCATCAAGGTGGACGAAAATTCTCGTCCGGTCGGTTCCTGCGTTGCACGCGGAGGTGATACCAACGGCCCGGCAGCGGTCTATTCGATCGAGAAGTACCTGACTTGGCTCAAGAGCTACGCGCCGCCGGAAGCTCAAGGGATGACCTTCTCCGAATCCGGTCCGGTGCCGGCTCAGGGCGCGATCGCCCAGCAGATGTTCTGGTACACGGCCTTCACCGCCGATATGGTCAAGGATGGTCTACCGGTCGTCAATGCCGACGGTACGCCGAAGTGGCGCATGGCGCCCTCACCGCATGGCGTCTACTGGAAGGATGGCATGAAGCTCGGCTATCAGGACGCCGGTTCCTGGACGCTCCTGAAGTCGACCCCGGACGATCGCGCCAAGGCCGCCTGGCTCTATGCGCAGTTCGTGACCTCAAAGACAATCGACGTGAAGAAGAGCCATGTCGGCCTCACCTTCATCCGCCAGTCGACACTCGATCATCCGAGCTTTACCGAGCGCGCACCGAAGCTCGGCGGTCTGATCGAGTTCTACCGCTCGCCGGCCCGCCTGCAGTGGTCGCCGACCGGCACGAACGTGCCTGACTATCCGAAGCTTGCTCAGCTCTGGTGGCAGGCGATCGGTGACGCTTCTTCCGGCGCCAAGACCGCGCAGGAAGCCATGGACTCGCTTTGCGCCGAGCAGGAGAAGGTGCTGCAGCGCCTCGAACGCGCCGGTATCCAGGGCGACATCGGTCCTCAACTCGCCGAAGAGCACGACCTCGAATACTGGAACGCGGAAGCCGTTAAGGCCGGCAACCTCGCTCCTCAGTTGAAGGTTGAGAACGAAAAAGAAAAGCCGGTCACCGTCAATTATGACGAACTGGTCAAGAGCTGGCAGACGAACTGAGCCTGACGTAAAAGCGCCGCCCGAAATGTCTCGGGCGGCGTAAGAATACGGGAGATGCGGCGCCGGGGCTGGAAACAGCCCCGGTTTTCTTGTGTCCATTTCTTGCTTGAGGCGTGCGGGCCGGGCGCCGTTCTTGGCAGCACGAGGTCGCCCATCTGATGGATGTGGAATTCGCCGCTCGACACCATATCGAGCACCCTGAAATTTTGCAGGAAACCCGGATCCGCAGTGCCGCCGTCTATCGCCGCACTGACACTTCGATCAAAGTCGAAGCATCTGCGTGTCCAAAGAGGTTAGAAGAACGCCATAGTCCAGATCACGATGATCTTAGGTCGGATCGACCTAAATCATGAACGTGACCGATTCTAATAAGTTAGCGCGGGATGCGGGCGGAAAACCGCGCACACTTTTCCTCATCCCGCGCCAGCCGAAAGGACCTGATCGACGATGGCCACGACGAAGACTAATTTCGCCTTCGAATTGCTGCTTCTTCTCACCCTTGCGACCCTCTGGGGCGCGTCCTACACCTTCATCAAAATCGGCGTCGAAACCATTCCGCCGATAACGCTCATCGCCGCCCGCACCCTGATTGCCGGGGCGATCCTTCTCGCCGTCATCGGATGGCGCGGTCTATCCTTGCCGCGCGACGCGGCCACGTGGCGGCGGTTCGTGTTGCAGGCCTGCCTCAACAGCGTTTTTCCCTTTACGATGATCGCCTGGGCCGAACGCACCATCGACGCCGGCGTCGCCGCGATCCTCAATTCGACCACGCCGATCTTCGCCTTCCTGCTGACGGCGCTGATCACTCGCCACGAGCCCTCCACTGCGCGCAGGTTTCTGGGCGTCGTTGCAGGTCTGACCGGAACGACCCTGATCATCGGCTTCGAGGCGCTTCGCGGTGTCTGCGAGCAACTCGTGCCGCAGATCGCGATCGTAATAGCAACCATCTGCTATGCGGGTGCTGCGATTTTCGGCAAGAGCTTCAAGGACCTGGATCCGATCATCCCGGCCGCCGGATCGCTGATCTCGGGCGCCATCTTGCTTATTCCGGCAAGCCTGATCATCGACCAGCCGTGGACGCTCACCCCTTCGCCACAATCGCTGATCGCGCTCCTCTGCCTGTCGGCGTTCTCGACAGCGCTCGCCTTCGCCATCTACTTCCGGCTGATCCAGACACTCGGTTCCGTCGGCGCAACCGCCCAGGCCTATGTACGCGTCCCCGTGGGCGTCGCGATCGGCGTTCTGTTTCTCGGCGAGACGCTGTCATCGACGGTCTGGGGCGGCCTCGTCTGTATCATCCTCGGTGTCGCGGCGATGACTATACCCGCGCGGCGTATCTTGCCGGCAGCTCTTGTAAAGGGCTGATCCGTCAATCCTTGCGCTTCCGGCAGTAGAGTTCCAGCCGGTGGCGTACCAGGTCGTAGCCGAGCTCGGCGGCGATTTCCGCCTGCAACTGTTCGATCTTGTCCGAGCGAAACTCGATCACCGCGCCGGTATCGATGTCGATCAGATGGTCGTGGTGCGGCGCATCGGCCGTCTCGAATCGGGCGGTTGCGCTCTCGAAGGCGTGACGCTGCACGACCCCTTGCTGCTCCAGCGCCGATAGTGTCCGGTAGACCGTCGACAGCGATACAGTCGCGTCGATTTCCTTCGCGCGCCGGTGCAATTCGCTCGCATCGGGATGATCTTCGGCTTCGGCCAGAATCTTCAGGATCGCCGCGCGCTGGCGGGTGACGCGCACGCCTCCATCGCGGAGCAGCCCCTCCAGTTCCTTGATCCGATTCTTGCTCTGTCTCATGCGGCGACACTAGCCAAGGGCGGCCGCTTTGAAAATAGCTAGTTGCGAATGGTTCTCATTTGCATTGACTTATGCAACTCATTCGCCTACCCATAGTGCCGGCTTAAACCGTGACGTGGTCAGAGGAGTGGTGAATGATCGATCGCACGAGGCGCATGATACTCGCGGCAGCAGCGGCAATGGCTGCCTCTTTCCTCGTTCCCGGCGCGGCGCAGGCGCAGGAAAAACTCAAGGCAGTCACCACCTTCACGGTCATTGCCGACATGGCGCGGAACGTCGCAGGCGATGCCGCAGTCGTCGAATCGATCACCAAGCCGGGAGCAGAGATCCACAACTATCAGCCGACTCCGCGCGACATTCTCAAGGCGCACGATGCGAAACTCATCTTCTGGAACGGCCTGAACCTCGAACTCTGGTTCGAAAAATTCTTCCAGAACTTCGACGACATTCCGGGTGTCATCGTATCCGAAGGCGTCGAGCCCATGGGCATTGCCGAGGGCCCCTATACGGGCAAACCGAACCCGCATGCCTGGATGTCGCCGTCGGCCGCCCTGATCTACGTCGATAACATTCGCGACGCTTTCGTCAAATTCGACCCGCAGAATGCGGAAATTTACAAGGCAAACGCCGAAGCCTACAAACGGAAGATCGAGGGGACGATCGCGCCTATCAGGGCGGAGCTCGACAAGATCCCGCCGGAAAGGCGCTGGCTGGTTTCGAGCGAGGGCGCCTTCAGCTATCTTGCCCGCGATTTCGGCATGAAGGAGCTTTATCTCTGGCCGATCAACGCCGACCAGCAGGGCACGCCGCAGCAGGTGCGCAAGGTGATTGATGCGGTGCGGGCCAACCACATTCCGGTGGTCTTTTCCGAGAGCACGATTTCGCCCGATCCGGCGAAGCAGGTGGCGCGTGAGACGGGTGCAAAATATGGCGGCGTGCTCTATGTCGATTCTCTAAGCGAGGCCGATGGCCCCGTGCCGACCTATATCGATCTTCTGCGCGTCACATCCGAAACGATCGCGAAAGGTCTATCGCAATGAACCTTCAGGTAAAGGCACGAGCCCGCGCTCAGCCGGCTCCGGCAGACCAGGGAAGCGGTATTCGCGTCAGCGACGCAACGGTGACCTACCGCAGCGGTCATCGGGCGCTGCGCGATGCCTCCTTCGAGATCCCGACCGGCACGATCACGGCTCTGGTCGGCGTCAACGGCAGCGGCAAATCGACACTGTTCAAAGCGATCATGGGCTTCGTCCGGCTGGCGAAGGGCGATATTTCGATCCTCGGCCTTTCTGTGTCGCAGGCGCTTAGGCAGAATCTCGTCGCCTACGTCCCGCAAGCGGAAGAAGTGGACTGGAATTTCCCGGTCCTCGTCGAGGATGTGGTGATGATGGGCCGTTACGGCCACATGAACATGCTCCGCACGCCGAAGAAGATCGATCATGAGGCGGTAGCGGCGGCATTGGCGCGGGTTGGCATGAGCGATTTCCGCAAGCGCCAGATCGGCGAGCTTTCCGGCGGGCAGAAAAAGCGGGTTTTTCTCGCCCGCGCCCTCGCGCAGGACGGCCGGGTCATCCTGTTGGATGAGCCCTTCACCGGCGTCGACGTGAAGACCGAGGACGCCATCATCCGCCTGCTGATCGGTCTTCGGGAGGAAGGACGGGTCATGCTCGTCTCCACCCATAACCTCGGCAGCGTACCGGAATTCTGCGACCGCGCCATACTGCTCAAGAACACCGTGCTTGCCTACGGTCCGACGGAAACCACCTTCACCCGCGACAATCTCGAGGTCGCCTTCGGCGGCGTGCTGCGGCACTTCGTGCTCGGCGGCGCGAACCTGCACGACGACGCCGATCCACGCCAGCTTTCCGTCATCAGCGACGACGAGCGCCCGCTCGTCATGTACGGCGCTCGAGACCGGATGGTGGCGCAACCGGCGAAGCCCGAAACGGAGCCGGAGGCGGACGAAGAATGATCGCCACGCTTAGCGAGCCGTTCACCTACGATTACATGCTGAACGCCATGTGGGTCAGCGCGCTCGTCGGCGCCGTCTGTGCCTTTCTGTCGGCTTATCTCATGCTCAAAGGCTGGTCGCTCATCGGCGACGCGCTCTCCCATTCGATCGTGCCCGGCGTTGCAGGCGCCTATATGCTCGGCCTTCCTTTTTCGCTCGGCGCTTTCTTTTCCGGCGCGCTAGCCGCCGCCGCCATGCTGTTCCTCAATCAGCGAACACGGCTGAAGGAGGATACGATCATCGGTCTCATCTTCACCTCCTTCTTCGGTCTCGGCCTTTTCATGGTGTCGCTGTCGCCGACCTCGGTGAACATCCAGACAATCGTGCTCGGCAATATCCTCGCCATCACGCCCGCCGACACGCTGCAGCTCGCGATCATCGGCATCGTCTCGCTGGCGATCCTCTGGGCGAAATGGAAAGACCTGATGGTGACGTTCTTCGACGAGAGCCACGCCCGCTCGATCGGCATCAACACAACCTTCCTGAAGGTGCTGTTCTTCACCCTGCTCTCGGCCTGCACGGTCGCCGCCCTGCAGACCGTCGGCGCATTCCTCGTGATCGCCATGGTCGTGACGCCCGGGGCAACCGCCTATCTGCTCACCGACCGTTTTCCGCGGCTGATTGTAATCAGCATCGTCATCGGGGCGCTGACGAGCTTCGTCGGCGCCTATTCGAGCTACTTCCTTGACGGCGCCACCGGCGGCATCATCATCGTTCTGCAGACGCTGATCTTCCTTCTCGCCTTTCTCCTCGCCCCAAAACACGGATTGCTCGCCGCCCGTCGCCGAGCGTCCGAGGCGCTGGAGGCGGCGCCATGATCTCGCTCGACATGCTGCTCGCCGTCTTCGAATTCGAGTTCATGCGCAATGCGCTCCTCATATCGGTTCTGGTCGCGGTCCCGACGGCGATGCTTTCCTGCTTTCTGGTGCTGAAGGGCTGGTCGCTGATGGGCGACGCGATCTCGCACGCGGTCTTCCCCGGCGTCGTGCTCTCCTACATCCTGGGCCTGCCGCTCGCGCTTGGCGCCTTTGTCGCCGGCATGTGCTGCGCGCTCTTCACCGGCTATCTCAAGGAGAACAGCCGCATCAAGCAGGACACTGTGATGGGCATCGTCTTTTCCGGCATGTTCGGCTTCGGCCTGGTGCTCTACACCAAGATCCAGAGCGATGTGCATCTCGACCATATCCTTTTTGGCGACATGCTCGGCATCGGCTGGGGCGATATTCTGGAGACGGGCGTTATCGCCCTGCTTGCGGCCGGCATTCTCGGCCTGAAATGGCGCGATCTGCTGCTGCATGCCTTCGACCCCGCCCAGGCGCGCGCCGTGGGCCTGCCAGTCGGATGGCTGCACTACGGCTTGCTCGCGATCCTGTCACTGACGATCGTCGGCGCGCTCAAAGCCGTGGGGCTGATCCTCGCCATCGCCATGCTGATCGCGCCCGGGGCAATTGCCTATCTCCTGACCCGAACGTTTGGCGCCATGCTGATCGCTGCAGTGGCGGTGGCCGTCATCGCCTCCTTCTCGGGCGTCTACCTCTCCTTCTTCATCGACAGCGCGCCGGCTCCGACCATCGTGATGCTCATGACCGCGATCTTCCTCATCGCCTTCGCCTATTCCATCTGGAAGGCGGCTCGCATGGAGGCGCGGCGGACGAGCGTCGACTAACGCAGTCGGGTGCGAAGCACAGCGAGGCGGATCTTCGGCCGATGCGGATCACCTGGAATCCCCTTCATTGCGGGCGATGCCTCCTCTGCATGTTTCCCTAAATCGGAACCGATTTAAGGATAAAAAACATGCAGCAATTCAAAGTGCTACAACGACCTTTGTGCGTCTGAAAAGACGCACGGCGCTGTTGGACGCCGATGCCATGATCACGTATTGTGCGCCGTCCAAGGCGGAGCAATGAGGCAACATGGAGAGAAAGCAGAAAGGCCGTTCCGGCATCGCTTTCTTCTTTGCCGCCGTCGGGCTGGTTTTCACTGCTATCCTGGCGACGGTGCTCCTCGCCAACGAGCAACGCAATCTAAAGCATCTCCTGGCCGCATTCGGGCTGCCGACGAGCTCGCTCGAAGCAGAGAAGCAACCCCAACCGATTCCCGAAGTTGCCAAGAAACTGCAACCGCCAACCACGCTCCTGCCGGCCCGCATATTCGACGATCTGCATACCCCGGAGCAGCAGTTTCTCCGCCAAATCCGCAGTGACCCCCGCGCGCTCTGCGAAGGCTTGCGCGAGGCGGGGTTTAGCGAGCTCGCGTGGAAGTCCGCCGAGAGCGGCAGATGGGAGTGCTCGTCCCTCGTTCCCTTTGCCCGCCCAGACGAGGAGAAGAGTTCCTCCATTTTCATCTTCGTCAAAGGCAGCGGCGAGGATGAGATCACGTCGTTCCGGGTGAAGCTGAACATCGAGCACGCCGAAGACACCCAGGCGGTCACAAGCGCCGCGGCCACGGCGGCTTCGGTCTTCCTCACCCAGGTCCGCTGGGCGGATAGGGAGAGCATCGCCTTGAAGATCCAGGCGCTGCACGAGTTCGATCTCAAGCGCTTCGGCAGTCGCATCCAGTTCAAGCAGGAGTCGGGCGACACGCCCCGCTACAATTTCCTCGCCAATCAGGCGGCGCGGACGAGACCGAAGAGCATCGCGGAACTCTATTTCGATCGCGCGAAATGGCTGACGCCCGGCGATGGCTCGATGGCTTCTTTCGTTCGTGGGCCGGACGCTTGGAATGAGCCGTCCAGTTCGTCCGGAGAACGACAGGAAGCGACCTCCGATCACCGGGCGGATGAGCGATCCAAGCGCCGATAGAGCGGGCTGAGGAAAAGTCTGCACGGTTTTCCGCCCGATCTAAAAGACGCGGGAGCTCAGCGGTCTATGCGCGTCGAAAGGATGATCGACGACAAGGTTTTTTCGACACCTTCGATTTCGCCGATACGATCGATCAGCAGGTCGAGTTCGCTGATGGAGGCCGCCGCCACGATCGCGATCAGGTCGAAACTGCCGCTGACCGAATGCAGTGTGCGGATCTCGCGGATCGCACTGAGTTCAGGGGTGACCCGGCTCAGAGCCCGCGACGCAATCGTGATCAGCACATGCGCCTTCACCAGGCCCCTCTCGTAGCTTTCCGAAAGGCGCACGCCGTAGCCCGCGATGACGCCCTCCCGCTCCAGTCGTTCAATGCGCGCCTGCACCGTCGTGCGCGAGAGGCCGAGCCGGCGCGCAATCGTTGCCGTCGGCATGCGGGCGTTTTCGCTCAGGATGGCGAGGAGCTCGCGGTCTTTGTCCGTCACCTGCATATCGTCGATCCGCTTCGGCGAAATGCCGAATATTGGCCAGCGATTTAGCCATTTTCGCGCTTCAAATCAACCTGCCGCCGCAGGACAATGAGCAATGAAGAAGCTCATACTCCGGGGGAAAAGAATGAAGGACATCGTCGTTATCGGCGCCGGCAAGATCGGTTCGACCATCGCGCGAATGCTGGCGCATTCCGGCGATTATCGCGTCTGCGTCGCCGATCGCAGCGCCGAGCAGTTGCGCCAGATCGAAGAGCACGACGCCATCTCGACCGCCACCGTCGACATTGCCGACAAAAAGACTCTTGTCACTCTGCTTGCCGGCAAATTCGCGGTTTTGAGCGCCGCGCCATTCCAGCTCACGGTTGCCATTGCCGAAGCCGCCGCAGACGCCGGGATTCACTATCTCGACCTGACGGAGGACGTCGAATCGACCCGCCTGGTCAAGGCGATCGGCGCTAAGGCGAAGACCGCTTTCATTCCGCAATGCGGCCTTGCACCCGGCTTCATCTCGATCGTTGCCAATGACCTTGCTAAGCGCTTCGACACCCTTGAGAGCGTGCGCATGCGCGTGGGCGCCCTGCCGCAATATCCGTCGAACGCGCTCAACTATAATCTCACCTGGAGCACGGACGGCGTCATCAACGAATATATCGAACCCTGCGAAGCGATCGTCGAAGGTTCGCTGATCGAAGTGCCGGCGATGGAAGAGCGCGAAGAATTCTCGCTCGACGGCGTCACCTATGAAGCATTCAATACGTCCGGCGGTCTCGGGACGCTCTGCGAAACGCTCAAGGGCAAGGTCCGGACGCTGAACTATAAGACGATTCGCTATCCCGGCCACGCCGCGATCTTCAAGGCGCTCCTCAACGACCTCGGCCTGCGCCACCGCCGTGAGGTGCTGAAGGACATTCTTGAGAACGCGCTGCCGACCACGACGCAGGACGTCGTCGTCGTCTTCGTGACCGTCTCCGGCTTCCGCGATGGCCGGCTCATCCAGGAGACCTACGCAAACAAGGTCTATAGCGGCGTGGTCGCCGGGCGCATGCACAGCGGCATTCAGATCACCACCGCAGGTAGCATCTGCGCCGTTCTCGATCTGCTTGCCGATGGCAATATCCCGACGAACGGCTTCGTCCGCCAGGAGGATATCGCCCTCGATACCTTCCTCGCCAACCGCTTCGGCCACTACTACGCCCCGAAGACCGAACTGGAGCGCGCCGCAAGCTGAGCTTTGGCGACCGCTTAAAGAGACCGAAATGCCCGGACAGCATCCCGGGCATTTTATTTTCCGGACAGAATGGCAACGCTCCGCCGGGACAAGCGCGACGGCCGCTTGCAAAGCTGTGTCTCCATCTCGCCGCCAAAACGGTGACGACCTTGGAGTCATAGCGGGCGAAAGCTAGCCGTCCGCTTACACGATACTTCTCTCCATCTTCTGCCCTCGGCTGGAGACCAGCTTCAGCCATGGCGCCGAATGGAAGGCGGCCATGAGCAAGTACATCGGAACCATTCCGTTCAGCGGTGAAGCATCTTGCGTCGAAGAGCAGATCATATCGGCACCACCTGTAGCGGCCGTCAGCAGCGCCATGATCGCGAATGTCGGCGCGGCAGCGAGGGATAGCCAATCAGCTATGCCTCGCGCTGCCGCACTGGCAGCTCCGGCACTGGCACCACCGGCAACGGCAGATCCATCGCCGGCAGTCGACCTTCCATTCGGGCGGTCTGAGTGGAGTGGCATCGGAACCTCAACTCCGACCATACTCGTCATGGAGACGCCACCAGACACCGCTCTCGTTGCGCCCCTTGGGGGCACGGTCGAGCCATTGATACATACCCCATAGGCCGTCCAGTCCGCGCGCATAGCTGGAATAGGTATGATAGACGTTGCCGTCGTCGAGCACGAACGCGCTTACGCCCGGCCTGTCGCGCGTATATGTGGCAACGTCGGTTCCAGTCATCGCTGCGATTTGCGCGACCGGTCCCTCGCCGGGTGACTGCCATTCCTGCATGGTCTTGCCTGCGAGCAGCTCGGGTGCCGGCGGCTCGCGGCGAAAGTTGTATTCTATGCTGCCCTCCCGCTGCTGCTCCTCAGTGAACCAAACGCTGAAGTCGCGGTTAAAGTCGCCGTCGTTCGAGGACGCCCAAGGGAAGGTCCAGCCCATCCGCCGCTTGAACCCTTGCAGCTTTGCGAGCGGTGCACGCGACACCGCGGAGAAGGCGACATCATGATTCTCAAGATGAACGACGATGCCGTTGAAACCATCCGCGATCGACGAGCAGGACGGGCACCCGGCCGTATAGTCGGGTCCGAACATGAAATGGTAGACGAGGAGCTGCGAGCGCCCACGGAAGAGGTCCTTAAGCGAGGCGCTCCCCTGTTCGGTCTCGAATCGGTATTCCTTATCGACCCGGACCCACGGTAAATCCTGGCGTCGCCGCGCCAGCTCGTCGCTGCGCCGCGTCAGCTCTTTCTCCGCCGCAAGCAGTTCGAGCCGCGCTGCCAGCCACTTTTCACGTGTTCCAGTCACATGTGCCGTCATCATTCTTCTCCCTTGCCTATCTGTCGTCGCACCATTCCTGGCGCGACGTGTTGCTTGCTGGTCGTGAGGTAGAATAGAACCGGATATCGAATGGTGAGAGTTACAAGTGTGACGGGATTCCGATGGACTCGCTGATCACCGCTGCAGCGCGGGCGCTTGCGGCCGGTGATCCGCTCGGCGCATTGAAGCGGGTCGCCCTGCGTGGCGATGCGCCTGCACTCGCACTCAGAGGCATTGCAATGGCGCAGCTCGGCGATCTCGTTCGAGCAAAGGCTCTCCTCAAAAGTGCTGCACGCGCCTTCGGTCCGAAAGAGGCGGTGGCGCGCGCGCGGTGCGTCGTCGCCGAAGCCGAGGTTGCACTGGTCTCGCGCGACCTCTCCTGGCCTGCCAAGGCGCTCGACGCCGCGCGGGCGACGCTCGAAGCGCACGGCGACCGCATAAATGCCGCGCATGCGCGGCATCTTAAGGTCCGGCGCCTGCTCTTGATCGGTCGCCTCGACGAGGCCGAGCGCACACTCGCCGTGCTCGATCCCACGCCGCTCCCGGCCGCGTCGAGGGTCGCTCATGAGCTGGCGGTTGCGGGAATCGCTGTTCGGCGCCTGAAGACGAAGGAGGCGCGCACTGCGCTCACTCGGGCCGAGCACGCCGCGCGCGAGGCGGATATCCCCGCGCTGACGGCGGAGGTCGAAAGCGCATCCCTCATCCTGAAGACGCCCGCGGCGCGGCTGATTGCGCGTGGCGAGGAACGCCCCCTCCTGCTTGAGGAGGTCGAAGCGCTCCTGTCGTCAGGCACGCTCGTCATGGACGCATGCCGCCATGTCGTCCGGGGCGAAGGCCCGGTGGTTTCGCTCGCGACACGCCCGGTGTTGTTCGCGCTTGCCCGCGCGCTTGGTGAAGCCTGGCCCGGAGACGTGCCGAGAAGCACGCTCGTTCAACGCGCCTTCCGGGCGAAGCATGCCGATGAATCGCATCGCGCACGGTTGCGGGTCGAAGTCGGGCGGCTTCGCCTCGAGCTTCGGATGCTGGCAGAGGTGAGGGCGACGAAGCGAGGCTTTACACTGGCGCCGCGCCGTGCCCGCGAGGTCGTCGTGCTGGCGCCGCCGGCCGAAGAGCAGCATGCCGCAGTGCTCGCCTTTCTCGCCGACGGCGAGTCGTGGTCGAGCTCGGCGCTCGCGATTGCGCTTGGAGCCAGCCCGCGCACCGTGCAGCGGGCGCTCGATCAGCTTGCGGCGGCAGGCAAGGTGCAGCCGTTCGGTCGCGGGCGAGCGCGACGTTGGGTGACCCAGCCCATGCCGGGATTCCCGACAATCTTGTTACTCCCCGGTCGACTGCCAAGTGATTAGGATGGAAGCATGAAACGAACCAAAGCCGAAATCCTCCGTGAATATGGGCCCTTTCCGGGTGCCGACCAGGTGCATGGGGTTACGTTTGACGGCCAGCACGTCTGGTTTGCGTCCGGAGACAAGCTGAACGCCTTTGATCCTGCGAGCGGGGAGGCGGTGCGCTCGATCGACATCGCCGCACACGCGGGAACGGCCTTCGACGGCCAGCACCTGTTTCAGATCGCCGAGGATCGCATCCAGAAGATCGACCCGAAGACCGGCCGTGTGCTCGCGACGATCCCGGCGCCTGGCGGCGGCGGTGACTCGGGGCTCGCCTGGGCCGAAGGCACGCTCTGGGTCGGGCAGCATCGCGGCCGGAGGATCCATCAAGTCGATCCCCAAACGGGGGCAATTCTTCGCACCATCGAATCGAACCGCGTCGTCACCGGGGTCACCTGGGTCGACGGGGAGCTCTGGCACGGCACCTGGGAAGGTGACGAGAGCGAGGTCAGGCGCGTCGATCCTGAAACGGGAGAGGTCCTGGAGAAGCTCGACATGCCTCCCGGTGTGGGCGTGTCAGGGCTCGAATCCGACGGCGGCGATCAGTTCTTCTGCGGCGGCGGAGCGGGCGGGAAGGTGCGGGCCATCCGCCGGCCTAGGCGAGGCCCTGCAACGGGCCGTCGCTCAGAGACCCCCGTCGGCTCCAAGCGCAAATAACCGAAGCCCTGAAGAACAGCTTTGCGCAAGTGGCCCTTCCGACCGCGAGTGGTCCCCCGACGCCGTGTTAACGAGCGCATGCTGTTTGGGGCACAAAAAAACCCCGCCTGAAGCGGGGCTCTTCCTGTGCCTTATCCCTTGTCGGGATGTCCCTTTCAGGCCGGGATGACGATCTCCCCGAGCTTCGTCAGTTCGGCGATGAACTGTTCGAGACGGGTCCTCTTCTCGTCGTTGGCGCCTTCCAATTCGGCGCGAACCGCATCGATGCGGTTCTCGAGGACCGTGGGGTCGAGCTCGTCGACATGAACCGCCGATTCAGCAAGCAGCGTGCATCCGGTCGGCAGGACATCCGCAAAGCCACCGAAAACCGCGTAGCGCTCGGTCTTCCCGTCGGCCGTCTTGACCGTTACCACGCCCGGCTTGACGGTCGTCATGGTCGGCGCGTGATGGGCCATCACGGTCATCTCGCCCTCGGTCGCCGGAATGACGACTTCCGTCACCTTTTCTGAGAGCAGCAGCCGCTCCGGGGAAACAAGCTCAAAATTGAAACTCTCGGCCATGACCATTCACTTCTGGTAAGCGCGCTGCGAAACGACAGCGGGCTGTGCATCTTCTCTGCCCCTTCACATCGCGGCAGAATGAAAACCGCGGCGCGAATTAGCCGCGCCACGGTTCGCAATGCTGGTTAAGCGGCTTCGGCAGCCAGCTTCTTGGCCTTTTCGATCGCTTCCTCGATGGAGCCGACCATGTAGAAGGCAGCTTCCGGCAGGTGGTCGTAATCGCCGTTGACGAGGCCCTTGAAGCCCTTGATCGTGTCTTCGAGAGCAACCAGCTTGCCTGGCGAACCGGTGAAGACTTCGGCCACGAAGAACGGCTGCGACAGGAAGCGCTCGATCTTGCGGGCGCGGGCAACGGCGAGCTTGTCCTCTTCGGAAAGTTCGTCCATGCCGAGGATGGCGATGATGTCCTGAAGCGCCTTGTAGCGCTGCAGAGTCGACTGCACCTTGCGCGACACTTCGTAATGCTCCTCGCCGACGATCATCGGGTCAAGCATGCGCGAGGTGGAGTCGAGCGGATCCACAGCCGGATAGATGCCCTTTTCGGCGATCGAGCGCGACAGAACGGTCGTGGCATCGAGGTGCGCGAACGAGGTTGCCGGCGCCGGGTCGGTCAAGTCGTCGGCCGGAACGTAGATCGCCTGAACCGAGGTGATAGAGCCCTTGGTCGTGGTGGTGATACGCTCCTGCATCGTGCCCATGTCGGTCGCGAGCGTCGGCTGATAACCCACGGCCGATGGGATGCGGCCGAGCAGAGCCGACACTTCCGAACCTGCCTGGGTGAAGCGGAAGATGTTGTCGACGAAGAACAGAACGTCCTGGCCTTCGTCGCGGAACTGTTCGGCAACAGTCAGGCCGGTCAGCGCGACGCGTGCACGGGCACCCGGCGGCTCGTTCATCTGGCCGTAGACCAGCGCAGCCTTGGAGCCTTCGCCACCGCCGTGCTTGTTCACGCCGGATTCGATCATTTCGTGGTAGAGGTCGTTGCCTTCGCGGGTGCGTTCGCCGACGCCTGCGAAGACCGAGTAACCGCCGTGCGCCTTGGCGACGTTGTTGATCAGTTCCATGATCAGAACGGTCTTGCCGACGCCTGCACCGCCGAAGAGGCCGATCTTGCCGCCCTTAGCGTAAGGAGCGAGCAAGTCGACGACCTTGATGCCGGTTACGAGGATCTGCGCTTCCGTCGATTGTTCGACATAGGCCGGCGCTTCCTGGTGGATGGCGCGGCGTGCAGAGGTTTTGAGCGGGCCGGCTTCATCCACCGGCTCACCGATGACGTTCATGATACGGCCGAGCGTTTCCTTGCCGACCGGAACCGAGATCGGCCCGCCGGTATCGGTGACCGACTGACCGCGAACCAGACCTTCGGTCGAGTCCATCGCGATCGTGCGGACGGAATTTTCGCCGAGATGCTGCGCGACTTCAAGAACAAGGCGGTTGCCTTTGTTGTCGGTTTCCAGCGCGTTCAGGATCTGCGGGAGCTGACCTTCTTCGAAAGCCACGTCGACCACGGCGCCGATGACCTGCGTCACGCGGCCGACCGCACCCGTAGCCGTAGCGACTGTCTTGGCGGTAGCTGCCTTCTTCGGAGCAGCAGGCTTCTTCGCCGCTGCGGTTTCTTTCGGGGTAGCTGCCTTAGCCATGATTCTTACCCTCTTCTCGTAACCTTAGAGCGCTTCCGCGCCAGAGATGATTTCAATGAGTTCCTTGGTGATCTGCGCCTGCCGCTGACGGTTGTAGTTGAGCGTCAGCTTGTTGATCATGTCGCCGGCATTGCGCGTCGCATTGTCCATGGCGCTCATCTTGGCGCCCATTTCGCCCGCGACGTTCTCGAGCAATGCCCGGAAGATCTGCACGGAAATATTGCGCGGAATGAGATCGCTGAGGATGGCGCCGGCGTCCGGCTCATACTCGTAGATCGCCGATGCGTCCGCGGTACCGGCCGAAACTTCGCCGTCCGAAGCCGGGATGAGCTGCTGGGCAGTCGGAACCTGCGAAATGACGGACTTGAACTCGGAATAGAACAGCGTGCAGACGTCGAACTCGCCGTTTTCGAAGAGCCCGATCACCTTGTGGCCGATCCGATCGGCATTTTCGAAGCCGACCTTCTTGACTTCACGCAGGTCGACGCGGTCGATGATCAGCGACGCGAATTCACGGCGCAGAATATCGAAGCCCTTCTTGCCGACGCAGATGATCTTCACCGTCTTGCCCTGCGCGAGCAGCTTGCGTACGTGGTCGCGCGCGAAGCGGGCGATCTGCGAATTGAAGCCGCCGCAAAGCCCGCGTTCCGCCGTGCAGACGATCAAGAGATGCGTATCGTCCCCGCCGGTCCCGGTCATCAGCCGCGGCGCGCTGTCGTCCGCGCCGACCGCCTGGGCGATATTGGCGAGAACGGCAGCCATACGCTGCGAATAGGGCCGGGCGGCCTCGGCCGCCTCCTGCGCGCGCCGAAGCTTCGCCGCGGCGACCATCTTCATCGCCTTGGTGATCTTCTGCGTCGCCTTTACGGAGGCGATCCGATTTTTCAGATCCTTAAGTGAAGGCATCCGTTGTCCGTCCTAACTGAAATCCGCTCAGGCGAAAGACTTGGCGAAGCTGTCGATCGCAGCCTTCAGCTTGCCCTTGGTGTCGTCGGAGATCGCCTTTTCCTTGCGGATGGCTTCCAGCACGTCCTTGCCTTCGGAACGCAGGTAGGAAAGCAGACCCTGTTCGAACTTGCTGACCTCGCTGACCGGCAGCTTGTCGAGATAGCCGTTGACGCCGGCGAAGATCACCGCGACCTGCTCTTCCGTCTTCAGCGGCGAGAACTGCGGCTGCTTCAGAAGCTCGGTCAGGCGGGCGCCGCGGTTCAAGAGCCGCTGCGTCGCGGCATCGAGATCCGAACCGAACTGCGCGAAGGCCGCCATTTCGCGGTACTGTGCGAGCTCACCCTTGATCGAACCTGCAACCTGCTTCATCGCCTTGATCTGGGCCGAGGAGCCGACGCGCGAAACCGACAGGCCGACGTTAACAGCCGGACGGATGCCCTGATAAAACAGGTCGGTTTCGAGGAAGATCTGGCCGTCGGTGATCGAGATCACGTTGGTCGGAATGAACGCCGACACGTCGTTGCCCTGCGTTTCGATGACCGGCAGAGCCGTCAGCGAACCGGCACCTTGGTCATCGTTGAGCTTTGCAGCGCGCTCGAGCAGGCGGGAATGCAGGTAGAAGACGTCGCCCGGATAGGCTTCGCGGCCCGGCGGACGACGCAGGAGCAGCGACATCTGGCGGTAGGCGACGGCCTGCTTGGAAAGGTCGTCATAGCCGATCAGGGCATGCTTGCCGTTGTCGCGGAAATATTCGCCCATCGTGCAGCCGGCGAACGGTGCGAGGTACTGCATCGGAGCCGGATCGGAAGCCGTTGCCGCAACGATGATCGAGTACTGGAGAGCGCCACGCTCTTCGAGAATCTTCACGAACTGCGCGACCGTCGAGCGCTTCTGGCCGATGGCGACGTAGACGCAATAGAGCTTGTCCTGCTCCGGGCCGTTGTCGTGGATCGGCTTCTGGTTCAGGAAGGTATCGAGGATGATGGCGGTCTTGCCGGTCTGGCGGTCGCCGATGACGAGCTCGCGCTGGCCGCGGCCGACCGGAATGAGCGCATCGATCGCCTTGAGGCCGGTCGACATCGGCTCATGAACCGACTTGCGCGGAATGATGCCCGGCGCCTTGATGTCAACGCGGGAGCGCCGCTTGGCATTGATCGGGCCCTTGCCATCGATCGGATTGCCGAGCGCGTCGACGACGCGGCCGAGCAGTTCCGGACCGACCGGAACATCCACGATGGCGCCGGTCCGCTTGACGGTGTCACCTTCCTTGATGTCACGGTCCGAACCGAAGATAACGACACCGACGTTGTCGGCTTCGAGGTTCAGCGCCATGCCGCGAATTCCGCCCGGGAATTCGACCATCTCGCCTGCCTGAACATTGTCTAGACCGTAGACGCGGGCGATACCGTCACCGACGGAAAGCACCTGGCCGACTTCGGAGACTTCTGCTTCCTGGCCGAAATTTTTAATCTGATCTTTGAGAATTGCGGAAATTTCCGCGGCGCGGATATCCATCAGCCGACCTCTTTCAGTGCAAGCTTAAGGGTAGAGAGTTTGGTGCGAAGGGAGGTGTCAATCTGGCGGGAACCGACCTTGACGATCAGACCTCCAAGAATAGACGGATCGACGGTGACGTTGACCGCCACGTCTTTGCCGGTGACGCCTTTCAGCGTCGCCTTCAATTCAGTTTGCTGCGCTTCAGTCAGCGCATGCGCCGACGTGACGTCGGCAGAGATCTCGCCCCGGTGGCGCGCGGCGAACAGGCGGAAAGCCTTGATGATGCCCGGCAGCACAAAGAGGCGGCGGTTGCGCGCGACGACCTTGAGGAAGTTGCCGACCAGCCCGGGAAAACCAGCCTTCTCGACGATCGCCGAAATGGCCTTGAACTGGTCGTCGGCAGAAAAGACAGGGCTCACGATCAGCCGCTTGAGATCGTCGCTGCCGTCGATCAGCGCCTGAACACGGTCGAGATCCGAACCGACCGCCTCGACCGAACCGGCATCGAGCGCAAGCTCGAAAAGCGAGGACGCATATCTTTCTGCAACACCGGAAATAAGCTGGGATGTGTCTGCCACGGGCACAAGCTTCTCTCAAATTCATCCAAGAACGTCAGCTGCGGCGAACCGTTGACTTAACATTCTGAATTTGCTGCAATAACTCGCAGGATATCGAGGCCGTCAGACCCACTTCCCCCGCAATTCGCGGTTCGTCTAGCATAGGATGTTTGGACTCGCAACACGCCAACGGCAGGAATGCGGCATTACTCGGTCCTGTTCGGCCGAATTTTGCCGTAAATTCCGTCGCAGCCCGCTGCGCTTGCCTTCGGCGGTCAGATCAGCCCGAAAACATAGGCAAGCGGCAAGAACGCGAGCGTTGACTGGATGGCGAGCGCGGTCCAGTTGAAAAGTGTCGCGCCATTGTCGCTCATCATCGACAGGATGCGGCCGAAAACGGCCAGCGCAAAGGCGGCGCCGACGGCGAGATAGACCATCGGCTGAGCCAGCAGAATGGCTCCAAGCCCTAATCCCAGATGCATGCCGCCCATGGTGGAGCGGGCCTCCGCCAGGCCGCCGCGCCGCCCCTCAGCGACCCCGATGCCGGCCGCGCGAAAGGTGAGACGGGGAGCAAAGAGCATGATGAAGCCGATCAGCGCCGCCGCTGCGGCCGCACAAAAAGCCAGGAACTCTCCGGTCTCCGTCGGAATATAGAACTCCATGGCCATCCCCGCGGCAAATCATCTCAGTGCAGGCGCCACGAGCGATTCTTCGCAGGCGCGTCATTGGGTCTAGCGCATGTCGGCGGCGAAGGGAATCAGCTGTTAGCGGGATGCGAGCGGAAAATCGCGCATGCTTTTCCTCATCCCGCTCTTGCCGGTCCGATCACAGGAAACTCTGCGGATCGATGTCGAGTTGCACGTTGATCGATCCGCGTTCCTTCGGGCCGGCAGCGATCATGGCCTTGACGAAAGACTGCATGTCGCTGTTGCGGCGCCCGTGGACGAGCAGGCGGAATCGATGCCGGCCGCGGATGAGAGCAAGCGGCGCCTCCGCCGGACCGAGGATCGAGATGCCGTCGACACGCGGGGCGGCGTTGCGAAGCCCGCGCGCATGACCCTCGGCATCGTGGCGCGTATCGGCGGAGACGATAATGGAGGCGAGCCGGCCGAAGGGAGGCAGGGCGGCCCGCTCCCGCTCATGGATCTCGCGTTCGTAGAAGGCATCGGAATCGCCGGAAATGATCGCCTGCATAACCGGGTGCTGCGGCTGATAGGTCTGAAGCAGACCAAGACTCTTCAAGCCCGTCCGGCCCGCGCGCCCGGTCACCTGCGAGAGGAGCTGGAATGTTCGCTCGGCGGCGCGCGGATCGCCGTTGGCAAGGCCGAGATCGGCGTCGACGATGCCGACCAGCGTCATCAGCGGAAAATTGTGTCCCTTGGCGACCAGCTGGGTGCCGATGACGATGTCGGCTTCGCCGCGCGCGATCGCTTCCAGCTCCAGCCTCAGTCGCTTGACGCCCATCAGATCGGAAGAGAGCACGATGGTGCGAGCTTCCGGAAAATGCCGCTCGACCTCCTCGGCGATGCGCTCGACACCCGGGCCGCAGGCGACGAGATGATCGAGCGTGCCGCATTCGGGGCAGGCCTCCGGCGTGCGCTCCGAATAGCCGCAATGATGGCACTGGATCTGGCCGCGGAAGCGGTGCTCGACCAGCCAGCTTGAGCAGTCCGGGCATTGGAAACGATGGCCGCAGACGCGGCAGAGCGTCAGCGGCGCGTAACCGCGCCGGTTCAGGAACAGCAATGCCTGCTCGCCGCGACCGACCGCCTTGCCAATCTGGTTGACGAGCACCGGCGAGAGAAATCCGCCACGCTCCGGCGGGTGGCGGCGCATGTCGACGACGCCGAGATGCGGCAGCGCCGCATCGCCGAAACGGGTCGGCAGGTGGATCGGCCTATAGCGGCCCACCTCCCCGTTGACGCGGCTTTCCAGCGAAGGCGTCGCTGAAACCAGCACGACCGGGAAACCGCTAATCCTCCCGCGCACGACCGCCATGTCACGGGCATTGTAGAAGACGCGATCCTCCTGCTTGTAGGCAGGGTCGTGCTCCTCGTCGACAATGATCAGGCCCAGTTCCTCGAAAGGGAGAAACAGCGCCGAACGGGCACCCGCGACGACGCGCACCCGGCCGGTCGTCACCTGCCGCCACACCTTTTCCCGCATGCGCGGCGCGAGGTCGGAGTGCCACTCCGCCGGTTTCGCGCCAAAGCGATCTTGGAAACGTTCAAGGAAGCTCGCGGTCAGCGCTATCTCCGGCAACAGGATCAGCACCTGTTTGCCGGCGCGCAGCGTCGCGGCGATCGCCTCGAAATAGACCTCGGTCTTGCCGGAGCCAGTAACGCCGTCGATGAGCGAGACGGAAAACTTGCCTTCTTCGATCGTGGTCAGCAGATCGGCAGCAGCCTCCTTCTGCGGACCTTCAAGCCGGGGTGCGGCGAAATCCGGATCCGGCGCGGCAACCACCGGCGGCGGTGGCATGAACACCGTTTCGAACACCCCCTGCGCCGCGAGGCCGTCAATGACGCTAGACGAAGCACCGGCGGCGTGCGCGAGCCCTGAGCGCGTCCAGGCAAGTCCGTCGCTCGCTGCGGCGATGACGCGTTCGCGTGCGGCAGTCATGCGCTCCGGGCGTCTATCCGTCAGCCGCAGCGCTTCCACCATCGGCTCGGGGTCGAAGGCGGTCGGCGCGCGGAGCGCCATTCGGGCGACGAGCCCGGGGGGCGTCACCGTATAGGCAGCCACCCAATCGAGGAAAGCGCGCATGTCACGATTGAGCGGCGGGCAGTCGAAAACCTTTTCGATCCGCTTCAGCTTCTTCGGATCGACGGTACCGTCGTCATCGCCGTCCCAGACGACGCCGACGACCAGGCGCGGCCCGAGCGGCACCTGCACGATCGATCCCGGCTCGACCGCCAACCCATCCGGCACCCCATAGGAATAGGCCTTCAGCGCCGGCATCGGGACCAGGACGGGCACGATGCGGCGGTCGAGTACCGCCCCGAATAAATCGGTTGAATCAAGCGTCATTTTGCCGTGACCTTGCCACCGGTTTCAGCTAAAGAAACTGCGCAGCGGAACCGCTGCCCTACAAGTTCAGGGTTTGTCACGGTTCCATCAGAGTTTCAACGCGCGCGTTTCTGCCATGGATTTGCTCCCGGTGGATACCCGCCCGAACGGCCGACTGCCAAGGGAGATACCCTATGAAATTTTTCGTTGATACCGCCGACGTCAAGGAAATCCGGGAGCTGAACGATCTCGGTCTTCTCGACGGCGTCACCACCAATCCCTCGCTGATCCTGAAGTCCGGCCGCGATATCGTCGAAGTCACCAAGGAAATCTGCGGTATCGTCGACGGACCGGTTTCGGCGGAAGTGACGGCGACGGAATACAGCGAAATGATGAAGGAAGCGGCCGCGCTATCGCAGATCGCCGACAATATCTGCATCAAGCTGCCGCTGACGCTCGACGGCCTCAAGGCGTGCAAGGCGCTAACGTCGGACGGCCATCAGACCAACGTCACGCTCTGCTTCTCAGCCAACCAGGCGCTGCTCGCAGCAAAGGCCGGCGCGACTTTCGTTTCGCCCTTTATCGGCCGCCTCGATGACATCGCCGTCGACGGCATGGATCTCATCCGTGAAATCCGCCACATCTTCGACAACTATGGCTACGAGACCGAAATCCTCGCCGCCTCGATCCGCACGGTGAACCACGTCAAGGAGGCGGCCCTCATCGGCGCGGACGTGGTCACGGCGCCGCCGGCAACGCTGAAAGCGCTGGTCAAGCACCCGCTGACCGACAAGGGCCTGGAAATGTTCCTGGCCGACTGGGCCAAGACCGGCCAGAAGATCGTCTGATCTATCTTCGACACGAAATCACCAGGGCCTCGCAGCGATGCGGGGCCTTCTTGCTTTCGGTCCGCCTCAACTGCAGTGCTATCGCCCCGCTTGCGGGAGAAGCTGGCCGGCAGGCCGGATGAGGGGGCAAATACCTTCCTACGCCACCCCGGCGGGCGACGTGAACGCCGCATCGCTATCCCGCGCGAGCTCGAATACCGTGTGGCGTTCAAGCGCCCGAGTAACCTCTGTCGGGTCGCCGTCGAGCGCTTCCGGAGCGATGAGATTGCCGATGCGGAAATCGAAAAGATCGCCCTTCTTGTTCAGAAGCTCGTGGAACACCGTCATGTCGCGCAGCTCCGTCGACCATTTGGCGAACCAATAGAAGAGGCCGGAATTGCGGGCGCTCATGTGCACCGGCAGGATCGGCAGCGCGTATTTGCGCGCAAACGTGACAGCGGAGCTTTTCCAGGGGCGTTCGTTGAGACGCCCGTCCGCCCAGTAGGCGATGCGGCCGGAAGGAAACAGCACCGTCGCTTTGCCCGCTTCGATTGCGCGATTGGTAACCTGCAGCGTTTCGCGGGCCTTGAGCTTGCTCTTGTGCTCCTCGCGCCACTCGACCGGAATGACCATCTCGACGAAACGCGGATTGACGCGGATTGCATCGCGGTTGGCGAAGAACATCATGTCCGGGCGGCGGCTCTTCAGAAGATCGAAAATCGCTATGCCGTCGGCGATACCCGTCGGGTGATTGCTGACCAGCAGAAATCCGCCGCGTGCCGGTATGCGCTCCGCCCTGTCCACCCGAATATCCAGCGCCAGCAGCGAGCTTAGGTGCTCGAAGGCCTGAAAGCCCGGCATATTGCCGACGGCGTTGGCGAACTCGATCGCCTTGCGGTAATTGAGCAGCGTGTAGAGAAAGGGCCGCATGACGGGCCACAACGGATGACGAACGATCCTCTGGCCGCGCTCCGCTATCAGCGTGTCTACGATGTGACCCGGCCGCCCTTGCGAGACTAGCGCAATTGCCTCTGCAAAATGCGCCAACGCGCTCGCCGAATCACGTCTCGCCATAGTCCCATCCGCGGTTGCTGACCGACCATTGCAGTTCAATATGATCGAAGAATGACAAATTCCAAGAGCACGTTAGCAAAAACATAAGACGCTCGATGGCATTCTCGACGGCATCCTTGATTGCCGGAACGACAATGCACGAGCTTCTTGTAATAGGCCATCCCGAAGTCATTGCGGAACGCCAGCGCTGGCTCAGAAGCCTTGCCGAGGAGCGCCGCCTTTCCGAAAAGACCGTCGAGGCTTATGAGCGCGATACACGGCAGTTCCTGATCTTCCTGACCGGCCACCTTGCCGGCCCTCCTCGCCTCTCCGACATCCGCACCCTGCGCCCCGCCGACCTCCGCGGTTTCCTCGCGCAACGACGCAAGGGCGGAGCGGGAGCACGCACGCTCGGGCGCGGGCTTGCGGGCCTGCGTTCCTTTCTGCGCTATCTGGAAAAAAACGGCCTTGCCAATGCCGCGGGCGCTGCCGCCGTGCGCTCGCCGAAACAGCCGAAATCGCTGCCGAAGCCCCTGACCGACCGGGACGCGCTCAAGGTGGTGACGTCGGATGCGCAGCTCGCCGAAGAGCCCTGGATCGCGGCACGAAACGCCGCCGTGCTGACGCTTCTCTACGGCTGCGGCCTGCGCATATCCGAAGCGCTTGATTTGGCGCCCGCCGATTTCAGCGCTGCCGCCAGCTCGCTGCGGATCACCGGCAAGGGCGGCAAGACGCGGATCGTCCCGTTGATCGCCGCGGCAACGGAAGCGGTCGCGATCTATCGGAAACTCTGCCCTTACCAACTCGCCGCCGATGCGCCGATGTTCCGTGGCGCGCGCGGTGCGAGGCTCCAGCCGGCGATCATCCAGCGCGAAATGCAGAAGCTTCGCGCAGCACTCGGCCTTCCCGATTCGGCAACGCCGCATGCCTTGCGCCATTCCTTCGCCACGCATCTTCTGGCCGGCGGCGGGGACCTCCGCACCATCCAGGAACTGCTTGGCCATGCGAGCCTCTCGACCACGCAGGTCTACACCGGCGTCGATTCGGCACGTCTCCTGGAAATCTATGACCGCGCCCATCCACGTGCCTAGTCACGACGATTCTGGGTTGAATCGGCCCAAAATCAAAACGTGACTGATGCAGGCGGAAAACCGCTCACGCTTTTCTTCATACCGCTCTAAAATCCGGCACGCTTCTCCATTAACCAAGCTTATTAAGGAACCTGTGACCGCAGCGGCGTAGTGTCCGAACACCAGTGCGGAAAGCAATGCTCATGACAATCACCAGACCCGTTCGCAATCTCGCCGTCAGGGCGGCTGACAGTTTACTGCGGCTGATCGTGCTGCTGCATGTGCTGATGGCCGCAAGCCTTGTTGTCGCGTTGCTTTCCATCTCCAATGCAAGGGCGGCGGAAGGAACCGACTGCGGCGGCAGCAACATTTTGACCGGTCTCGAGCGCACGGATCCGGTCCGCCTGGCCGCGCTAAGGCACGAAGCCGACGAGGTCCCTAATGGCAAGGGCCTCTTCTGGAAGATCGAAAGGCAGGGCCTGGCACCCTCCTGGCTGCTCGGCACTATGCATGTCGCGGACCCGCGCGTCCTGGCCATGCCCCACGGTGCGGCCGATGCCTTTGCCGAGGCTCGGACCGTCGTCGTCGAATCGGACGAGATCATCGACGAGAAGAAGGCTGCCACTGCCATACTGATGAGGCCCGACCTCACCATGTTTGCCGGTGACAAGACGATCGACGATTTCCTGAAGCCTGAAGACCGCTCGCGGCTGGAGAGCGGCCTCAAGCAGCGGGGCATATCCCTGCCGCTCGTCGCCAAGATGAAGCCCTGGATGATTGCGAGCTTCGTCGCGCTTCCGGCCTGCGAATTTTCGCGCAAAGCCGCCGGCGCGTCCTTCCTCGATAAGAAGCTCGCCGAAGATGCCGTAGAACAGGGAAAGACCTTGAAAGGTCTGGAAACGCTGGTGGAGCAGCTTTCCGCCATGGATTCTTTGCCAGTCGAACTGCATCTGCAGGCGCTGATCGAAACGCTGGCACTCGGCAAGACGATCGACGACGTCATGGCGACGACCACCGATCTTTATGTTTCGGGCGAAACCGGCATGATCATGCCGATGATGAAATCCGTGTCCGAACAGGTCTCGTCGGGCGACTTCGGCTACGCCGAGTTCGAGCAGCGCATCATCATCGATCGCAACAAGACCATGGCGGTGCGCGCCGAGCCGATCCTGAAGGAAGGGAATGCCTTCATGGCCGTCGGCGCGCTGCATCTTCCAGGCAATGAAGGTCTTGTCGAGCTCCTGCGCCAGCAGGGATTCACAGTCACGCGGGTAAACTGATCACCGCAGGTGTTTCGACGGCGCCCCATGCTTCTTTTTCAGACGCACAAAGGCCGCTGCAACACTCTGCACTGCCGCAGGTGATCTGCACGGACCCGCCGTCGCTATCGCGCGAGACAGGGGCCGCTTTGCTGCGACCCCCGCCCAAGTGTCACATGTGGATAGGCTTGAAGAAGGTGGAGAGTGCCGCTTCCTTCACCGCTTCGGACATTGTCGGATGGGCATGGCAGGTGCGACCGAGGTCCTCCGACGATCCGCCGAATTCCATCAGCACGGCAATCTCATGGATCATTTCGCCGGCGCCGAAGCCGACGACATGGCCGCCGAGCACCCGATCGGTTTCCTTATCGGCGAGGATCTTGACGAAACCGTCCGTCGCCTGCATCGCACGGGCGCGGCCATTGGCGGTAAACGGGAACTTGCCGACCTTGTAGGCCACTCCGGCAGCCTTCAGTTCCTCCTCCGTCTTGCCGACCGAGGCGACCTCAGGCTGGGTATAGACGACGCTCGGGATGACGTCGTAGTTCACGTGGCCGGCCTGTCCGGCGATGATCTCCGCCACGGCAACGCCTTCGTCCTCGGCCTTGTGGGCGAGCATCGGCCCGCGCACGACGTCGCCGATCGCGTATACGCCCGTTATGCTCGTCTGAAAGTGACGGTCGATCTCGATCCGGCCGCCCGCGTCGAGGACAACACCCGCCTTTGCAAGACCCAGGCCTTCGGAGCAAGGCTTGCGGCCGGTCGCGATCAGCACCACCTCCGCATCGAGCGTGATCGCCTCGCCGCCCTTGACCGGCTCGAAGGTGACTCTCGCGCCGCTGCCCGGTTTCGCGACGCCGGTCACTTTGGCGCCGAGCTTGAAATCGATGCCCTGCTTCGTCAACATCCGCTGCAGTTGCTTGGCGACCTCGCCGTCCATGCCGCCGAGGATCGTGTCGAGGAACTCGACGACGGTCACCTTGGCGCCGAGACGCGCCCAGACCGAGCCGAGCTCTAGACCGATGACGCCGCCGCCGACGACGATCATGCTTGCTGGCACCTTTTCCAGTTCCAGCCCACCGGTCGAGGAAATGATGATCTTCTCGTCGAATGCGACTTCGACACCTGGAATGCCGGCGACGTCGGAACCGGTCGCGATGACCACGTTCTTGGCTTCGAGTATCTGCTCCTCACCCTTTTCATTGGTGACCGACACCTTGCCTTGGCCGAGAAGCTTGCCCGTGCCCTGGAACCCCTCGATCTTGTTCTTCTTGAACAGGAAGGAGACGCCGTCGACGTTCGACTTAACGGTCGCGTCCTTGTGGGCCATCATCTTTTCGAGATTGAGCGTCGGGCTCGCGACCTCCACGCCCAGCGCATCCAATCCGTGCGAAGCGTGATGGAACATCTCGGAAGCATGCAGCAGGGCCTTCGAAGGGATGCAGCCGATGTTGAGGCAGGTGCCGCCATAGGTGCTGCGCTTCTCGACGACGGCAACCTTCATGCCCAACTGCGCCGCTTTGATGGCGCACACATAGCCGCCCGGGCCGCTTCCGATAACGACGAGATCATAAGCCATTTGATAATCCTTCTTTCAGGGCGCTTATCGTCCGCCGCTGACATTGAGAATGGCTCCCGTCACATAAGTCGCCTTATCCGACAGGAGATAGAGAATTGCATCGGCAACTTCGCCGGCGCTTCCGGGACGCTGCATGGGAATAGTTGGAGCCAAGTCACGGGCGCGGTCCGGCAGTCCGCCGGAAGCGTGAATATACGTATCAATGATGCCCGGGCGAACCGCGTTCACGCGAATGCCTTCTGACGCAACTTCGCGCGCCAGGCCGACGGTGAAGCTGTCGATCGCGCCCTTCGAGGCGGCATAGTCGACATATTGCCCCGGCGCACCCAGGACGGCAGCGACGGAAGAGAGATTGACGATCGAACCGCCCCGACCGCCGTGATGCGTCGACATCCGGAGCACCGCTTGCGCCGCGCAACGGATCGCCCCGGTCACATTGACGCGGAACATCCGCTCCAGCCGTTCGGGCGAAATCTGGTCGACACGCTGCGGCGAGCCGATGATGCCGGCGTTGTTGACGAGGCCGTCCAGCCGACCAAAGGCGGCGTCGACGGTGGAAAAGATTGCCCTGACTCCGTCTTCTGATCCAACATCGCCTTCAATCGCGATCGCAGACCCGCCCGCTTTCGAGATGAGACGGACGACATCCTCGGCCGCCTGCCGATTGGATGCGTAATTGACCGCAATTCGCCAGCCCTCGCTTGCCGCTCCAATACAGACGGCAGCACCGATGCCGCGGCTGCCGCCGGTGACGAGAAGAACGCGCCCGTCACTCATTCAGCACATCCCCTGAGCTGAAATACATCAGAACTGTCGGAATTGGCCTTGCCCTCGCCCCAGGCGCTGGAAAGGCGCAGCGACGGACCGAAATCCGGAAGCAAGATCTGCTCGGCGGCAGGTTCATCTTCCGCAGCGAGCAGGCCAATCTTGCCCGCCTTGTCGACCGTGTACATCACGCCCTGCCAGACGGTGCAGGCACTGAGCTCCGCGCCGGTGACGTCGCCTTCCGGGCAGTTGTGCATCACTATCCCGTTCGGGCGCTCCGGCTCGCCGGACTGCATCACCACGCCATCGAGCAGCAGCCCAGTTTCCCCAACCTTGACCTTGAAATGATTGCTGGTGACGGCGCTTTCCGAACCGACCGGCTCGAAACGCAGTTCGTAGATGCCAGCGGGATCGGCATAGATCGCATGCGCCTGCTTGCACTCCTCTGCAAACGCAGGCGTGGTGATCAACGCGATCGCGAGCGACGCAAAAAAGGCGTTGCGCCCGCTCATTCTCACGCCGCCTTTTCCGTCGCGAGTTTCAGGCCGAGCGCGATGAAAACGAGACCGCTTGCCCGGTCGATCCACTTGCTGGCGCGCGTGAAGGCGGCCCGCATCCGCGGCGTCGTCATGAACAGGCTGACGCCGACGAACCAGAGGATCAGTGAGTTCGCCATGACGAGGCCGTAGCCGAACTTGATCATCATCGGCGTCTGCGCGCTGACGACGGTCGAGAAGATGGACAGGAAGAAGAAGACCGGCTTGGGGTTAAGTGCATTGGCCGCGAAGCCGAGGCCGAAGGCCTTCAGTGCCGACTGCCTTTTGCCCGAGCCGGTGATCTGTCCCGCCTCCACGGATATCCCTGTCTGGCTGGCACGCAGCGCTTTGATGCCGATATAGATGAGGTAGGCGACGCCGCACCATTTGACGATGTTGAAGAGATAGATGGACTGGGAAATGATCAGTCCCAGCCCAAGAATCGTATAGGTGACGTGGAACATCAGCGACGTGCCGATGCCGAACGCGGTGATGATCGCCTGGCGGCGGCTATGGACGAGCGACTGCCGCATCACCATCGCGAGGTCCGCGCCGGGCGAAACGATGGCGAAGGAGAAAATCACCATCAGCGATGCCAGTTCGACCAGGTAATTGCTCATGATTTTGCGACCGGTGCGTTGAAGGCCCAGATGTGGCCGAAGGGATCCTCGATGCGCGCATAGCGTGCTTCCCAGAACGTATCCTGCGGCTCCATCACTGTCGATGCCCCTGCAGCGACCGCCTTGGCGTAAGCCGAATCTACCTCTTCCGGTTTCGGTAGATTGATGTTGATCGCAACGCTCGCGCCTCCGGCCGTGTGCGGCGACTTTATGCTCATGCCGAATTCCGGAAACTCGTCATGCAGCATGATCTCGCCACTAAAAAGGGCGAGATTGGCATGCATCACGCGTTTGCCGTCCTCGGCCATCTGGTGAAACGTGTTCACGGCGCCGAACGCCTTCTCGTAGAAGGCGATAGCGGCAAGACCGCCGTTGACGCAAAGATGCACTTGAATGGGGGGAATTTTCCCTTCGGATGTCATGCCTTTCTCCTCCGTCTAGATGAGAATGCCCGCAAGCATCAGGACAAGGCCCGCCGCCGATACCGCCCATACCGCCGAACGAACCAACCCGAGGCCGCCGACATAGATCGGCAGATAGGCGGCCCTTGCCCAGAACCAGATCACAGTTCCACACTCGGTCAGTGCTCCGCTTCGCCCGGTGAACTCTACGACGATGACGAGAACGACAAACACCGGATAGGTCTCGTGGAAATTGCGAAGCGCCCGCGTTGCCCGTCCTGTGAGCACATCCGCCGGCGGCTGGATGTCGCGGTTGGGGTCAACCTCGACAATCCCGTTCTGCAAGCGATAGGCACCTGCCTGCGCCGTAACATAGGCGAAGGCAAGCACGGCGCTCCAGAGCAGGTAACTTAGTTCCAGCGACATTTGCGCATCCCAGAGAAAGAAACGGGGGCTGCAATCGTGCCCCCGCCGTCCTTAGAGATCGAGCACCAGGCGTTCCGGATCTTCGAGGCTTTCCTTGACGCGCACGAGGAAGGTCACCGCTTCCTTGCCGTCGACGATACGGTGATCGTAGGACAGAGCCAGGTACATCATCGGGCGGATGACTACCTGGCCGCCGATCGCGACCGGCCGGTCCTGGATCTTGTGCATGCCGAGGATGCCCGACTGCGGCGCGTTGAGGATAGGCGAGGACATCAGCGAGCCGTAGACGCCGCCGTTCGAAATGGTGAAGGTCCCGCCCTGCATATCGGCCATAGACAGCATGCCGTCGCGCGCAGCCTTGCCGAGACGGCCGATTTCCTTCTCGATCTCGGCGATGGACATATGATCGGCGTCACGCACGACCGGCACGACAAGACCCTTTTCCGTTCCGACGGCGACGCCGACGTGGCAGAAGTTCTTATAAATGATGTCGGTGCCGTCGATCTCAGCGTTGACCGCCGGCAGTTCCTTGAGTGCGTGGGTGACGGCCTTGGTGAAAAAGCCCATGAAACCTAGCTTCACGCCGTGCTTCTTCTCGAAGACGTCCTTGTACCTGTTGCGCAGGCTCATGACCGCGCTCATGTCCACCTCATTGTAGGTGGTGAGCATCGCGGCGGTGTTCTGCGCGTCCTTGAGCCGCCGGGCGATCGTCTGACGAAGCCGGGTCATCTTGACGCGCTCCTCGCGCGCGGCGTCTTCGGCCGTTGCCGGCGCGCGGGCCTGGACCTTGACTGGCTCTGCGGGAGCGGGCGCCGAAATTCCCTTGGCGACAGCGGCGAGCACGTCGCCCTTCAGCACTTGCCCGCGCTTGCCCGAGCCGTCGAGCTGATCGGCGGAAAGGTTGTTTTCGGCAATGAGCTTGGCGGCGGCGGGCGCCGGCGGCATCGAAGAGACGGCTTGGGGGGCCGGCGCGGCAGCGGCGGGCTGTGCAGCTGGAGCGGCAGCCGGCTGTGCGGCCGGGGCAGCGGCAGCGGGTTCGACCTTTTTCTCGGCGGCAGCCGGAGCTGCGGCGGCACCGGCGCCTTCGGCAATCTGGCCGAGCAGCGCACCGAGGCCGACGGTCTCGCCCGCCTGGACGACGATTTCGGAAAGCGTGCCGGTGGTCGGCGCCGGAACTTCGATCGTCACCTTGTCGGTCTCGAGCTCCAGGATCGGCTCGTCGGCCTTGATCGGGTCGCCGACCTTCTTGAACCAGGTGCCGACGGTCGCTTCGCTGACGGATTCGCCAAGGGTGGGAACGCGGATTTCTGTTGCCATGATTTTTGTTCCGTTGATCAGATATCTGTTTCTGTCGATTGGCAGGCCGTGGGGGGCACGATCAGCCCCCCAGCGCGTCCTCGAGGAAGGCGACAAGCTGCGCCATGTGCTTGGACATGAGGCCCGTTGCCGGCGAGGCGGCAGCCGGCCGTCCGGTATAGCGCACTCGCTGGTACTTGGCGTCGATATGGGCGAGAACCCATTCGAGATAGGGATCGATGAACGACCAGGCGCCCATGTTCTTCGGCTCTTCCTGGCACCAGACCATCTCCGCATGGCGGAAGCGGCTGAGCTCATTGATGAGCGCCTTGGCCGGGAACGGATAGAGCTGCTCGACGCGCAGCAGATAGATATCGTCGATACCGCGCTTCTCGCGCTCTTCGAGCAGGTCGTAGTAGACCTTGCCGGCGCAGAGCACGACGCGACGGATCTTCGAATCCTTCTGCAGCTTGATCGGGCCGTCCTTGACAACCTCCGCATCGTCCCAGAGCAGCCGGTGGAAGGAGCTCTCGCCGGCCATTTCGGAAAGGCTGGAGACCGCCCGCTTGTGGCGCAGCAGCGACTTCGGCGTCATCAGGATCAACGGCTTGCGGAAGTCTCGTTTCACCTGGCGGCGCAGGATATGGAAGTAATTTGCCGGTGTCGTGACGTTGGCGACCTGCATGTTATCTTCCGCGCAGAGCTGCAGGAAGCGTTCGAGACGCGCGGAGGAGTGCTCCGGACCCTGTCCTTCATAGCCGTGCGGCAGCAGGCAGACGAGACCCGACATGCGCAGCCACTTGCGTTCGCCGGACGAGATGAACTGGTCGAAGACCACCTGCGCGCCATTGGCGAAGTCGCCGAACTGGGCTTCCCACAGCGTCAGCGCGTTCGGGCGGGCGAGCGAGTAGCCATATTCGAAGCCGAGCACCGCCTCTTCCGAGAGCATCGAGTTGATGACCTCGTAGCGCGCCTGGTTCGGCGACAGATTGGCGAGCGGAATATAACGTTCTTCGGTCTCCTGGTCGTAGAGGACCGAATGGCGCTGCGAGAACGTGCCGCGCTCGCAGTCCTGGCCCGAAAGGCGGATCTTCGTGCCCTCGGTGACGAGCGTCCCGAAGGCAAGCGCTTCCGCCATCGCCCAGTCGATGCCCTCGCCGGTCTGGATCATGTTGGCGCGGTTTTCCATAAAGCGCTGGATAGTCCGATGCGCATTGAAGCCGGCCGGAATCTCGGAAATCTTGCGGCCGACTTCCTTCAGTTGCTTCATTGGCACCGAGGTCCTGCCGCGGCGTTGCTCGTCCTGATTGTCGGCGGTGCGCAAGCCCGACCAGACGCCGTCGAGCCAATCGGCTTTGTTCGGCTTGTAGGACTGGCCGGCCTCGAACTCCTGTTCGAGATGCGCGCGCCAGTCGGCCTTCATCTTTTCCACCTCGCCTTCGCTGATCAGACCTTCGGCGACCAGGCGTTCGGAATAGAGTTGAACCACCGTCTTGTGGGCACGGATGACCTTGTACATCTTCGGCTGCGTGAACGCCGGCTCGTCGCCTTCGTTGTGGCCGAAGCGGCGGTAACAGAACATGTCGATGACGACCGGCTTGTGGAACTTCATCCGGAACTCGGTCGCGACCTTCGCCGCGTAAACAACGGCCTCCGGATCGTCGCCGTTCACGTGGAAGATCGGCGCCTCGATCATTTTCGCCACATCCGACGGATAGGGCGAGGAACGCGAGAAGGCCGGGTTCGTGGTGAAGCCGATCTGGTTGTTGATGATGAAGTGCACCGTGCCGCCGACGCGGTGGCCGCGAAGACCGGAAAGGCCGAGGATTTCGGCGATGACACCCTGGCCCGCGAAAGCCGCGTCACCATGCAGCAGGAGCGGCATGACCTTGACGCGCTCGCGCAGCGGAATGATGTCGCCTTCGAAGACGGTCGCTATCTGGTCCTGCTTCGCACGCGCCTTGCCCATGACGACGGGGTTGACGATTTCGAGATGCGAAGGGTTCGCCGTCAGAGACAGATGAACCTTGTTGCCGTCGAATTCGCGATCGGACGACGCGCCGAGGTGATATTTCACATCGCCGGAACCTTCCACGTCATCGGGCGCATAGGATCCGCCCTTGAACTCGTGAAAGACCGCGCGGTGCGGCTTGCCCATGACTTGGGACAACACGTTGAGGCGGCCGCGGTGGGCCATGCCGAGAACGATTTCCTTGAGGCCGAGCTGGCCGCCGCGCTTGATGAGCTGCTCCAGCGCCGGGATCAGCGATTCGCCGCCGTCGAGGCCAAAGCGCTTCGTGCCCTTGTACTTGACGTCGATGAACTGCTCGAAACCTTCGGCTTCGATGAGCTTCTGCAGAATGGCCCGCTTGCCCTCGGGGGTGAATTCGACACCCTTGTCCGGCCCTTCGATCCGCTCCTGGATCCAGCCCTTCTCTTCCGGGTTGGACATGTGCATGAATTCGACGCCGATCGTCGAGCAATAGGTCCGCTCGAGGATTTCGACCATTTCGCGCACCGTCGCGTATTCGAGGCCGAGCACGTTGTCGATGAAGATCTTGCGGTCGTAATCCTTCTCCTCGAAGCCGTAGGTCTTCGGCGAGAGCTCGTCGTAATCCTCGACCGGATCGGCGAGGCCCAGCGGGTCGAGCTTGGCGTGCAGGTGGCCGCGCATGCGATAGGCGCGTATCATCATGATCGCGCGGACGGAATCGCGCGTTGACTGATGAACCTCGGCCTCGCTGATCGGTATGCCCGTGACGGCGGCGGCTTCCTCGGCCTTCGCCTTGACCTTCTTCTCGACGATCTTTTCAACCGTGCCCCAGTCGCCATCGAGCGCGGACACCAGTTCGCCGTTGGCCGGGATAGGCCAATTGCTCTTCTTCCAGGAGGCGCCCTTGGCCGCCTTCACGACATCCTCAGGCCTGTCGGCAAGTGCCTTGAAGAAGGACTGCCACTCGGCCGAAACGGAAGACGGATCCGTTTCGTAGCATGCATAGAGCTGCTCGATATAGGCGGCGTTGGCGCCGTCCAGAAACGATGTGAGCTGGAATTGCTCGTTGGCCTCTTGCCTTGTCATGTCTCTCGCGAACCTTTGGTCCGCCTCCTGACTGAAGTTGGGATGCCGGGTTGTCCCGGTCGTTCATGTTTGCTCGGCGCCTTGGATCAGGATGGTCTTGAACACTCAAAATAGGTCTGATCGGGCTTCCGTCAGTCAGAGCGGGAGGCGGGATGGAGCTGCTTTGCCCACTTCATCTCGCTCTGATCGGTCATCTTGGCGCTATTCATGGCTCCAATGGGGCGGCACCGAGGCCACCCCATTGGACTGATGTAGGCTCAGCCCTTCAGGACTTCGACCAAGGTCTTGCCGAGACGGGCCGGCGATGGCGAGACGCGGATGCCGGCGGCTTCCATCGCCGCGATCTTGTCTTCCGCGCCGCCCTTGCCGCCGGAGATGACGGCACCGGCGTGACCCATGGTGCGGCCGGGAGGAGCGGTGCGGCCGGCAATGAACCCAACCATCGGCTTCTTGCGACCACGCTTGGCTTCGTCCTTCAGGAACTGCGCCGCGTCCTCTTCGGCCGAACCGCCGATCTCGCCGATCATGATGATCGACTTTGTCTCGTCGTCGGCGAGGAACATCTCCAGCACGTCGATAAACTCGGTGCCCTTGACCGGATCGCCGCCGATGCCGACGGCGGTCGTCTGGCCAAGACCCTCGTTCGAAGTCTGGAAGACCGCTTCGTAAGTGAGCGTTCCAGAGCGCGAAAGGACGCCGACCGAGCCTTTACGGAAAATGTTCCCGGGCATGATACCGATCTTGCATTCGTCCGGGGTTAGCACGCCCGGGCAGTTGGGGCCGATGAGGCGCGAAGACGACTTCTCGAGCCGCGCCTTGACCTTGACCATGTCGGCAACGGGAATGCCCTCGGTGATGCAGACGATCAGCGGGATTTCCGCGTCGATCGCTTCGATGATCGCAGCGGCTGCGCCTGCCGGCGGCACATAGATCACCGACGCGTTGGCGCCGGTCGCATCGCGGCCTTCGGCAACGGTGGCGAAAATCGGCAGTTGCTCGCCCTTGGCGCCGGTCCAGGTTTCGCCGCCCTTCTTCGGGTGGATGCCGCCGACCATCTTCGTGCCGTTATAGGCGAGCGCCTGCTCGGTGTGGAAGGTGCCGGTCTTGCCGGTCAGGCCCTGCACGAGAACCTTGGTATCTTTGTTGATGAGGATGGACATAAGCCTCAGGCTCCTTTCACGGCTGCAACGATCTTCTGGGCGGCATCGTCCAGATCATCGGCGGAGATGACATTGAGGCCCGATTCATTAATGATCTTCTTGCCAAGCTCGACATTGGTGCCTTCGAGGCGCACGACGAGCGGCACCTTGAGGCCGACTTCCTTGACCGCAGCCAGAACACCCTCGGCGATGACGTCGCACTTCATGATGCCGCCGAAGATGTTGACGAGGATGCCCTTCACCGCCGGATCGGCAGTGATGATCTTGAAGGCGTGCGTGACCTTTTCCTTCGAGGCGCCGCCACCAACATCGAGGAAGTTCGCCGGCTCCGCGCCGTAGAGCTTGATGATGTCCATGGTCGCCATCGCAAGGCCGGCGCCATTGACCATGCAGCCGATATTTCCGTCGAGGGCGACATAGGCGAGGTCGTGCTTCGAGGCTTCGATTTCCTTCTCGTCCTCTTCGGTCGTGTCGCGCAGCGCGACGATGTCCTCGTGGCGGAAGAGCGCGTTGCCGTCGAAGGAAACCTTGGCGTCAAGCACGCGCATGCGCCCGTTCTTCATGACGATCAGCGGATTGACCTCAAGCAGGCTCATGTCCTTCTCGACAAAGGCCTTGTAGAGGATCGGGAAGAGCGTTTCGGCGTCGGCGCGCGCCTCGCCTTCGAGCTGCAGCGCATCGGCAAGCGTTTTCAGGTCGTCGGCGGTCACACCCCTGTCCGGGTCGATCGCGACGGTGACGATCTTCTCCGGCGTATGCTCGGCGACCGCCTCGATGTCCATGCCGCCTTCGGTCGAAACGACGAAGGCGACGCGTCCGACGGAGCGATCGACGAGGATCGAGAGGTAAAGTTCACGGTCGATGTCGGCACCGTCCTCGATATAGAGGCGGTTGACCTGCTTGCCGGCCGGGCCGGTCTGCTTGGTCACGAGCGTGTTGCCGAGCATTTCCTTTGTATTGGCGACGACCTCTTCGACCGACTTCGCCAGGCGCACCCCGCCCTTGGCATCGGGGCCGAGCTCCTTGAACTTGCCCTTGCCGCGCCCGCCGGCATGAATCTGGCTCTTCACCACGTAAAGCGGGCCCGGCAGCTTCTTCGCGGCCGCTTCGGCTTCGTCGGCGGAGAAGATCGCAACGCCTTCCGCGACCGGCGCGCCATAGCTCTTCAAAAGAGCCTTGGCCTGATATTCATGAATGTTCATCGGTTCTTTCCTGTCAGATTGGCGACGGTTACTTCAGGCTGGGCGCGATGGTGATGCAGGCTTCGCACAGGCCGGCGACAGCGGCCACCGACTTGTCGAAGGCTTCCTTCTCGCCCTTGTTGAGGTCGATCTCTATGATGCGCTCGATGCCACCGGCACCGATCACCGTCGGCACGCCGACATACATGTCCTTCACACCGTATTGGCCGGAGAGATGGGCCGCGCAGGGGAGCACGCGCTTCTTGTCCTTGAGATAGGCTTCTGCCATTTCGATCGCTGAAGCCGCCGGCGCATAATAGGCCGAACCGGTCTTCAACAGCCCGACGATCTCGGCGCCGCCGTCACGGGTGCGCTGGACGATCTCTTCGAGCCGCTCCTTGGTGACCCAGCCCATATGGACGAGGTCGGTCAGCGGAATGCCGGCAACGGTCGAATAACGGGCGAGCGGCACCATCGAGTCGCCGTGGCCGCCGAGCACGAAAGCGGTGACGTCCTGAACCGAAACGTTGAATTCCTGGCTGAGGAAGTAACGGAAGCGCGCGGAATCGAGAACCCCGGCCATGCCGACGACCTTGTTCTTCGGCAGCCCGGAGAACTTCTGCAGCGCCCAGACCATGGCGTCGAGCGGATTGGTGATGCAGATGACGAAGGCATTCGGTGCGTATTTCTTGATGCCGGCGCCGACCTGCTCCATGACCTTGAGGTTGATGCCGAGCAGATCGTCGCGGCTCATGCCGGGCTTGCGCGGCACGCCCGCCGTGACGATGCAGACGTCGGCACCCTCGATTGCCGAATAGTCGCTGGCGCCCGTCAGCGAAGCGTCGAAACCTTCGACCGGTGACGACTGAGCGATGTCGAGGCCCTTACCCTGAGGAATGCCGTCGGCAATATCGAAGAGGACGATATCGCCCAGTTCCTTCAGACCGGCGAGATGCGCCAGCGTGCCACCAATCATCCCTGAACCAATAAGTGCAATCTTGTTGCGCGCCATGAAAGTGCTTCCTTTGTGATCCATGATCGAGGCCTGAAACGCGGCAAACGCCAAACCTTCGCGGGGAAAGCCCTTAAACGGCAAACGGTGAAATATCAATCGATACTTTGACAGAGAACAATTTCAATCGGTTAAACCATTAAATTCTTACGTAAAGGTAAGAATTTCTGTCACCGTTGCGTCACGGAACAGCAAGATTCTCCGAATGTCCGGCGGCATATTCCTCGCTCTGCATCTCAATGAGGCGTGACACCGTCCGGTCGAACTCGAAGCCTTCAGTGCCCTTTTTTGCGGTCAAAAGGTGCTGCGGCTCCGCGACGGCCGAGGCGAAGAGGCGGGCGCCCTGATCGTAGACGGCGTCGACGAGGATGATGAAACGCTTGGTCTCGTTGCGCAGATGTGGACCCAAATGCGGCACGTGATCGAGGAAGATCGTGCTGTGCTGCGAGAGGATGGCGAGGTAGTCGGCGGCACCGAGCGGCTGCGCGCAAAGATCCGCGAAAGTGAATCGAGCCGTGCGGCCCACAGCCACCGGCACGCGGATCTTGCGGCCCTTGCGGCCGATCTCAGTCGATCTAACCGGCGCTCCCCCCGTCTCGCGATACCAGGCGCGGTCCATTGCCGCCTCCGTTTCGGGCCCAAGCGGTGACAGCCAGACCGGGCTTCCGTCGGTTTTCTGAAGGCGATAGTCCGTCTCGGTATCGAGCGAAAGGATCTCCGCGTTCGCCTTCAGAAGATCGATGAACGGCAGAAAGAGGCCGCGATTGAGCCCGTCGCGATAGAGGTTGTCAGGCTCGACGTTCGAAGTCGCGACCAGAACGCAGCCCCTGGCGAAGAGTTCGCCGAAGAGGCGCGCCAGGATCATCGCGTCGGCGATGTCCGTCACCGAGAATTCGTCAAAACACAGGAGCCGCGCTTCGCCGAAAAGCTCGGAGGCAACTGGAGGGATGGGATCCGCCTGCTTCGTCTCACCGTTTTTGAGTCTTTGCCGATGCTTGTAGATGCGCTCATGCACATCGGCCATGAATTCATGGAAATGCGCCCGACGCTTGCGCTGGATGGGCACGGCATCGAAGAACATGTCCATCAGCATCGTCTTGCCGCGGCCGACCCCACCATGGATGTAGAGCCCCTTGACCGGCTCGCGCTCCCTCTTGCGAGAGGCGAACAGCCAGCCGAGTGCATTGGACTTGCGCGACGGTCGGCTGGCAAGCAGTTCCGCCGTCAGGTGATCGAGCCGTCTTGCGATTGCAAATTGCGCCGGATCACGCTGCCGCTCGCCGGCTGCAACAAGTGTTTCGAGCTTGTGATGAATGCTATCGTCAGGATTGAGCACGCTGCACCCGAGCGGAGACAGGAACCGCCTTTAGAAAACTGCGGCGGGATGACGGAACTCTTCGCACTTTTTCTCATCCACTTCGGGTGCGGCGCGAAGCCGAGCCGGTAACCAGCCCGTCAGCGGCTGAGGCTGACCGGCTGGCCGCCGTTGGTCGAACCGTCGAAGCGCGCATCCGCCGTCTTGTAGAGACGCGCGATCGCATTACCGTTTCGATCCTTCAGCACCACCTGCTTGCCGGCCACTTCCCAGGATCCCATCGCAGTCAGTTCGCCGGCGCAGCCGCGCGTGCCGCCGCGCGATCCGCTGCCGAGATTCGTCAGGGTCAGGAACATGTCGCAGGAACTGCCGGCGCTGGAGACGCGCCAGTTGCCGACCATCGATTCCTTGGTGACGTCGAGCGCATTGGTGGCGGCAGCAACCTGGGTTCCGGGCTGCGTGCCGCCGGGCGTCGCGGTACCGCTGGTCGGAGCGGTGGGGAACTGCGATGTGTTGGTCGTCGGATCCGGAAGCTGGCTCGATGAAACAGTCGGCACGGGCTGCGCCTGCAGGGGAGCGGGAGAAACATCCTGAGAACCAAAACCACCCATGGATGTCCGCTGGCACCCGGTCAGCGCAAGCACAACCGCCAACCCGGCCGCCGCATGAAGAACCCGCATATCTTTACCCCCGTTTTCGTCCGCGAACCATGATGCAACGCGATAATAAAGGCCGAATTACAGCAAATCCACCTGACAAATCAAGGTAAGGCATTTCAGCCCTGCCTGTTGCAGGATTGAAACGGCATCCGATCGACTACAATCAGTGATTGACGCCCGCATAGGCGCGGTCGCCCCAGAGCGCTTCGACCGTTCTGTTTCTGCCGCAGCCATTGCGATAATACCAATAGCGGATCGGGTTCCGCGCCCCGAAGTCCTGGTGATAGTCCTCGGCCGGCCAAAATTTGACCGCACCCTCGACCGGCGTGACGATCGGCCTGCCGAGCTCGGCCTCAGCCTTGATCTTTTCGGCTTTCGCATCCATCGACTGCCGATCGTTCAGGGCGTAGATCGCAGTCGTATAAGCAAAGCCGCGATCGCAGAACTGGCCGCCGCCATCCGTGGGATCCGTGGTGCGGAACAGGATCCCCACAAGCTCGGAATAGGAGACCTTGTCGGGATCGAACTTAATTTGGACCACTTCACGGTGCCCGCCTCCGGCGTAGTCTTCATAGGTCGGATTTTGGGTCTTGCCGCCGGCATAGCCGGAGACCGTCTCCAGAACCCCCGGCACGGCGTCGAAGTCGGTCTCGACGCACCAGAAGCATCCCCCCGCAAAGATCGCGAATTGCGGCTCGGCCGCCCGCGCCGGCAACAGCAGGAGGCAACTGGCGATAAATCCAAGCAGAAGGCGAAGCATCGGCGACCTCCATCCCTGACTAATAGCTACGCCGGTCGCCGGAAGTTTCAAATCACTTGCCAACACGTCGATGTGAGGATCGTGATAGAGCGGGTTGAGGAAAGTGGGTGTGGTTTTCCGCCCGCACCCGCATCGTGAAACTCAAGCAAACGGCGGGCCAAGCCCGCCATCGAATTGCAGCATGATCGAAGCGCACAGATCAGAACCTGCGCTCCACCAGCATCTTCTTGATTTCGCCGATCGCCTTGGCCGGGTTCAGCCCTTTCGGACAGGCTTGAGCGCAGTTCATGATCGTGTGGCAGCGATAAAGCCGAAACGGATCCTCGAGATCATCGAGGCGCTCGCCGGTCGCTTCGTCGCGGCTGTCGATCAGCCAGCGATAGGCCTGCAGGAGAACGGCCGGCCCGAGATAGCGGTCGCCGTTCCACCAGTAGCTCGGACAGGAGGTCGAGCAGCAGGCGCAGAGAATGCACTCGTAAAGGCCGTCGAGCTTGAGGCGGTCCTCGTGGCTCTGTCGCCATTCCTTGGCCGGCGTCGGCGACACTGTCTTCAGCCAGGGCTCGATCGAGCGATGCTGGGCATAGAAATTGGTCAGATCCGGCACCAGGTCCTTGACCACTGGCATATGCGGCAGCGGATAGACCTTCACAGCGCCATTGATCTCGTCCATGCCCTTGGTGCAGGCGAGCGTGTTGGTACCGTCGATGTTCATCGCGCAGGAACCGCAGATGCCCTCGCGGCAGGAGCGGCGAAGCGTCAGCGTCGGGTCGACCTTGTTCTTGATGTAGAGCAGACCGTCGAGCACCATCGGACCGCAATCATCGATATCGATATAATAGGTATCCATGCGCGGGTTCTTGCCGTCGTCCGGGTTCCAGCGATAGACCCGGTATTCGCGGAGCTTCGTCGCGCCGACCGGCTTCGGCCAGACCTTGCCTTCGGTGACCTGCGAGTTCTTGGGAAGAGCGAGTTCAACCATGTCCTGTTTTCCTCGAGATCAATAGACGCGCGCTTTGGGTTCGATCTTTTTCGGATCGATGCCGTCGGCGATCAGGCTGGTGTGAACCGGGCGATAGTCGAGCTTGACCTCGCCGGTCTCGTTGACCCAGGCGAGCGTATGCTTGCGCCAGTTGACGTCGTCGCGGCCGCCGAGCGGGCCGTCCTTGTAGTCTTCCCGCGCATGCGCGCCGCGGCTTTCCTTGCGCGCTTCGGCGCCGTAAACGGTCGTAATGGCGTTGGCCATCAGGTTGTCGAGCTCCAGCGTCTCGACGAGGTCCGAGTTCCATATGATCGAGCGGTCGGTGACCTTGATATCCGCCAGTTCCTTCCAGATCGCCGACAAACGGCGGCAGCCGGATTCGAGCGATTCCTGGGTGCGGAACACGGCTGCGTCATCCTGCATGGCGCGCTGCATCTTGTCGCGCAGCAGCGCCGTCGGCGTACTGCCATTGGCATGCCGCAGATTGTCGAAGCGTTCCATGATCCGATCGCTGGCAGCCTTGTTGATCTCCGGAACCGCCTCGTTGCGGTCGATGATCTGACCAGCTCGGATCGCCGCCGCGCGGCCGAAGACGACGAGATCGATCAGCGAATTCGAGCCGAGGCGGTTGGCGCCGTGCACCGAGGCACAGCCGGCCTCGCCGACGGCCATCAGGCCGGGCGCGATGCGCTCGGGATTCTGGCCGTCCGCATTCAGGACCTCGCCCCAATAGTTGGTGGGCACGCCGCCCATATTGTAGTGAACGGTCGGCAGCACCGGGATCGGCTCGCGGGTCACATCGACGCCGGCGAAGATCTTCGCCGATTCCGAAATACCCGGCAGGCGCTCGTGCAGCACCGCCGGATCGAGATGGTCGAGATGCAGGAAGATGTGGTCCTTGTTCTTGCCGACGCCGCGGCCTTCGCGGATTTCCATCGTCATGCAGCGGGAAACGACGTCACGTGAGGCGAGGTCCTTCGCCGATGGCGCATAGCGTTCCATGAAGCGCTCGCCTTCGGAATTGACGAGGTAGCCGCCCTCGCCGCGCGCGCCTTCAGTGATAAGGCAGCCGGCGCCGTAGATGCCGGTCGGATGAAACTGCACGAATTCCATGTCCTGCAGCGGCAGGCCGGCGCGCGCGATCATGCCGCCGCCGTCGCCGGTGCAGGTGTGTGCGGAGGTGGCGGAGAAATAGGCACGGCCGTAGCCACCGGTCGCCAGCACGACCATTTTGGCGGCAAAGCGATGGATCGTGCCGTCATCGAGGTTCCAGGCAATGACACCGGTGCAGCGGCCATCGTCCGACATGATCAGGTCGATCGCGAAATATTCGATGAAGAATTCCGCGTTGTTGCGCAGCGATTGGCCATAGAGCGTGTGCAGGATGGCATGGCCGGTGCGATCGGCGGCCGCACAGGTCCGTTGCACCGGCGGGCCTTCGCCATAATTCTGCATGTGCCCGCCGAACGGGCGCTGGTAGATCTTGCCTTCTTCGTTGCGCGAGAAGGGCACACCGTAGTGCTCGAGCTCATAGACCGCCTTCGGCGCTTCCATGGCGAGATACTGCATGGCGTCGACATCACCGAGCCAGTCCGAGCCCTTCACCGTGTCGTAAAGATGCCACTGCCAGCAGTCCGGCGTCATGTTCTGCAACGAGGCGGCGATGCCCCCCTGGGCGGCGACCGTATGGGAGCGCGTCGGGAAAACCTTGGTGACGCAGGCCGTCTTCAGACCTTGCTCGGCCATGCCGAGCGTAGCGCGCAAACCGGCGCCGCCGGCGCCGACCACAACGACGTCGAAGGCGTGGTCGACATATTGGTAGGCCTTGCCGTTCGCAGCCGGTGAACTGATCGATGCCATGACGAAATTACCCTGCAAATGCGATCTTCAGGACGGCGAAAAGACAGAGAGCGCCGACTGCGATCGCGAAAAAAGTGTTGAGCATGAAAAGGACGATCTTGGCGCCTTCGGCATGCACGTAGTCCTCGATGATGACCTGCATGCCGATCTTCATGTGAATGAGACTGGCGATGACCGTCAGACCCATGATCACGGCGACGAACGGGTTCGAAAGCGCCGCGACGACCTCCGCATGCGGCGCTCCGGCATAACGCATCAGAAAGATCACGAAGAACATCAGCAGTGGCACGCTGGCGACCGCCGTGACGCGCTGGCGCCAGAAATGCTCGGTCCCTTCCTTTGCCGAACCGAGACCGCGGACCTTGCCGAGGGGAGTACGCATTGTCATTTACATCTTCCCTCAGTAGCGAGCCAGGTAGCCGACGATCCAGATCAACAGGGTAAGGAGGACCGAGGCGACGATCGTCGCCTTCGCCATCATCGTCGCGAAATGCTTTTCGTAACCGTAGCCGAGATCCCAGCCGAAGTGCCGAAATCCGCCGATCATGTGGTGCACCAGGGCCCAGGTGTAGCCGAAGAGCACGACCTTGCCGATCAGCGTGCCGAACAACCAGTTCACCCAATCGTAGTAGGCAGCACCCGAGGCTGCTGCGATCAGCCACCAGGCGACCAGGATCGTGCCGAAATAAAGTGCACCGCCGGTAATGCGGTGCACAATCGACATGATCATGGTGGGAATTGGCTTATAGATTTGAAGGTGCGGCGAGAGCGGCCGGCTTCTTGTGACATTCGTCATCGGAACCTCACGGAATTACCGGATTTCCGTCCAGAAGTGGACTAGTTTTGTCCGGTATAGCACCCGATTGTGCGCAATTCAGTCATTCGGACCTTTAATCACCAGAATGCTTAACGACAAGTGTGTTTGCGGTGCAAAATAAATTTAATCGATTAGACGAAAAGCGGCATTTTTAGGTCTGACGAAGACATTGGCCAGCGTTAACGCTGAGGGGCAAAAACCTAAGCAAATCCGTGACATTTGCCTGCAACTGGCTCAGGATGCGATTAACGATTTGTTAAACGTAATCCGAAGGGCACGGCAGCATGAATCTGTTACAGGCGGTCCGTGCGACTAAAGTTCTACTGCTGGCCTGCGCGCTTGCGCTGCCGCCCAGTCTGCCGGTGAAAGCCGCCGACGGGCAGGGATTGCCCGAAGTCCAGACTCGTGTCCGCCATATCCGGCTCCATCATCGGCCGCCGCACCACGCATCGCGCAAATGGCACGGCAGCCGCCGCTTCTTTGCCGGCCATAGACGGCATCGCTCCGTCATCACCAGCATCGACCGTTTCGCTTCATTCGCCCCCCGCGGCCTACCTGACGTCCAGACCCGTACCCGGCATGTGCGCTTGAAGCATCGTCTGCCCCGCCATGCATGGCGCAGTGGGCATCACGGTCCCACTATCTTTATAATCGGCGGGAACTACGGCTCCGCCAATTATGGCGGCTATGATTTTCCTTCTGTAACGCCCGGCATCGGCACCTATGCCGGCGGCATTTCCGCGTTCCGGGAGGAGGGCAACGGCATCTATTTCAGCCGGGACGGCGGCTACGGCTACTTCGCGGAGAATATCGCCGAGCCCACACCACCGGCGAAACGCGCAAAGATCATCATTGTCTCGCCGCAAACGAATGCGAGCGCCTGCTCATGGGAACATGGCGTCTGCGTCGTTCGGCCGTAGATCTGAGCGTCAAGCGCCAGTGGTTCCATATCGCCAGACCGTCGTACGCTTCACCTCGCTATCCTCGAGAGCACGGGTGACCGGCACCTCATAAGCCGCCAGCGCCGTCATCAGCTCACGCGGGCAATAGGCGCGCCCTGGATCGCCGACGAGAACGACGGCGCCGGCACGCGCAAGCTCGTTGAACCACGGCCGGAGAAGATCGGCAAAGCCCTTGTCGTAGAAGACGTCTCCGGCAAGATACACATCGGCAATCTTCTCCCGCCCGATGATATCCTCACCTTTGAAGACAAGTTCGACGCCATTCAGTTCGGCGTTCATGTGCACCGCCGTTTCCGCCCATGGGTCGATGTCGACGGCCAGCACCGAGGCAGCCCCGGCCATCTTCGCCGCGATGGCGACGAGGCCGGAGCCGGAGGCGAAATCGATTATCCGTCGTCCGCGCACCGTTTCCGGATGATCGAGAATGTATCGCGCCACCCCTTGGCCGCCAGCCCAAGCGAAGGCCCAGAACGGCGGCGGGAGCCCGATCGCCTCCAGTTCCTCCTCTGTCTTCAGCCAGAGATCATGCGCTTCGCTGGCGAGGTGCAGGCGAATTTCCGGCACGTGCGGCGGCGAGAGAATGCCGGTGTTCGCACGGATGAAGCTTTCTGGGTCGGTCTTCAACGTCTCAGCGCGGCGGATTGTCGAGCCCGCCCATCCGGCAGGCTTCGAGCCATTCGTCCTCGGTCACCGGCTGCACGGAAAGCCGCATCGAGGTTACCAGCGACATTTTCGCAAGCTTTGGATTTTCCTTGATCTCCTTGAGAGAGACCGGGCGCGGCATGTCCATGACAGCGCGGATGTCGACGCAATCCCAGCGGGCGTCTCCTTGCGCCGTCGAATCCGGATGCGAGAGCGCGCAGACCTCGGTGATACCGACGATCTCCAGCCCCTCGTTGGAGTGGTAGAAGAACCCTTTATCGCCGATCTTCATTGCCCGCATGTTGTTGCGCGCGAGATAGTTTCGCACGCCGGTCCACTCGGTGCCCTTCTCTCCGGCGTCCTTCTGCATCTGCCAAGACCACTTGGCGGGCTCGGATTTGTACAACCAGAAAGCCATCGCCCCTCAAGCCTCCGGATTGTTGAAGACCCAATTATAGGCCTTGATCTCGACATTCGAGAAGAGACTCGCCTTCGCATAGGGGTCGGCCTCGGCGATCGCCTTCGCTTCCTCGAGCGTCTCGGCCTTGACGATCACCAGGCTTCCCGTCGGTTTGCCGTCATCGCCGAGAAACGGACCGGCGATCTTGAGGATGCCCTTGGCGTTCAGCTCGTTGAGATAGGCGACGTGGTCCGGGCGGGTGTCGAGCCTCAATTGCAGCGCCCCGGGCTTGTCCGTGCATAGAAGTGCGAAGAGCATGGTTCCTCCTGACGAGATTATTCCCTCTGCATGTTTCCTTAAATCGGAACCGACTTAAGGACAAAACCATGCACCAATTCCAAGTGCTGCAGCAATTCTTGCGCGTCTGCCGCGCGGCGCTGCAGGTGCCGAATCACTCCTGGGTGATCGGGCGCGACATCAACTGTTCGAGCGCGGTGGCGACATCGAGCTTTCCGTCGATGATGGCGGCGACCGCCTCGGTGATCGGCATGTCGATCCCGAGTTCGCGGGCTACGCGGGCCGCAACCGATGCGGCAAAAGCGCCTTCAACAAGCTCTCCGCCCGGTTCGCCGGCACCGCCATTCTTGCCGAGCGCGATGCCGAAACGCAAATTGCGCGACTGGTGGCTCGTGGCCGTGAGCACCAGATCGCCGAGGCCCGAAAGACCGCGAACCGTTTCAGGCTCGCCGCCACGGGCGACCACGAACCGCGACATTTCCGCAAGACCGCGCGAGATCAGCGCCGCGCGGGCCGAATCTCCGAGCCCCGCGCCTTCGACGATACCGCAGGCAATCGCCAGCACGTTCTTCAGCGCGCCGCCGAGCTGAACGCCGATGCGGTCGCCCGAGGGATAGAGCCGGAACGTCCGTCCGGAAAGCGCTTCAGCGAGTTCCGTTGCAATCTCCGTGTCGGGCGCGGCGATGACCATCGCCGTCGGCAGGCCCTTGGCAATGTCGGTAGCAAAGCCAGGCCCGGAGAGCACACCGATGCTGTGTCCCGGCAGTTCTTCGTCGAGCACGTCGGTCAAGAGCCGGCCTGTCGACTGTTCCATGCCCTTGGCGCAGGTGACGATCGTCGCGTTGGAACTAATCGCCGGACCGTAGCTCCGCGCCGCGTCCCGATGCGCCTGCGACGGCATTGCGAAGAGCACGATCTCGGCGTCGACGAGCACAGCCATATCGGAGGAAAAAGCAAGACTGGCCGGCAGCGAAATGCCGGGCAGTGCCGCTTCGTTGCGTCCGGTCTGGCGGCATTCCGCAGCCACTTCCTCTCGCCGCGCAAGCAGCGTCACGTTGGCCTTCTCCCTTGCCGCCGCGACGGCGGCCAGCGCCGTTCCGAAGGCACCCGCACCGACAACTACGATCTTTGGCCCGATCCTTGGATTGCCGCTCATCTTCCGTCCATCATGCCTTGGCGCCGCGCCTGCCGGAGCCGATCAATGCCTGTGCTTGACTGTCGAGCGGCCAGCGCGAGCGCGGCGCGACGTCGAGACCGTCCGGAGGCAGGCCCACCGCTAGGCGCTCGGCCCCGGCCCAGGCGATCATCGCCGCATTGTCGGTGCAAAGGTGATGCGGCGGCGCGACGAAACGGAAGCCGTGTTGATCGCAAAGCGTCTGCAAGGTTTCCCGCAGCTTTTGATTGGCGGCGACACCTCCCGCGACGACGAGCGCCGGATTTTCCGCTGCCGCAAATTCGGCCTTGAACCGCTTGAGCCCGCGTCCGACGCGATCCTTGAGCGTGCGCGAGATCGCGCGCTGGAAGGAGGCGCAGATATCGGCGATATCCTGCTCCGTCACCGGCTCCAGCGATTGCGCCGCCTGACGCACCGCCGTCTTCAATCCGGAGAAGGAGAAATCGAGCCGGGCGTCGCCGACAAGCGGCCGCGGGAAATCGAAACGCTCCGGGTTCCCTGTGCTCGCGGCGCGCTCCACCGCCGGCCCGCCCGGATAAGGCAGGCCAAGCAGCTTCGCCGTCTTGTCGAACGCTTCGCCAAGCGCATCGTCGATCGTCGTGCCCCAGCGCTCGTAGTCGCCGACGCCCTTAACGAGGATCAGTTGCGTATGGCCGCCCGAAACGAGCAGCATGAGATAGGGGAAGGAGAGCCCGTCCGTCAGCCGCGCCGTCAGTGCATGGCCTTCGAGATGGTTAACGGCGTAGAGCGGCTTGCCCGCTGCACGAGCGATCGCCTTGCCGGTCATAAGCCCGACGATGAGGCCGCCGATAAGCCCGGGGCCGCTTGTCGCGGCGATCGCGTCGATGTCCTGAAGCGTAACTCCAGCGCGCAGCAGCGCTTCCTCGATCAGCGTGTCCAGCGCCTCGACGTGGGCACGGGCGGCGATCTCTGGCACGACACCGCCATAGGCGCTATGCTCTTCCAACTGGCTGAGCACCACATCGCCGAGGATCCGGCCGCCTCCGTTTTCGTCGCGCAACACAACGGAAGCCGCGGTTTCGTCGCAGCTTGTCTCTATGCCGAGGATGCGCAAAGGCGGGGACATGTGTGGTCTACTCGATGATTGCGGTCGCACCGAAAGGTGGGTACACGGAACTCCGGTAACAACGGATCGTCAAGGATGCAAACAAAACCTTTCCGCATCGGCACGCGCGGCAGCCCTCTGGCGCTAGCCCAGACTCATGAAACGCGCGACCGCCTGGCCGCCGCGCATGGTCTGCCGCCGGAAATGTTCGAGGTCGTCATTCTCTCCACCAAGGGCGACCGGATCACCGACCGCCCGCTCGCGGAGATCGGCGGCAAGGGCCTGTTCACCGAAGAGCTCGAACAACAGCTTCTGTCCGGCGACCTCGATTTCGCGGTGCATTCGTCTAAGGACATGCCGACGAAGTTGCCCGAAGGGCTGTCTCTCTCCGCTTTCCTGCCGCGCGAAGACGTCCGCGACGCCTTCGTCGGCCGAACGGCGCCGAAGCTTGTTGACCTGCCGCAAGGCGCGACAGTCGGCTCGTCGTCGCTGCGCCGCCAGGCGCTCATCCGACGGCTCCGGCCGGACATCAATGTCATCACCTATCGCGGCCAGGTCGAAACGCGGCTGCGCAAGCTCGCCGAAGGCCATGCCGACGGTACGCTGCTCGCCTTTGCCGGCCTGAAGCGGCTCGGCATGGCAGACGTCCCGACCGAACTGCTCGATCCGGACGAATTTCCGCCGGCACCGGCACAGGGCGCGATCTGCATCGAAAGCCGCATCAGCGATAGCCGCATCAATACGCTGCTTGCCGCCATCGACGACCCACGCACCCACGAGGCCGTCGACTGCGAACGCGGCTTCCTGGCAACGCTCGACGGCTCCTGCCGCACGCCGATCGCCGGCCATGCCGTGTCGGACGGCGCACATATCCGCTTCTCGGGCATGATCCTGACGCCAGACGGCACGACCTGCCACCGCATCGCGATCGAGGGCAAAGCGGCGGACGCGACCGAACTCGGACGCAAGGCCGGCGAACAGATCCGCGCCAAGGCGGGGCCGGGATTCTTTTTGAGCTGGACGTAGCCGATGCGTGTGCTCGTGACCCGGCCACGACCGGCGGCCGAGAGAACGGCGCCGAAGCTCGAGGCAATGGGTCACCAGGCGGTCGTTCTGCCCCTGATGCAGGCGCACCATTTCGTCGCCGCCCTCCGCACAGCATTGGACCGGCCGCACGAGGCGATTGCCTTGACCAGCGCCGAGACTGTCCGCGTTCTCGCGGCGCTCGGTCCTGCGCTCGGGCCGCACGTGGCGACACCGCTCTTCTGCGTCGGCAAAGCGACCGCGCGCGCCGCCGCCGATCTTGGTTTCTCAGATGTTCGCATAGGGCCGGGAACGGGCGAAAGGCTCGCCGAGACGATCGCCGCCCTTATTCATCCGGGTGACAGCAAGACGCTGCTCTATCTCACCGGGTCACCGCGCTCGGATGGCCTTGAGCGGGCGCTGCGCGACCGGGAGATCGACCATATTACGGTCGAGTGCTATCGGATGATGCCCGTCACCTATGCGCCGGAAGTCCTGTCCGATCTAACGCGTTCGGGAGCCTTCGACGCGGTGCTGCTCTATTCGCGCGAAACAGCGCGGCGTTTGACGGCCCTGCTGCAGGAGAGCAGTATCGATCCTGTGGCCTTTTCAGCGCGTTACCTCTGCTTGAGCGCGTCCGTCAAAGAGGTTCTGCCGGGCGGCGTCGCCGCCAAAATCGCCGCGACGCCGAACGAGGAAAGTCTTTTCGACCTCCTCTAGGCGGAATCAGCAAAGACGATATCGGTTTCCCGCCCGCGTCCGAGATCTTACTGAAGTCATCTCGATGCATTTACTGCAAAAACGGACCGGGGGGCTTTCCCTCATCGGTCTCGCTGACTAGGTTTGGTCTGAGAGCCGACAGGCAACGAAACGGTAAGAGGTCACCATGGTATCGGAAAACCCGCCGCGCCGCTCGAAATCCGAGAAGGAACCGCTGACGATCGACCTCGAGGCGGAAAAGAGCGTGACCGAAGAGGCGGAATCCGTCGCCAGCCGCGAATCGGTCACCGATGAACCGGGGGATATTTCGGCGGACCAGGCGCTCGGTGCAAGCGAAGCGGAGGCGTCGGAGGAAACCGCAGAGGAGCGCGCCGATGCAGCCGCGGCAGCCTTCGACGAAGAGCCTCCGCACTTGAGCAATGGCGCCGTGCCCGAACCCGCGCCAAGGCAAACGCCGACCGCCGGCGCGCTTGCAGCCGGCATTCTCGGCGGCCTCGTGACGCTCATCGGCGCCGGCGGGCTGCAATATGCCGGCTACATTCCGGCACTCGGACCGGACCGCGGCAACACGGCCGTGGAGCAGGGCCTGATGAACGATATCGAGGCCATCAAGACGCGGCTGCAAACTCAATCCGCACCTGCTGCGGCGGTCGACACCGCCCCTCTTGAGAACCGCATCACCGCGCTGGAACAGTCCGCGACGACCGGCGCGGGCGCAGCGGACATAACCGCGCTCGAAGCCCAGGTCGACAATCTCACCAAGGAAATCGCCGCATTGAAGACCAGCCTCGCCGAGGCTCAGCAGTCGGCGGCAGACACCAGGGCGGAACTTGCCGGCCGTATCGATCAGGCGGAGCAAAGGCTCAACGAGCCGGTAAACGATATTCAGATGGCAAAAGCCGTCGCCGTCACCGCGTTGAAGACGGCTATCGACCGCGGCGGACCGTTTCTTGCCGAACTCGATGCCCTTCGCAGCATTGCCTCCGAAGAGGCGACGGTAAAGGAACTGGCGCAGGATGCCGCAACGGGGGTAGCCACACGGACCGAACTGCGCGGGGCGTTTCCGCAAACGGCCGACGCCATGCTCGATGCCCTAAACCAGCCCGATCCGAACGAAGGCATCTTCGGCCGTCTGCTCTCCAGCGCCATGTCCGGAATCCGCGTGCGGCCGGTCGGCAGCGTCGAGGGCGACACTCCGGAAGCGGTGATCGCGCGCATCGAGGACAAGCTTAACAACGGTGACCTCAAGGGCGCATCGCTCGAATGGGCCAACCTTCCCGAGATCGCGAAATCCGCCGGTCAGGACTTCAAGGAAAAGCTCGACCGGCGGCTGCGCGTCGAAACGGTCATTGACGCCGCCGTGGCCGACACCATGGCTCGGACCGGCACTCAAGGCTAGCGGGAAGGAAAGAAGAATACATGATCCGGATACTGTTCTTCATCCTGCTTGTCCTCTGTCTCGCTCTCGGTTTTGCATGGCTCGCGGATCGCCCGGGGGAATTGTCGCTGATCTGGCAGGGGCAGCGCATCGAAATGAGCCTGATGCGCGCCGCTTCCATCCTGATTACGCTCGTCGCCGCGGTCCTGATCGTGATCTGGCTGATCCGGACGATTTGGCTGTCACCGCATACCGTCACCCGCTACTTTCGCGCTCGCAAGCGCGACCGAGGCTACCAGGCGCTTTCGACCGGGCTGATTGCAGCCGGCGCCGGAGACGCCGGTCGCGCCCGCAAGATGGCGGCGCGCGCGCAAGGCCTGATCAATGCCGATCGGGAGCCGCTCATTCATCTGCTTGAGGCGCAGACGGCGCTCATCGAAGGCAAATACGACGACGCGCGCAGGAAATTCGAGCTGATGGCGGATGATCCGGAAACGCGGGAGCTCGGCTTGCGCGGACTTTACCTCGAGGCCAAGCGGCTCGGCGCCACCGAGGCCGCGCGCCAATATGCGGAGCGCGCTGCCGAAAAGGCGCCGCAGCTGCCATGGGCGACGCTCGCAACCCTCGATCACCACAGCCAGGTCGGCCAATGGGACGAGGCGATCCGCCTCCTCGATCAAAGCCGCGCCGCGCACGTTCTGGACCGGAAGGAGGCGGACAGGAAAAAAGCCGTGCTCCTGACCGCGCGTGCGATGAGCAAGCTCGACACTGATACGAAGGCGGCGCGCGACGATGCCCTGGCGGCGCTGAAGCTCGAAGGCCGGCTGGTGCCTGCCGCGCTCGTCGCCGCAAAGGCGCTGTTTCGCGAGGGCAATTTGCGCAAGGGCGCTTCGATCCTCGAAAGGATCTGGAAAGAGGAGCCGCATCCGGATATCGCGCGGCTTTATGTGCGGGCACGCGGCGGCGATTCCGCCGTCGATCGCTTGAAGCGCGCAAAGAGGCTCGAATCCTTGCGCAGCAACAATGCCGTTGCTCTGGCAGCAGTTGCCGAAGCAGCGCTCGAGGCACGCGAACTTCCGCTTGCCCGGGTAAAGGCGGAGGCGGCCGCGCGGCTTGCGCCGACCGAAAGTGTTTTTCTGCTGCTCGCCGACATCGAGGAGGCGGATACCGGCGACGAGAGCCGCATGCGCCACTGGATGGCGCAGGCGCTGCGCAGTCCCCGCGACCCGGCCTGGACCGCCGACGGCGTCACTTCGCCGTCATGGCTGCCGGTCTCGCCGGTCAGCGGCCGGCTGGACGCCTTCGAGTGGAAAGCGCCGCCGTCGCAGCTTTCGGGCTCGATCGAGGATGGTCATCTGAGCGCCGACGAGGCGATCCGCAGCCTGCCGCCGGTATCGGCCGCGCAGCATGCGCCAGCGCGCGAAGCGCCGGGAGCGACATCTGCAGACTCGGCTCCGACCATTGTCGAAGCCGAGCGCGAGCCAGAGATAAAGGTCCCTGAACGGAAGGAAACCGTTGCCATGCCGGCCAAGAGCAAGGAGCCGATTTCCGACGAGGAGGCGGATCCTTTCTTCGGCCGCCCTCCGGACGATCCCGGCGTTCGCGAGCGGGCGTCGGAGGAGAGTAGCAAGGCGAATTTCCGGTTGTTCTAGAGCACCGCGCGTTCAAATGAACGCGCAAGGGATGCTCTAGGACTTTGAACCTGGAGCGAATGAAGCAAGTGCGGACGGTTTTCCGCCGCCGTCTCGCCATCTTGCTAGGATCGATATTTTGGCGGGCTGTGGGCATAAGACATGTTTGAACGGTTTCGAGCGTTTCTCGAGGAACTGACGGGGTCCGCCGCGCGAATCGACAAGGGCGACCCCCGCGTCGCGGTGATCGGACTCTGCTTCCAAGTCATGGAAGCGGACGGCGCGGTCCGCACCTCGGAGCGCCGCAAGATGAGGGCGGTCATCAAGGAGCACTACCAGCTTGACGATGCGGCCCTCAATGCGCTGGTCGAGGCAGGCGAGACCGCCGAAAGCGAGGCGATCGACTTCTTTCAATTCACCTCCGAGATCAAGCGCCACCTTTCGGAGGAACAGCGCATCGAGCTTGTCGGCAAGCTGTGGGAAATCGTCTATGCCGACGGCCTGCGCAGCGAGATGGAGGATCACGTGATTTGGAGGATCGCTGATCTTCTGGGCGTGTCCGGACGCGACCGGGTCTTGAAACGGCAGCAGGCAGCCGCCAAGATCAATGCGGTGGAGGAGGAGAACGAGGCGCAACAGGAAAGCTGAAGATGTTCGCAGAGCCCCGCGACGCCAAGAGACCCATCCTCATTGTCTTGCATCAGGAGCGATCGAGCGCCGGCCGCGTCGGGCACATCCTTGAGCAGAAGGGTTTTACCCTTGACATTCGGCGCCCGGCCCTCGGCGATGCGCTGCCGCCGACGCTGGAGGCCCATTCGGGCACGATCGTCTTCGGCGGCCCCATGAGCGCAAACGACGAGGAAGAATTCGTCCGCCGCGAAATCGATTGGCTGTCCGTGCCGCTTCTCGAAAACAAGCCCTATCTCGGCATCTGCCTCGGTGCGCAGATGCTCGCCCGCAATCTCGGCGGCAAGGTTGCCGCTCACCACGAAGGCATGACCGAAATCGGCTGGTATCCGTTGACGGCGACCGAAGCCGGCAAGGCGCTGATGGACTGGCCGGCCATGGTCTATCACTTTCATCGCGAAGGGTTCGATCTTCCGAAAGGGGCCGAGCTGCTGGCGACCGGCGAAACCTATCCAAATCAGGCCTTCCGCTACGGCGAGAACGCCTGGGGGATCCAGTTTCACGGCGAGCTGACGCGGGCGATGATGCATCGCTGGGTGGTTCACGGCGCCCACCGTTTCGTCCTGCCCGGCGCGCAGATGGGCAAGGCCCACCTCGACGGACGAATGCAGCACGACGCACCGCTGCGAACCTGGATGGAGAATTTTCTCGAGCTGATCTTCCTGGGTGGCGAGCCGCTCGCTCCTGTCCGCACATAGAACGTCGGGCGAGAGGACGCCGCGAGGCCCCTTCGCCGCGCTTGCGGGGAGAAGATGGCCGGCAGGCCGGACGAGCGGCCTTTTTCAACCCTCTCTACTTCAAGTCGCGCCTCCCGGCCGGTGCCGCTCCGGCACGTCGAGCGCATCGATCCAAGAAAGCGCAAGAAGAAATAACGCCGGTAACCCACGTGCTTGAACGCGCCGAAACGGTGCGCGGCGTGAGCGGCCGATATGACGGAGATGCTCCTCGGGTGAGAAGGCAGGAGGCCCCGCGTCGTTAAACATGATAGCGCGAGGCGGACTGGCGTACTTGCCCGTTTAGTTCCCAATGTCTAAATGTCTGTCAACAACGAATTGGAGACTGGCATGCTTGCTGTCATCGGCACCTTGAATTTCATAATCAATATCGCGTGGTTTCTGATCATCGCGTCGGCGATTTTCTCCTGGCTCTATGCGTTCAACGTCATCAACGTGAACAACCAGGCGATCAACATGATCGGCCGCTCGCTCTATCAGTTGACCGAACCGCTCTATCGCCCGATCCGTCGCGTGCTGCCGGATATGGGCGGCGTCGACCTTTCGCCGCTCGTCGTGCTGGTGATCCTCTATTTCATTCAACTCTTCCTGAACACGACGATAGCCCCGGCACTGCTCCGATGACATGGCACGCGGCGCCCTCACCGGTTTCGACGATCATGTTCGCCTGACCGTCCGCCTGACGCCGAACGGCGGCCGCGATGCGATCGACGGGTTCGTAAGTGCCGCAGACGGGGAGGACTATCTCAAGGTTCGCGTGCGTGCCGTGCCGGAGAAGGGAAAGGCGAACCAGGCCTTGATTGCCTTCCTTGCCAAGGCATTCGGTATTGCAAAGAACAGGATCTCGCTCATTGCCGGCGACACGCAGCGCAAAAAAATCCTCCGGATCGAGGCCGATCCGGAGGATATCAACAAACGTCTGGCCGAAATCGTCGGCGAGACTGGATAATTACTTCTTCGCTTTGGCGCGCTCGACCGCTTCCTTGATCAACTGCTTGGCCATGCCCGCATCCTTCCAGCCGAAGATCTTCACCCATTTGCCGGGCTCCAGATCCTTGTAGTGCTCGAAGAAGTGCTCGATCTGCTTGAGCGTGATTTCCGGCAGGTCAGTGTAATCATGGACCTTGTCGTAGCGCTTGGTCAGGTGGGCCGACGGCACCGCGATGATCTTTTCGTCCTGGCCGGAATTATCTTCCATCATCATCACGCCGATCGGGCGGACATTGATGACGCAGCCCGGCACCAGCGGACGGGTATTGCAGATCAGGACATCGATCGGGTCGCCATCGTCTGACAGCGTGTGCGGAACGAAACCGTAGTTACCCGGATAGGTCATCGGCGTGTAGAGGAAGCGATCAACCACCAGCGTGCCGGCTTCCTTGTCCATTTCGTACTTGATCGGATGCCCGCCAACCGGAACTTCCACGATCACATTGACATCTTCCGGTGGATTCTTTCCGATGGAAATCGCGTCGATCCGCATGAGCACCTCCAGGGTCGTTGAAAAGTCGCCCCGTCGGATAAAGGTAAACATGCCGCGATGCAACATAACTTTCGTTCGGACGGGCGGAATTGCTGTTCGGTATCGGTGAAGGAGGATCCCGCAGACGCTTCTTTATCCTGCCGTTTCCACGCTTTTCTGTGCTCCGGCCTTTGCCAGTGACAGCATCTGGACCGATGCCGGCCGCGACAAATGACCCATTATCTGCCGCAGCAAAAGATCTGCCGAATGAAGGGCAACGAAAGCAACTCAAACCGCTACAGCGACCTTTGTGCGTCTAAAAGGAGGCACGGCGCTGTGGCGCGTTCAGTTCCAGACGAAGCCGACCTTCTTCAGGTATTTATCGCCGAAATCTTCCATGCCTTCGGCGATGTCTCGGCCGCCGGCCGTTTGGAAAAAGCTGCAGGCATGTTCGCTTTCTTCCAGGCACCAGACGACCAGACCCTTGCAGCCGAGCGACTTCAGAAGGCTCTTCGCCTCGCCGAAGAGAACGCGCCCGAGGCCGATTCCCTGATATTCCGGGCGGAGATAGATCTCGTAGATTTCGCCTTCCTGTGGCAGCGCCCGTGCGCGGCTGAGGCCGAGCGTCGCGTAGCCGGCGATGGTTCCCGCCACGTCGACGACCAACAGCGTTGCCGGGCCGCGCGTTGCCTTGCGCCACCAGATTTCGTCGCGCCGGTTGACCATCTGGATCAGCGGGCGGTGCGGGATGATGCCGGCATAGGCTTGCAGCCAGGACACGCGATGCACGTCGGCGATTGCCGCCGCCTCACGTGGCTCCCCGGGCCTGACCTCGATCGAAACAGTCTTCATGACTTAGGACTCTAAACACACGACACGGCGAACCGGAATCCCGCCGGGCTGCCAAGCAGCGTTAACCCACAGGCAACTTTAACGGCATCCACTCGAAGGTTAACGCCTTTTTAACTTTGTCTGCAAGCCGCCCGCGACTGGCACACACAGCAAAAAACCCCGGATCGCTCCGGGGTTTCTCAAATGCCGAGATCATGATTGACTTAGAGCGGGATGCGGGCGGGAAGCCGCTGCACAGCTTTCCGCGATCTCGCCCGGGATTCCTTTGACCTTTACGCCGCGCCGGCGGTGCGGGCCTTTTCGAAGCGCTTGCGCTCGTTCGGATCGAGATACATCTTGCGAAGCCGGATCGACTTCGGGGTGACCTCGACCAGTTCGTCGTCCTGGATCCACGACAGCGCCCGATCGAGCGTCATGCGGATCGGCGGCGTCAGCTTTACCGCCTCGTCCTTGCCGGATGCACGCATGTTGGTGAGCTTCTTGCCCTTAAGCACGTTCACTTCCAGATCATTGTCGCGCGTGTGAATGCCGATGATCATGCCGGCATAGACCTTCTCGCCAGCGTCGATGATCATCGGGCCGCGATCTTCCAGATTGAACATCGCGTAAGCCACGGATTCGCCGGCATCATTGGAGAGCAGAACACCGTTCACCCGGCCGCCGATCTCACCCTTGTAAGGCTGGTAGTCGTGGAACAGGCGGTTCATGATCGCCGTGCCGCGCGTGTCGGTCAGAAGTTCGGACTGGTAGCCGATGAGGCCGCGGGTCGGCGCGAAGAACACGAGCCGGACGCGGTTGCCGCCGGACGGACGAAGCTCGGCCATTTCGGCCTTGCGTTCGGACATCTTCTGCACGACGACGCCGGAATGTTCTTCATCGACGTCGATAACGACTTCTTCGATCGGCTCAAGAAGCTGTCCTTTCTCGTCCTTGTGCATGACGACGCGCGGACGCGATACGGCAAGCTCGAAGCCTTCGCGGCGCATCGTTTCGATCAGGACCGCAAGCTGCAGTTCGCCACGGCCGGAGACAAAGAATGAATCCTTCTCGGAGGATTCCTCGATCTTCAGCGCGACGTTGCCTTCGGCTTCCTTGAACAGGCGGTCGCGAATGACGCGCGAGGTGACCTTGTCGCCTTCGGTGCCAGCGAGCGGCGAATCGTTGACGAGGAAGGACATGGTGACCGTCGGCGGATCGATCGGCTGCGCCTTCAACGGCTCGGCGACGGCCGGGTCACAGAATGTGTCGGCGACGGTGCCCTTGGAAAGGCCGGCGATCGCGACGATGTCGCCCGCATGCGCTTCCTCGATCGGCTGACGCTCGATGCCGCGGAAAGCGAGGATCTTTGAGATGCGACCGGTTTCGAGTAGCTTGCCGTCCTGCCCCAACACCTTGACGGCCTGGTTCGGTTTGATCGAACCGGAATGGATGCGCCCGGTGATGATGCGGCCGAGGAAGGGGTTGGCTTCGAGAATGGTGCCGATCATCCGGAATGGACCTTCGCCGACGCTCGGCTCCGGGACGTGATCGAGAACGAGATCGAGAAGCGGTGCCAGACCCTGGTCCTGCGGTCCTTCCGGCGCGACGTTCATCCAGCCGTTGCGGCCCGAACCGTAGAGAATCGGGAAGTCGAGCTGCTCATCGGTCGCATCGAGCGCCGCGAAGAGATCGAACACCTCGTTGATAACTTCCTCGTGACGGGCATCGGGACGGTCGATCTTGTTGATCGCCACGATCGGACGAAGGCCGACCTTGAGCGCCTTGCCGACGACGAATTTCGTCTGCGGCATCGGACCTTCGGCAGCGTCGACCAGAACGATGGCGCCGTCCACCATGGACAGAATGCGTTCGACCTCGCCGCCGAAGTCGGCGTGGCCGGGCGTGTCGACGATGTTGATGCGCACGCCCTTCCACTCGACCGATGTCGCCTTGGCAAGGATGGTGATGCCGCGTTCCTTTTCCAGCTCGTTGGAATCCATCATGCGCTCGGCGACACGCTGGTTGTCGCGGAAGGAACCGGACTGCTTCAGGAGTTCGTCAACGAGAGTGGTTTTCCCATGGTCGACGTGCGCGATGATCGCGATGTTACGAATGCTCATTTTTCGTCTCGGAAAGTTCTGGGCGCGCGCGACAAGGCGGGCACCGCTTTTCAGTTGCCGCGCTCATACAGGTTTTTTTGCAGGAGCGAAAGGGGGAGAGGACCGTACTAGCCGCGCCGAATTGCGAGCACGCGGAGGATTCTGTCCGCATTGCCAGGCCGCGCTCACGCAACCGCCGCGGGATCGAGTGTCACGCGCCAAAGTTCCTGGTCCCGCCGGTCCATCAGCCGCACGGTCATCTGCCGCGACTGGCCGTTGATATCGACGATACCGAAGAATTGCAGACCTGCGGACGGCGGCAGGTTGCTATCGATGGCGCCGCCGGACGCTTTTATGAACCGGACTTCCGGCCCGAAGGTCATGTCGAGCTCCTTCGGCCCATAGGTGCCGGAGTGCAAGGGGCCGGAGACGAACTCCCAGAAGGGCAGGAAATCCTTGAACGCGGCGCGCGACGGATCGTAGTGATGTGCTGCCGTGTAGTGAACATCCGCCGTCAGCCAGACGAGATTGTCGATCCCGTTGTCGCGGATGAAGCGGAGAATATCGGCGAATTCCGCCTCGCGTCCCGACGGCGCGCCGTCGTCTCCGTTGGCAATCGCATCCGATCCACGCTTCTCAGCATAATCGTCCCAGACGACGAGACCGATCGGCATGTCGCAGGCGATCACCTTCCAGGTGGCGCGCGAGGCGGCAAGCTCGCGCTTCAGCCAATCCGCCTGGCGCCAACCGAAAAGGCCGGCATCGCCCTCCCCCTGGTTCGGGCCGCGATAGGAGCGCAGATCGACGAAGAACACGTCGAGCAACGGCCCGTAGGCGATCTTGCGGAAGATGCGTCCCGGCTGCGTCGGCAGGGTGCGGATCGGCGTCATCTCATGGAAAGCGCGCGCGGCCCTGGCGGCATAGACCGCCACGTCCTTCTCCGGATAGCGCGGATCGTCGCGAAGGTCGGTGGAGGCCGACCAGTTGTTGAGCACCTCGTGATCGTCCCATTGGTAAAAGGTCGGGCAGACGGCGTTCAAATCGCGCACATGGGTGTCAAGCAGGTTGTATTTCCATTGACCGCGATATTCCTCGAGCGTGCGGGCGACGTCGCGCTTCTCGGGCGTGACGATCCTGTTCTTCCACATGCCGCCGTCCCTGAGCTTGATCTCGTCGGGAATCGGGTTGTCGGCATAGATCGTATCGCCGGAATGGATGAAGAAATCCGGCTCGTGCAGGCGCATGGTCGAATAGGTCTTCATGCCGACCTCGTCGATCCCCCATCCCTGGCCGGCCGTGTCGCCGGACCAGACGAAGCGCACGGATCGTCTGCGCAAGGGAGCGGTACGGAACCGCCCGACGATCGGCTCCGAAACACGATTGCCGTCATGGAGATCGACCGCTGAGAAGCGGTAGAAAATGTCCTGGTCCGGCAGCAAATTGTCGAGGCGGTATTTGACCGCGCAATCGGTCTGCGGCGTCGCGTCGACATCGGCGAGCCGCACGGCATTCGAAAAGCTCTCTGTGGTCGAATAGTCCACCGTGACACGCGCCGGTCGGTCGACCCGCGTCCAGATCATGCCCGATTGCGTATCGACATCACCGGACTGCACGCCATGCAGAAATTCCGGCCTCCCGTAGCCGCGGGCATAAAAGGGCGTCGCAAGCCCCGAAGAGGCGCCGAGGCCGGCCGCACCGGCGGATAAGAGGAAAGTGCGCCTGGTAAGCGTATTTCGAGCAGCAGCCAAAGCCTGCCTCCGTTTCGCGAATCATCGGTTTCTCGCGAGCGGACCATTGGCGCGCGCTGTGTCAGCGGCTTTACAGGCGGATGAAACTATTTGAACGGTTTGGCGACAGTTCTGTGACGCGCCGGTCAGCGCAGGTGCCTAGACGACCGGCTCTCTTAGTGCATCTAGTGAGTGAATTCGTACCGGTCTCTTATGTGCTCGTTGAAGTAGCGGCCCGGGGAGTCTGCCTCTGTCAACTCCTCATAAACGCGCTTTGGAACATCGTAGTAACGATAAGCGCCGCGTCTGCCTACGAACCAGATGCTCAACGTCCGATGGGGTATGTCGTACTTAACGCGCCTGATCACAGACGATTCCAGCGTTGCAGAGGCTTGCAGGACTGGCATTGTGAGTCCTCCGGCTGATGTTCAAAAGCACTCATGCGCTATAACGACGCTAACCGCGGCTTTGATCCTCATACGTTGAGTTTACGAGTGGCGTTCGGCCACCTGGCTGCTATGAACGATGTCAGAATTGCACGAAGGTCTTTTTGCCTTGCCTCGATCGGACAGTCCCTCTCGTGACCGGCTCGAAACCATTCTCGCGCGGCTGGAGCAGCGCCGGAACGAAGAGCGGGTCTTCGTAAAACTCTACCCGGAAACGGCCCGCCCTGAAGCGGACGCCGCCGACCGAAGGCTGCAGGAGGGAAAAAGCCTTGGACCGCTCGACGGCCGGATCGTCTCGATCAAGGACCTCTTCGATGTCGCCGGCGAGCCGACCCTTGCCGGCTCCATCATCCGCCGCAATGCGTCGCCGGCGAGCGCGGACGCAGCGATCGTCCGACGGCTGCGCGCGGCCGGCGCCGTCGTCATCGGCAAGACGCACATGACCGAGTTCGCCTTCACCGCCGTCGGCCTCAATCCGCATTATCCGCTGCCAGGCAACACGTTCGATGCGAGCCTCATTCCCGGCGGCTCCTCTTCCGGTGCGGCCGTATCGGTCGCGGAAGGCACGAGCGAGATCGCCATCGGCTCCGATACCGGCGGCTCGGTGCGCATCCCGGCGGCCCTGAACGGTCTCGTCGGCTTCAAGCCGACAGCCCGCCGCGTGCCCTTGGATGGCGCCTTCCCCTTATCGCCGAGTCTCGATTCGATCGGCCCGCTCGCCCGTTCGGTCGCCGATTGTGCGCTTGCCGACGCGATCATGGCTGGCGACACGCCAAAGCCGCTTGCGCCGCTGTCGCTCAAGGGCTTGAAAATCGGCATTCCAAAGGGCGTTCTTCTCGAAAATCTCGCGCCGGACATCGCCGAGGCATTCGAAACAAGCCTGCAAATGCTCTCCCGCGCCGGGGCAAAGCTTGCCGAATGCAACGTCGATGACCTCCTCGCGCACTTCGCCGTGGCGACGTCGATCGGCTCCGTCGCCGGGCTCGAAGCGAGCCGCATCCATGCGAACTGGCTATTGGACGAGAACGCCGCGGTCGACATCCGCGTGAAATCCACCCTCCGCCGCCTCGCGGTGCCCGACGCCGCAGTCGAAAACCTGCTGACAACGCGCCAGCGTCTGATGCGCGCAATGGACGAGCGGCTGACGCCCTATGACATGATCGTGCTGCCGACGACGCCGATCGCCGCTGTCCCGATCTCCGCCGTGGAAGACGACGAGAGAGAATACCGGCGCGTCGAGGATCTGCTCTTGCGCAATACCGAGGTCGCCAACCAGTTTGACCTCAACGCCGTCACGCTGCCGCTACGGGGCACGAGACTGCCGGCAGGATTGATGCTGATCGGCCGAAGCGGAACCGACGGGATGGTGATGGCTGCGGCTCTGTCAGCTGAGACGTTGCTGCAGGCTGGTTAACGGGAACTGCACGGCTAATGCTTTGTGGGAAACGTCGCGTCGTCACCAAGGATCCGAAGCGCATCCTCGAGCGCGGCAACCAGAATATCGGTCAGTTCGTCGCCATCATTGTGCATCAGGAACAGGGCTACGGCCGAATCCTGTGGGTCGCTGTAGTGCTCAACGTCGTTTGACATCCCATCGTCCTTGGTTCGCCGCGTCACATTCCGGCTGTTGCCACGACCATAGGAAGGCCGACTTGCGCAGGGCTTGAGCGGCAATGCGCAACGGCGTGCATGTCGAGCCTTCCGGATTTCGCGCCCTGTACCGGCCGAACCCGCACCGGTCCGTCAGGCGCGCTCGCGGGGCAGCGGTCATGTTTTTGCTCGCCCTGCCCTTCTAGAGCGTTTCATGTTTTGACGGAAGCGTAGCCTGCGTTGGCCAGATAGTTTGAGCATTCGTGTGGTTCGATTGTCTGGACGAGCGCTCCGATGTGTCGCCAGGCGTCTTCGACGGTTCGCTTCTGGGCCTGCCGCATCCAGTGCTTGATCTTGGAGAAAGCCTGCTCGATCGGATTGAGATCCGGCGAATAGGGCGGCAGGAACCAGAGCCGTGCACCGGCCGCCTTTATGATCTGCCGGATAGCTGCCGATTTGTGGCTGCCGAGATTGTCCATGATGACGATATCGCCGGGTTTGAGCGCGGGCACGAGCTGTTGCTCGACATAGGCGCGGAAACACTGGCCGTTGATCGGTCCGTCGAAGACACAGGGAGCAGTCAGCCGATCGCTGCGCAAGGCACCGAGGAAGGTCAGCGTCCGCCAGTGGCCGTGCGGAGCAAAGGCACGCAGGCGCTTGCCCTTTGGTCCCCAGCCTCGAAGCGGTGTCATGTTGGTCTTGATCCAGGTCTCGTCGATAAAGACCAGCCGCTCAGGATCGAGATTGCGCTGAAAGGTCTTCCATCGCTCCCGCCTGCGAGCGATGTCGGCGCGGGCTTGCTCAAGGGCGAACAGGGTTTTTTTTGAAGCGCAGTCCCTCGCGCCGGATGAATTCCCAGATCGTATTGTGGGAGACCGTGACGCCGCGTCTTGCCAGTTCATCCTTCAAGCCATGCAGCGTCAGATGCGGGTTCTGATTGAGCCGCTCGGCAATGAAAGCGCGATGCGGTTCCAGAATACGCTTGCGATGCCCGCCCATCTTGCCCGGTGCGCCAGAACCGGTCGCACGATAGCGCTGCGACCATTTCACCACGGACGAGACGGCAACTCCGAAGCGCGCCGCCACCACACGGCTGGTCTCGCCGCTCAAAACCGCTGCCAAAACGCGGTCGCGAAGGTCGTTCGATAAGGGTCGCGTCATCCAATGCTGGCCTCCTTCCAGCCAGCATCTTGATGATGTGGACGCCCCCGCACCGGCTGCGGCTATGATGCCGGCCTGTCATCCGAAGCAGCAAGAGGAGCATTCACGATGAAGATCACGATCATGGGATTGGACCTGGCCAAGAGCGTGTTTCAGGCGCATGGCATCGACGAGACAGGCAACACCGTGCTCGTGAAGCGGTTGCATCGGAAGCAGATGCTGCCCTTCTTCTCAAAGCTACCATCATGCCTGATCGGGATGGAGGCGTGCGGAACAGCGCATCATTGGGCTCGCACGCTCGCGGCGATGGGGCACGAGGTCCGGCTCATCCCGCCGTCCTATGTGAAGGCCTATGTCAAGCGTGGCAAGAGCGACGCGCTGGATGCCGAAGCAATCTGCGAAGCCGTGCAGCGCCCGACGATGCGGTTCGTGCCTGTGAAGACGGTGGAGCAGCAGGGCATTCTCATGACCCACCGCGCGCGAGCGCTGCTCGTTCGCCAGCGCACCATGGTCGCAAATGCGCTGCGGGCGCATTTGGCAGAATTCGGCCTTGTCGCCAATCCCGGCATTGCCAATCTGGCCAAGCTGGCGCAGCAAGCGCTGTCCGATGAGGACGGCCTACCTTCTTATGCACGCACTTCGCTGGATATTCTGATCCGGCAGATCATGGTGTTTACCGATGAGATTGCGGTGCTGGATCAGCAACTTCACGCTTGGCATGTCGACAGCGAAGCCAGTCGTAGGCTCGCAGCGATCCCCGGCCTCGGCGTAGTCACGGCCACGGCTGTTGCTGCCACCGTCACCGATCCCGATCAATTCCGTTCAGGTCGGCAATTTGCCGCTTGGCTCGGCCTGACGCCGCAACAGCATTCGACAGGGGGCAAAACCCAGCTCGGTGGCATCTCCAAGCAAGGAGACCGATATTTGCGCCGATTGCTGGTTGTCGGTGCTACCGCCGTCATCCGTCACACGAAGGACAAGGCAACACCCATGGCGAATTGGATCAGAAAGCTCTTGGAGAAAAAGCCGTTCAGGCTCGTCTCCGTCGCGCTCGCCAACAAGCTCGCGCGGATCGCATGGGTCGTACTGACCCGAAAGGAAGCTTATAGGGCTCATGAGCTGACGGCCTGAGTTCGATCCCAGACAACCCGAATTGGTAACGGCAGTCGATGATGTGTAACGATCGAGCCAATGGTGAGGCCAACCCGTCTGATTCAATGCGCTTCAAAAGCGCGCCAGCTTGATCAGGGACCTCACCGGCGGATTTCCATCAGGGCCAGCGGTCAAACTCTACGCCGCACAAACAGGCCGGACATATGAAAGCAACCGATCAAACCATCCCCGACAAAAGGCCCTTGCCATAGGGGCGTCCACATATGAATCACAACAACGACGATTCGGGAATCGGCAACGATTCAATCAAACACGGAAACGCTCTAGGCACGTTACACGACCACGCAAATTCAGTGTCGGAATGCGAGAATGGCGAAGAAGACGAAGCGCGATGAGGTCTACTACCTCCAACGGCTCAAGACCGAGTTTCCGGACGTGCACGCCGCCTTCCTGGCCGGCAAGATCCCGTCGTTGCGCAAAGCCCTCGTCCTCGCCGGCCTGAAGCCGGAGCGAAGCCGGCTCGATAAGCTGAAGAATTCCTGGGCGAAGGCTACAGATACCGAGCGCGACACGTTCCTGACCTGGCTCGCGGCCACAGGCGCGATGCCCGCGAACGCGACATCATTCTCCACCCCCTCGCCGCCTGCCAATTTCCGGGCCACGGAAACCCGCATTGCAACCGGCCGCTACCTGCTTGCCTCCACGATCGCCGAGATCAAAACGATCATGGCCCGGCGGCGACTCACGCCCGACGACGTGATGCGCGAAATGGGTTTCCCCTCCGACGACCGCTCGCTGGCTCGCGCGCTTGGCCTGAATGCAAGCCTGAGATTGACGGTGATCGCTGCATTGGAAGTGTGGTTGCGGAAGAATGCCGCGGATTGATGGATGTTCCGGTATTTCGAGCGCGGAAAGCCGCGCTCCTGCAACATGAATCGAGGCGGCCTACTGCATGGTGGCCATCTAAAAAGACGCACAGCACTGTAGACCACGTGGTCTAGCCTATTTATTTGGGAGAATTGACCGGTCTGGGAGAGGATGACGATTTGTGCCGGATGAACGGACGACACGTCCGCTTTGCGGAGGTGTTGACGCCCCCGTGCAAGAAGCGTTCGGTCGAAGAATAAATGAGGTTCGGTAAAATCGCACTGCTCGGCGTCGACGTTGGCTACTCCCGCTTACGCCCGCCGCCACCGGCATCGCCTGGAGCGCTGGAGACGACTGCGGCTCGGCAAAGATGCACAGCGATTGGGACCGCCGACAGCATCACATTCCGGCCTCGACGCCATTCGCCGTGATTGCCATCGATGGACCTTTGACGCCACCAACCGCACCCGACGATCTCGATCGCTTCTGTGACGCCTCTTCATCCGCGGCGCATTCCAGAAGCATTGCAAGCCGGGGCTTAGCCAGCGCGACTATGGCCACGATCTGAGAAAAGCTGCCGCGCAGACCGCCGCGCAGGTGCAGCACCTCGCGGATGCAACAACGATCAACAAATCCGTTATCCTCGGCACCGCGATTTGTCGAAGCCTTTCAGAACGCCTTTCTCGGAGTTCTTCTGTCCGACGAGCGCTTTGCCATATCCAAGGCGGCGAAACGCAAGGACTTCGACTGGCTTTACGATCACGCCGTCGAGACTGGCATTCTCGAAAGCCTAATTGAATTCAGCGGCTGGAGCGATGAACGCTTGCTTCAGAACGTCCTGACAGAAAGAGATTACGAAAAGTTGGCAGCCTGGATCTGACTGCTGACGACCGCGTGCGCCGCTGTTGGGAAATCAGAAGTTGTTGGCGAGGAAGCCGGAGGCTGGCTCTAGTTGCCCCCCTCGGAGTTGTGGGCGCCTTGGGCGTCGGATGCTTTGGCTCAAAACAGGGCAGCTATCTTGGCGCAGAGCGGCTGATGCCAGCCGCCACCGCTTTGACCCGCTGCCCTCCGATGTGCGGATGCGGCCAAGATTAAGGCGATCGAACAGTCACATAAGGGCGAGGATAATAGCGGTAATGTTTATGGCGGAGAGGGGGGGATTCGAACCCCCGATGGGCTTGCACCCATGCCGCATTTCGAGTGCGGTGCATTCAACCACTCTGCCACCTCTCCGCGGGGCCGGTTGGCGCCTTGTCGGCGCGGTCGGGTTCATAGCGGCAGTTTCTGTCGCTGGCAAGGGGCAGGAGGAAGAATATCTTTCAATATGGCGGCTTTCGCCTTGACAGCAAAGAGCGATTCCCGTAATTCGCGCAATGAAGTGGTGTGGTCTGCCCGCACCGCGCCGGGTAGAATTTGTGCCCGTTCACCGGCAGAGTTCAAGGGGTCTCCCGAAGCGCTCTGCTCAACCATCGACTGATAAAAAGACGGCCTTGCTGTTTCAAGCAAAGAGCCGGACCGAACATGAAAGGATAACGAATGTTCGCAGTCATCAAGACCGGCGGTAAACAATACCGCGTGGCGGCCGACGACGTCATCACCATCGAAAAGCTGGAAGGCGTTGCTGGCGACAAGATTGAATTCACCGAGATCCTGATGGTCGGCGTCGGCGCCGATGCCACCATCGGCGCTCCGTTTGTCGAAGGTGCCGTCGTCAGCGCCGAAGTTGTGGACCAGGGCCGCGCCAAGAAGGTCATCGCCTTCAAGAAGCGCCGCCGCCAGAACTCCAAGCGTTCGCGCGGCCATCGCCAGCATCAGACGACCGTCCGCATCCTGGACATCGCTGCTGCCGGCGGCAAGGCGAAGAAGTCTTCGAAGAAGACCGAAGCCGCCGCTGAAGCTGCTGCAAACTGAGTTCCGGGATCGAAGGTTTAAAGGAGAACACCAATGGCACACAAGAAAGCTGGCGGTTCGTCGCGCAACGGTCGCGATTCTGAGTCCAAGCGCCTTGGCGTGAAGAAGTTCGGCGGCGAAGCCGTCATTCCAGGCAACATCATCGTGCGCCAGCGCGGCACGAAGTGGCACGCGGGCGCCAATGTCGGCCTCGGCAAGGACCATACGATTTTTGCGCTTACGGCAGGTAACGTGGACTTCCGTACGAAGGCCAATGGTCGCGTGTACGTGTCTGTAATGCCGAAAGCGGAAGCAGCGGAATAAGCCGGTAGCGCTCTAAAACAGCCGGCGTCTCATCGACCCGGCTGACGCACCGCAAGGTTCAAAAGCCAGACTTCAAAGGGGAGATGGGGCAATACCCAACTCCCCTTTTCTCGTCTCTGGAGGATGAACCATGCAAACCGAGCTGTTGAGGGAAGACCAATCACGGTCTCCCGAACAAAGGCTGAGGCCTCAGCGGTCAAGGACCGATTGCCCGATATTGTTATCGCCCCGGCTCGTTCTGCGCGCGCCCCACGAAGACGATATCGACGCCCTTGCCCATCTTGCCAATAACGCCAATATCGCCACGATGGTCTCGCGCATGCCGCACCCCTACACCACGGCGGACGCGGCCGATTTCGTGCGACGCGCGAAAGCCGGCACGATTGGCAAGTGCGTCTACGCGATCACCAAAGCGGACAATGGCGCATTTCTGGGCTGCTGCGGCATCGAGCCGCATCCCGACGGCAAGACGGCGGAGCTCGGTTACTGGTTGGGCGAACCCTACTGGAACCAGGGCTACGCCACCGAAGCGGCGCAGGCGCTGACCGACATGGGCTTCCGCACCCGCGACATCGATCAGATCGATGCACGCTGCCGCGTCATGAACATCGCCTCGCGTCGAGTCATCCAGAAGTGCGGCTTCCAGTTCCAGGGCTCGGGCATGATCGACAGCCTGGCGCTCGGCGGCATGGTCGCTGTCGAATGGTACCGGCTCGACCGCAAGACCTGGGTTTCGCTGAGAAGCTGGGGAGGCACGCGATGAATGCGCTCGTTTCCGAACGGTCGCGGATCGCCGTCCGCCCCAATCCCGGCCCCTGCCCCATCATCGAAACCGAGCGGCTGCGGCTCCGGCCGCACCGCCTCGCTGACGCGCAGGCGATCGCCGAGTCGCTTGGCGACTTCCAGGTGGCTCGGATGCTGGCACGGGTGCCCGCACCCTATCACCAGCAGGATGCGCTCGACTGGCTGAACCGCCAGGCCGCCAACGTCCTGCCGGATTGGACGCTCGCCATCACCACCGGCGACGACGTCCATATCGGCTGCGTTGGTATCGAGCTTAGGTACGGCCAGTGGCATGTCGGCTACTGGCTGAACCGGTTCTATTGGGGCAAGGGGCTGGCGAGCGAAGCGGTTTACGCCGCGGTCGAACGCTTCTTCCGCCGCATGCCGGACGCGGTGCTGCATTCGGGCGTCTTCGCCGATAATCCGGCCTCGCTCAAGGTGCAGGAGAAGCTTGGCTTCAAGGTCACCGGCTGCAGCCAGATCTACGCGCTCGCCCGGAGCGCGATGGTCGCGCATATAGAGACGCGGCTAGCGGCAGCGGACCTGCGGCGGCCGGCCTGACGATAGCCTCCGCCAAAACTTTGCTTTGGCGGAGGCATGATTCAATGGAGTTCAATACCGACGGGCAAATGGTCGGATCCGGTGGCGTCGTAATCGGTCCAGGCGTCCTTGAGGCGGGAGACAAGACCGGCACTGAGAAAGCAATAGTCGAGATGCAGGCGCCTTTCGGGATCGTCCGGATCAATCCAGCTATAGCTTTCCGGTGTCAACCGGCCGAGATGGGCAAGCGCGTCGACCGGATTGCCGACGCGGAGCGACCGCCCGTAAAAGGCATCGGAAGTCCCGGTCATGACATTGTATTCGGGCGATTCCGGCTCCATGTTGAAGTCGCCCATGACCACGAAGTCTTCCGGATGCGGCGGTTCGGCAAAGCCGAAATCGGCAGCGCCGGAAATGGCGCCACCCTCCAGCGGATAGTTGACGAGCCGCTGCTTCAGACACTCGATCTGGGCGATGCGCTCGGCCGGCAGGACATGGTCGAGATGGACGGAGTAGACACGCAATGGGCCGGTGGGGGTGGCGACCAGCGCTTCCGTCGCGCCCCGCTGCAGGTTCATGGGGCTGACCGTTCGGGTGCGCGGCAGCATGATCAGCCGCGTCGAAAGGATCGGCCAGCGCGAAAGGATCATGTTGCCGAACTGAAAGCGGCGGTTGACGGCACGGCCGTTTTCGATCGACGAGCCGGCATCGATGTCGCAGGGCGCGTGAAAGACGGAAAAATAGCCGGGAAGCAACTCTGCGAGGGCCGAGACGAGATCGGCATTGCCGTTGCGGTGGAAGTTGCGCGTCACCTCCTGCAGGGCGATGATATCGGCTTCGCGAACAGAGGCGGCAATCCGCTCCGGGTCGAAGCGCCGGTCGAGACCGATGCCGTATTGAATATTGTAGCTTACGAAGCGCACGATAGTCTTTGACCTCCAAGGTAACCGCCTATATCGATGGCGGCAAAATAGCCGATACAGAAAACAGATGGCAGCCAGATGAAATTTCTCGATGAAGCAAAAGTCTATATCCGGTCAGGAGATGGCGGCTCAGGTGCCGTCTCCTTCCGCCGCGAGAAGTTTATCGAGTTCGGCGGCCCGGATGGCGGCGACGGCGGCCGCGGCGGCGATGTCTGGGTCGAGGCCGTCAACGGTCTCAACACATTGATCGACTTTCGCTATCAGCAGCATTTCAAGGCCAAGACCGGCATGCACGGCATGGGCCGCAATCGCACGGGCGCTGGCGGCGCCGACGTGACGCTGAAGGTCCCGGTCGGCACGCAGATCTTCGAGGAAGACAACGAAACGCTGATCATCGACATGGTGACCGAGGGCCAGCGCTACCGGCTCGCCGCCGGCGGCAATGGCGGTTTCGGCAATGCCCACTTCAAGTCTTCGACCAACCAGGCGCCGAACTGGGCCAATCCGGGCCTCGAGGGCGAGGAAAAGACCATCTGGCTCAGGCTGAAGCTGATTGCCGACGCCGGCCTCGTCGGCCTGCCGAATGCCGGCAAATCGACCTTTCTCGCCGCCTGCACCCGTGCGCGGCCGAAGATCGCCAACTATCCCTTCACGACGCTTCATCCCAACCTTGGTGTTGCGACCGTCGACGGCCAGGAGTTCATCATCGCCGACATTCCAGGCCTGATCGAAGGCGCCCATGAGGGCGTCGGCATCGGCGATCGTTTCCTCGGCCATGTCGAGCGCACGCGCGTGCTGCTGCATCTGGTTTCCGCGCAGGAGGAGGACGTTGCGAAAGCTTACAAGACCGTGAAGCACGAGTTGGAAGCCTATGGCGGCGGATTGGAGGACAAGCCGCAGATTGTGGCGCTGGCGCAGATTGACGTCCTGGACGACGAAGAGCTGAAGGTGAAGTCGAAGGCACTGGCCAAGGCTTGCGGCGCGCCGCCGCTGTTGATCTCCGCCGTTACCAACAAAGGCATGACGGAGGCGCTGCGAGCGCTTCGCAGCGTCATCTCCGCCGCCAAGTCCGGCGAGGAAAAGGCCTGAGATGACAACGACCCGCAAAGCCCTGCAAAAGTACCGTCGGATCGTTATCAAGATCGGCTCGGCCCTGCTCGTTGACCGCAAGACGGGCCTCAGGAAAGCCTGGCTCGACGCCATGTGCGCCGATATCGCCGCGCTCAAGGCGAAGGGCGTGGAAGTGCTCGTCGTCTCCTCGGGCGCCATTGCGCTCGGCCGCACCGTTCTCGACCTGCCGGCAGGCGCCTTGAAGCTTGAGGAAAGCCAAGCGGCCGCAGCCGTCGGCCAGATCGCACTGGCGCGCGCCTGGTCGGAAAGCCTCTCCAGCGGCGCCATCATTGCGGGTCAGGTCCTGCTGACGCTCGGCGACACGGAAGAGCGCCGCCGCTACCTCAACGCCCGCGCGACGATCAGCCAGTTGCTGAAGCTCGGTTCGGTGCCGATCATCAACGAAAACGACACGGTCGCGACCACCGAGATCCGCTATGGCGACAACGACCGCCTCGCCGCCCGGGTGGCGACGATGGTCGGGGCCGATCTTCTCGTCCTGCTCTCGGACATCGACGGCCTCTACACCGCGCCGCCGCATCTTGATCCCGACGCCCGCTTCCTCGAGACGATTGCAGAGATCACCCCGGAAATCGAGGCTATGGCCGGTGGGGCCGCGTCGGAGCTTTCGCGCGGCGGCATGCGCACCAAGATCGACGCCGGCAAGATCGCCACCACTGCGGGCTGCGCGATGATCATCGCCTCGGGCAAGCCGGAACATCCGCTCGCCGCGATAGAGGCCGGCGCTCGTTCGTCCTGGTTCGCCCCCTCCGGTTCGCCCGTCACTGCGCGCAAGACCTGGATCGCCGGGCAGTTGCTGCCGGCGGGCTCGCTCACGATCGATGCTGGAGCGGAGACCGCCTTGCGGTCCGGCAAGAGCCTGCTGCCGGCCGGTGTCCGCCAGGTGACGGGCGCATTCAGCCGCGGCGACACGATCGCGATCCTCGGCGCCTCCGGCCGCGAGATCGCCCGCGGGCTCGCCGGCTACGATGCCGACGAAGCGCGCCAGATCGCAGGCAAGAAATCAGCCGAAATCGCCGCGATCCTCGGCTATGCCGGTCGAGCCGCCATGGTGCATCGCGATGATATGGTGATGACGGCGCCAGCCGGCGTGCGCCCAGAAGACGGAAGACCGGAAGACGGAAGCGACGAGAGGAAGGGCGAGGTCCATGCTTGACACGGTCGAGAACGGCAAGGAGGTCAACGCGATCATGCTGGAAATCGGCCGCCGCGCCAAGGCTGCCAGCCGGCCGCTCGCCATCGCGAGCGCCGAGCGCAAGCATGCAGCCCTGATCGCCATGGCAAGCGCCATCGTCGCAAGCACCGAGGCAATCCTGGCCGCCAATGCGATCGATCTGGAAAACGCCCGTGAGACCGGTGTCGCGACGGCCTTCATCGACCGGCTGACGCTGACGGGCGACCGGATCCGTGACATGGCGGACGGCATTCGCGCGATCGCCGAATTCAAGGATCCTATCGGCGACGTGATCGCCGAATGGGACCGCCCGAACGGGCTGCACATCGAACGGGTGCGCACGCCGCTCGGCGTCATCGGCGTGATCTATGAGAGCCGCCCCAATGTCACGGCGGACGCCGGCGCGCTTTGCCTTAAGGCGGGCAATGCGGTGATCCTGCGCGGCGGCTCCGACAGCTTCCATTCGTCGCGGGCGATCCATGCCTGCCTCGTCGAAGGACTGAAGGCGGCGGGACTGCCGGAACACGCGATTCAAATGGTGCCGGTCGCCGACCGCGCCGCCGTCGGCGCCATGCTTTCCGGTCTCGACGCGGCGATCGACGTGATCGTGCCGCGCGGCGGAAAAAGTCTCGTCGCCCGCGTGCAGAACGAGGCACGGGTGCCGGTCTTCGCCCATCTGGAGGGCCTTTGCCACATCTATGTCGATGCCTCCGCCGACCTCGACATGGCGAAAAATATCGTCGTCAATGCCAAGATGCGCCGCACCGGCATCTGCGGCGCAGCCGAAACGCTGCTGATCGACCGAAACGCCGCCGCCCGGCTGGCAAAGCCGCTGCTGCAGGCGCTCGCCGACGCGGGTTGCGAGGTGCGGGTTTCGGAAGAGCTGAAGGATCTGCTGCCCGGCTTAAAGCCGGCAAGTCCTGAGGATTGGGCGACCGAATATCTCGATGCGATCATTTCGGCAAAACTCGTCGACGGCATTTCCGGCGCCATCGAGCACATTGATAGCTGGTCTTCCGCCCACACGGAGGCCGTCATTGCCGAAGATCCCGCCGTTGTCGAGCGCTTCTTCGCGGAAATCGATTCCGCCATTCTCCTGCACAATGCTTCGACGCAGTTCGCCGATGGCGGCGAGTTCGGCATGGGCGGCGAGATCGGCATCGCCACCGGCAAGATGCATGCGCGCGGGCCCGTCGGCGTCGAACAGTTGACATCGTTCAAATACCGCGTGCGCGGCACGGGGCAGGTGCGGCCCTGAACAGGCTCACCGAAGTGAATGCGCACTATCTGCGCATGCCGCATGTCGAAAGCGGCATGACCGTCGGCCTGTTCGGCGGTTCCTTCAATCCACCCCATGAAGGCCATGTCCTCGTTGCCGATACGGCGCTGCGCAAGCTCGGGCTCGATCAGCTCTGGTGGATAGTGACACCGGGCAACCCGTTGAAAGACCAGAATAATCTGGCGCCGCTGGCGGAGCGGATCGCGCTCAGCGAAAAAATCGCCATCAATCCGCGCATCAAGGTCACCGCCTTCGAGCAGGCGCTCGGCCAGAGCTATACCGCCCGCACTCTCGAAATCGTCCGGGCCCGCAATCGCGATGTGCGCTTCGTCTGGATCATGGGGGCGGACAATCTCATGAACTTTCACCGCTGGCAGAATTGGCGCCGAATTGTCTGCATGTTCCCGATCGCGGTGATCGACCGGCCGGGTTCGACGCTCGCCTATCTGTCCTCTCGCATGGCACGGACTTTCGGCTATGCGCGCATCGACGAAGACCATGCACCGGCTCTCCCCTTCCGTCGGGCGCCGGCCTGGACTTTCATTCACGGACCCCGCTCTCCGCTAAGCTCGACGGCGCTTCGTTCGGCCAAATCCGGGTGAATTCCCATGATTCACGTCTCGTGTCTTGAAACTGCACTGGTTTGGTGCCTACATTTACGGACGGTTCGACGCTATTGCATGGTTCCTTAGATCGATTGAGGGTTAAACCATGCAGCAGTTCAAAGTGTTACAGCGACTTTTGTGCGTCTGAAACGGCGCACGCTGTAAATTTCGAATCGGACGTGCTTGTTCTGTTCATTTGGAAAGGAAAAACCCTGACAACAGCACACGCCAAGGGATATGCGATTGCCGCATTCCCGCGCAGCACGGAAGAAAGCGACGAAGCCGCTGTCCGTGCGCTTCAACTGGTCCTCGAAAGCCTAGAGGACTCGAAGGCAGAAAATATCGTTACCATCAATATTGCCGGAAAATCGGCGCTGGGAGACTTCATGGTCGTCGTCTCCGGGCGATCGAACAGGCATGTGATGGCGATTGCCGACCACTTGATCACGGACCTGAAGGACGATGGCCTTGGCAGGGCCCGCGTGGAAGGTCTTGAGAGTGGTGACTGGGTGCTGATCGATACCGGCGATGTGATCGTTCACATCTTCCGGCCCGAGATCCGGGAGTTCTACAACATCGAAAAGATGTGGGCCGCCCCGGAGATCGAGGACAGCACCCTGCACTGAGACGCGCCGCCCGTACCTGACCCATAACCTCGGTACGGAGCGACGACCGGTGCCGGATTGAAATGCGGCTGTCATTGCCCGAGCGGGCCGATGGCAGCGAGAATGGGTTTTGCCGATCGAAATCCTTGTCGATCTGGCGCCGGTGGGGACATAACGGCTCATGCGTATCGGGCTTTTCGCAGTCGGCCGCCTGAAGGCGGGGCCGGAAAAGGATCTCGCGGCCCGCTATTTCGATCGTTTTGCCAGGGCGGGGCCGGCCGTGGGCCTCGAACTCGCTCGCGTTGTAGAAGTTAACGAGAGCCGCGCGGCCAACGCGGAGACGCGCAAGCGCGAGGAAGCGGCCCAGCTTGAAAAGGCGCTTGCTGACGGCAGTCTTCTCGTCCTGCTCGACGAACGTGGCAAGGCGGTCGATTCGGAAGGCTTCGCTTCCCTGCTCGGGACGTTCAGGGACAGCGGCAAGCGCGACCTGATGATCGCGATCGGCGGCGCCGATGGGCTCGATCCGGGGCTCCATGCGCACGCCGACGCCGTGCTGTGCCTCGGCAAGATGACATGGCCGCACCAGCTTGTGCGCATCCTCATCGCCGAACAGCTCTATCGCGCCGTGACGATCCTATCGGGCCATCCCTATCATCGGGCCTGAACCCCACCTACAGCACCGTGCGCCTTTTCAGACGCACAAAGGTCGCTGTAGCAGCGAGCGATAACGAGAATATGTATTGGTGGGCTTCGCCAAATCAGATTAGGCTTTGCTCACTTATTTCGCAGACCCACGAGACAGCATGACGCGCGCGAGGAAAAAAGCCGAATTGAGCCGGATGAGGTCTGCCGCGCGGCGGATCGGCCGGCGCACGGCATTGGCAGCGGTTCTTCTGTCGATCGTCACCCCGGCCCTGGCCCAGGATGCGGCTGTCGACGCAGCTCCCGGTGCAGCCGCGACGCAACAGGGTCCGCCCGACCCGGCAGCCAACCTGGCGCTCCGGCGCGACAGCACGCGCAGTGAGCTCGAGGCGCTGTCGAAGACGATTACGCTATCGCGTGAGCGCGCCGAGGCTCTCGAGCAGACGATCGCCGACATTGACAAGAGCAACGAGGCGTTGCGCGCCGCAATCATCGATTCGGCAAAGAAGCGGCAAGGGCTCGAGCAGCAGATTGCCGACGGCGAAAAGAAGCTCCGCGACCTGCGCGTCAAGGAGGACGTGGTGCGGGGCTCGCTCAGAGCCCGGCGTGGCCTGCTTGCCGAGGTGCTCGCCGCACTGCAGCGCATGGGCCGAAATCCGCCGCCGGCGATCCTGGTGAAGCCGGAAGACGCATTGGCCTCGGTCCGCAGCGCCATCCTGCTCGGCGCGGTGGTTCCCGAAATACGCGAGCAAACCGACAGCCTCGTCGCCGACCTGAAGGCGCTCGCCGAGATCCGCAGCGGTATCGCCGGCCAGCGCGAAGAACTGACCGCAGCGATGACCGCCAATCTCGAAGAAGAGCGCCGCATGTCGATGCTGGTCGCCGAAAAGGAGAAATTGCGCCGGCAGAACGCAACCGAACTCGCGGCGGAAGAGCGCAAGGCCGAAGAGCTGGCGCTGCAGGCGACCAATCTCGAAGGGCTGATCTCATCCCTCGAGAACGAGATTTCCTCGGTACGCGATGCGGCCGCGGCTGCGCGCGCGCAGGAGGAGGAGCGGCTGCGGATGAGCGAGGCCGAACGGGAAGCGGCACGCGAGCTCGCCCGCAGCGCGGTGCCCGACAAAAACCGCATTGCCCCCGCATACGTCTTTTCTGAGCTGCGGGGCCGGCTCGCCTATCCCGTCGCGGGATCGCTCCTGCGGCAGTTTGGTGATGCGGACGGCACCGGGCACTCGCTGCAGGGGGCCATGCTGGAGACCAATGCAGGCGCGCTGGTGACCACGCCGGCCGACGGATGGATCGTCTATGCCGGCAGTTTCCGCAGCTACGGGCAGATGATCATTCTCAATCCGGGCGACGGCTATCACATCGTGCTGTCCGGGATGGAAAATGTCAGCGTCCGACCCGGGCAATTCGTCGTCGCAGGCGAGCCCTTGGCGACGATGGGTGCAAAAAGAGTCGCGAGTGCGGCGGCCTTGGCGCTGGAAACGGACAGGCCAACGCTTTACATTGAATTCCGAAAAGACGGGAAACCGGTTGATTCCCGACCGTGGTGGACCGCAGCAGAGGTTGGAAAGGCGCGAAATGATACGTAGAGCTTCACTTGTTCTGGTCGGGGCGCTGATGGGTGCGACTGCGATGGGCGTCGTCTATTCGGCAACCATGCCGGCCGTGGCGGCCAATTCGTCGACATACCGCGAACTGGCAATTTTTGGCGACGTGTTCGAGCGCGTGCGCGCGCAATACGTGACGCCGCCGCAGGACGACAAGCTGATCGAGAATGCCATCAACGGCATGCTCTCCTCGCTTGATCCGCATTCGAGCTACATGAATTCGGCCGATGCGGAGGATATGCGCACCCAGACGCGCGGCGAATTCGGCGGCCTCGGCATCGAGGTCACGATGGAAGAGGATCTCGTCAAGGTGACGAGCCCGATCGACGATACCCCTGCCGCCCGCGCCGGCGTGCTCGCAGGCGATTTCATCTCGAAGATCGACGGACAGGATGTTCGCGGCCTGAAGCTCGAGGAAGCGGTCGACAAGATGCGTGGTGCCGTTGGCACGCCGATCAAACTGACCATTCTTCGCAAGGGCGCGGAAAAGCCGATCGAACTGACGATCGTGCGCGACGTGATCGCGGTACGTGCGGTCAAGGTCCGCACCGAGGGTGATGTCGGCTATCTCAGGGTGATCTCCTTTACCGAGAAGACCTTCGACGACCTGAAGAAAGGCATCGAGAAGATCAAGACGGAAGTTCCCGCCGACAAGCTCAAGGGCTATGTCCTTGACCTGCGCCTCAATCCGGGCGGTCTGCTCGATCAGGCGATCAACGTTTCGGATGCCTTCCTGGAGCGCGGCGAGGTCGTTTCGACCCGCGGCCGCAACCCGGACGAGACCCGCCGCTTCAATGCGACACCGGGCGATCTGAGCGATGGCAAGCCGGTTGTCGTGCTCGTCAACGGTGGCTCGGCATCGGCATCGGAAATCGTTGCGGGTGCTCTTCAGGATCTCAAGCGCGCGACCGTTCTCGGCACGCGTTCCTTCGGCAAGGGTTCCGTTCAGACGATCATTCCGATGGGCGAGGCCGGCGCGCTACGTCTGACGACGGCGCTCTATTACACGCCGTCCGGCAAGTCGATCCAAGGTACTGGCATTACGCCGGACATCAAGGTCGAGCAGCCGCTGCCGCCGGAACTCTTGGGCAAGGTGGAAGCACAGGGCGAGTCCGATCTGCGCGGCCATATCACGGGCCAGAACGAGACCGACGAGGGATCGGGTTCTGTTGCCTATGTGCCGCCGGAAACCAAGGATGATCTGCAGCTCAACTATGCGCTTGATCTGCTCCGTGGCAAGAAGACGGATCCGTCCTTCCCGGCCAGCCCCGAGCAGGCCGAACTCAAGAAGTAAATCCCCGTTGCGGTTCCGCGGACAGATCCGGGGAACCGCAACGGCACTTCAGACAAACAAAGGCGCCGGGCTGTTCAACCCGGCGCCTTTATATTATGCACGGCAATGCAGCCGAATCCGCTGATTCTTCGTACACGGCGCATTCCTCACCGGTAACTTTCCTTCAGGTCGACCGAGGCTCCATTTGGGAACCGATCTCAATGCCCCCCTTGGCCAAAGCCGAAAGGAGAGACCGGCGCGCAAATACGATCTGCGCCGAACGATCGGCTATTCCTCCCTCTGCATCTTTGCGCTCGCCATCATTGGCGTTTCGGGTTGGAGCGCCTTCTCACCTGACGGCCTGACCCGCGCGCCCGGCGCGCCGGATGGTTCCGAGACGACCATCGCTTCCTCCGGGCAGGCGGCACCCTTAGCTGAGCCCGGCCAACCGCGAGGGAACGGCGCCGCCTCGCTTCGTCCCAACGGGGCATTCTCCGGAGTCCATGTCGAGGAAATGCTGACCAATGACGGTGCGACGGTGACGAAATACACGCCGCGATCGCGCGAGAGCGATGGTCCGGCGCTGATCAGTACCGGATCGGCCCGAGGTCAGGATCCCCGCATGGCAGCGCTTCCGAACGAGCATCTGCTCGAGGACAGTCCGCAGGGCCGGCTGCCGATTGTCGGCCCGGACGGATCGCGGCCAATGGATCAATATGCGCGTCCCTGGTCCGGCGCGCGCGGCGTCCGCATCGGCCTTGTCGTCGGCGGATTGGGTCTCAGCCAGACGGGAACGCAGCGCGCGATAAATGAGCTGCCGCCGGAGGTGACGCTTGCCTTCGCTGCAGCCGGCAACAGCCTGCAGCGCTGGATGCAGGAAGCACGGCGCGACGGCCACGAGATCCTGTTGCAAATCCCGATGGAGCCGTTCGACTACCCGGACAACGACCCGGGTCCTCGGGCGCTTCGCGTCTCCCTGAGCGCGACAAAAAACCTGGCCGAATTGCACCGGAGCATGGGTGAGATCACCAATTACACCGGCATCATGAACTATCTCGGCGGTCGCTTCCTCTCCGAAGCCGACGCACTCGAACCGGTGATGCGCGACCTCGGTAAGCGGGGGCTGCTGTTCCTCGACGACGGCACCTCGGCGCAATCGCTCTCCGGGACCCTCGCCGGCGCCTTCGATGTGCCGCACGGCTACGCCGATCTCGTAGTCGACGGCGAGATCAGCCGCGGCGCGATCCTGCGCAAGCTTGATGAACTCGAGCGCATTGCGCGGCGCAACGGCGGCGCGATCGGCGTCGCTTCCGCCTTCGACGAAAGCGTCGAAACGATTGCAAAATGGATGGAGGAAGCCGGCGGCCGCGGCATCGAATTCGTCGGCGTTTCCGCACTCGTCAACGATCCGCAACAAAGATGAGTTACTGCATGTTCCGTTAAATCGGAGTCGATTTAACGATAAAAACATGCAGCAATTCAAAGTGCTACAGCGACCTTTGTGCGTCTGAAAGAGGCAGGCGCTGTAGGGGAGATGCAAGGGCTGATCTCAAACGTCTGGCTGTGAACCATTTTGCGTTCGCATCCGGCCGCTTACGCATCGGAACCGATCGGTGGGTGATCTCGGGTGATCAAAATCGCCGGATCCGGCCAAGGAAGGGAAGCAAGCATGAGCAAGGATAAAGGCAAGGTTGTGAAGGCGGAGGACCTGCCCTACCGGCCCTGCGTCGGTGTCATGGTCCTGAACCGCCAGGGCCTTGTCTGGGCCGGGCATCGGGTCGCCGTCGGCAATTCGGAATACGACGGTTCACCGCAGCGGTGGCAGATGCCGCAGGGCGGCATCGACAAAGATGAAGATCCGCTGAAGGCCGCCTATCGTGAACTCTATGAAGAAACCGGCATCCACTCGGTCTCGCTGCTCGCCGAGGCGCCGAACTGGATCAACTATGATCTGCCACCGCATCTCATCGGTATTGGTCTGAAGGGCAAGTACCGCGGCCAGACGCAGCGCTGGTACGCCTTCCGCTTCGAGGGCGATGAGAGCGAGATCGCCATCAACCCACCGCCAGGCGGCCATGATCCGGAATTCGATGCCTGGGAGTGGAAGCCGATACGCGAATTGCCGGAGTTGATCGTGCCCTTCAAGCGCAAGGTCTATGAAGAGGTCATTGCGGCTTTTTCCCATCTCATAAGCTGACCGCGGCCGGATCGATCGCGGCGCCGGCGGCAGGTCTCAGATGACAAGAAAACTCCGCGCGTTGGACGCGCGGTGTTGTAAATCTTTCAAATACAGCGCCGCGCGTCTTTTCAGACGCAAGGTCGCTGCAACGTTTGGAATTAATGCATAATTTTGTCCTTAAGCCGGATCCGATTTAGGGAATTATGCAGTGGGTCAGAAAATTCACTCGGCTTCGTCGGCAGGGGCGGCGTTGAGTTGGCCGTATTTTGCCTCGCCGATCTTTTTGAGCAGATCGAGCTGGGTTTCGAGGAAATCGATGTGGCTTTCCTCGTCGGCGAGCAGTTCCTCGAAGAGCTTCATGGAGACATAATCGCCGGCGGCGTGACAGACGTCGCGGGAATTCTTGTAGGCGCTGCGGGCGTCGTATTCGCCGGCGAGATCGGCTTCCAGAACTTCCTTAACGTTCTGCCCGATGCGCAAGGGTGCGACGGTCTGCAGATTGGGGTGGCCGTCGAGGAAGATGATGCGGTCGATGAGTTTGTCCGCGTGGTGCATTTCGTCGATGGATTCGGCACGCTCTTTCTTGGCCAGGAGTGTGTAGCCCCAGTTTTGGAGGAGACGGTAATGCAGCCAGTACTGATTAACCGCACCGAGTTCGAGAAAGAGCGCTTCGTTAAGCTGCTCGATGACCTTTATGTCGCCTTTCAAGATCCGCCCTCCGGTTTGCTTCGTGGAATTGTTTGAGGCGGGTCATGAAATCAAATATCTCGGCTTCCGTCGAGTCGCGACGGGCGTGATATTGCTCGGTGGTCCGGATGATGATGCCGACGACGTTGGGGAAGCAGCCACAGCAGCGGCCGCGTTTTTCCATCGCGTGGTAGACCTTCGCCGGCACGATCAACTGCCAACAGTCCTCGTCGAGAAGGCTGATGATCGTGTCTTCGATTTCTTTTTCACTGATGAAATTACAGCTGCAAACCAGCATCTCGTCTTGCCTGTGAAACGCAACGCCATGAATTATTTTTATAAAGCAAAAGAGGATATTTGCCGTCAAGAAAAAACTCCTCAGGGCGAATAGAGGCAGTGAGTTAGATTGATTCTAAACTTGAGGAAAAGCTTCGTATTTTCATTACATTAGAGGATTCTAGGGAGGATATCTCCCCTTCCGATTTTTTGTCTTTTAGGGAAGAACCTGCGACATTTTTACACAGAGGCAAGCGAGGAATGCCACGGATGCTTTCGCGATCTACCGTCAATGGAAGTTGCGCCCTTTCGGCATGACATCGGCCGCTTCATCCGTCTGTTCGCGCTGCTCTCGAGCCGTGCGGGCAGGCAAGGCCAAACGCAATTGCTTCAGTGCCTTCTTTTCACGGGCATCTGCCGTCGGCCGCAACGCCTCGTCTGTTCGCTCGTTGGCCGCGAAACGCCGCGCCTCCTTGCGCAAGAGGCCGAGCATTGGCGTTATGTCTTCGACATGTTCGGCGACCACATGAATGACACCGCTTTCGCTCTGTAAGCGGCCACGGACCTTCACAAGCCGCGAACCCATGACCTCTCGCCGATATTTATTGAACGTCTTTTCCCAGACAATGATGTTGGCGACACCGGTCTCGTCCTCGATCGTCATGAAGATGACGCCCTTGGCAGAGCCCGGCCGCTGGCGAACGAGAACCAGGCCTGCCACAGTCACCCTTCTTCCCGTTGCCGTCTGTGCCAGAGCCCGATTGGAAAGGATGCCCATTCGCGAGAAATCGTCCCGCATGAAGGAAACCGGATGGGCTTTCAGGGAGAGTGTCAGGTATCGGTAATCATTGACCACATGCTCTCCTTCGAGCATATCAGGCAGGATGACGGCTGGCTCGGCCATTAGACCCGCGGACCCCGCGCCATCGAAAAGCGGCAGACGCTCGACCGCAGACGTTTCATCCAGCGCTTTCACCTCCCAGAGGGCAGCACGCCGGTCGAGGCCGATCGAGCGGAAGGCATCGGCATCCGCAAGGCGTTCCAGGACGGATCGGGTCAGTCCGGAACGGATCCAGAGATCGTGAACGGAGCGGTATCCCTGCCCCCTCTGGGCGACAAGCCTGTCCATATCCGTTTGCCTCAACCCCTTGACCAGCCTGAACCCGAGGCGAACCGCCTTCTGCGTCTGGATCACATCTCGCATTCCGGCGTGGCGAGGCTCGATCGCCTTCTTATCGAACATGTCTGTGCCTTCAAGCAGGGCATCCCAATTCGAATGACTGATGTCGACCGGCAGTACCTTGACCCCGTGTTCCCTGGCATCGCGCACCAGTTGGGCCGGCGCATAGAAACCCATCGGCTGCGAATTCAGGATCGCTGCGCAGAAGACATCCGGATAGTAGGCCTTGAACCAGGACGAGGCATAGACAAGGGATGCGAAAGAGGCCGCATGGCTTTCGGGGAAGCCGTATTCGCCAAACCCTTCGATCTGTCTGAAGCAGCGTTCGGCGAAATCCTTGTCGTAACCGTTCCTGACCATGCCATCGATCATCTTCTGCTTGAAGGTATGAATCGTGCCGGTCCGCTTGAAGGTCGCCATGGCGCGCCGCAGGCGATCGGCTTCGCTGGGTGAAAAGCCGGCGGCGGTGATCGCGATCTGCATCGCCTGCTCCTGGAACAGCGGCACCCCGAGCGTCCTTTCCAGCACCGCCTTCAATTCCGGGCTCGGATATTCGACCGGCTCCTGCCTTTCACGCTGTGCTTCGCGCCGCTTCAGGTAGGGATGCACCATATTGCCCTGAATGGGGCCCGGGCGGACGATCGCGACCTCGATCACCAGATCATACATTTCGCGCGGCTGAAGGCGCGGCAGCATGCTCATCTGCGCACGGCTTTCGATCTGGAAAACGCCGATCGTATCGGCGCGGCAGATCATGTCGTAAACGACTGGCCTCTGGTCCTCATAGATTTCCGCGAGCGTTTTCTGCTCATGATAATGCGCCTCCAGAAGCTTGAAGGCCTTGGCGAGGCAGGTCAGCATGCCGAGCGCCAGCACATCGACCTTCAAGATCTTCAAATGATCGAGATCGTCCTTGTCCCATTCGATCATGTAGCGATCGGGCATGGCCGTGTTCATGATCGGCACGACCTCGTCGAGCCGATCGCGGGTGATGACGAAGCCGCCGACATGCTGCGACAGATGTCGCGGAAAATTCATGAGAAGGCTGGCATAGGCAAGGACGCGTTTCGTGAGCGGATCGGATATATCGAGACCCGCACCTTTCGCCTGGTCTTCGCTGAAGGACGAGGTGCTCCAGCCCCAGATCGAACTCACGAGGGCCGACTGGACATCCTCTGAAAGGCCGAACGCCTTGGCGACCTCGCGCCCGGCGGAGCGTGACCGATAGCTGATAACCGCAGCGGTAAGGCCGGCATGCTCCTTGCCATAGGTTCTGTATATATGCTGGATGACCTCTTCCCGTTGCTCGTGCTCGAAATCGACATCGATATCAGGCGGCTCATCACGATCGCGCGACAGGAAACGATCGAAAAGCAGCGTGAACTTCTGGGGATCGACCTCGGTGATGCCGAGACAGAAACAGACCGATGAATTGGCCGCAGACCCCCGCCCCTGGCAAAGGATTTCCGCATCGCGGGCAAACTTCACCAGTTTGTGCACGGTGAGAAAATAGGGTTCGTATTTCTTGTCGTGAATGAGTTCCAGTTCGTATTCGATCTGCCGCTTCACCTTTTCCGGCACACCGTCGGGATAGCGTTTGACCGCTCCTTCGGCGACAAGCCTTTTCAAGGTTTCGGCCGGTGTCTCTCCTTCGGCGTTTTCATCCGGATATTGATGGCTGAGTTCGTCGAGATTGAAGGAGAGCCGTTTGAAAAACTTTCGCGCATTAGCGATCGCCTCGGGATAATCGCTGAAAAGCCTGGCCATTTCCTTCGGGCTCTTCAGATGTCTTTCGGCATTTTTCTGAAGCAGGAAGCCGGCGCCGGCGATCGTCACATGTTCGCGAATTGCGGTCACGACATCCGCAAGAGGCCTGTAGTGCGGGTCGTGGTAGAGCACGTCATTGGTGGCCAGAAGCCCGACACCCGCCTTCCGGGCGAGTGCGGCAAGAACAGCAAAATCATGCCGGTCGAAACCGTCATAATGCGGTGTCAGACCGAGAAAGAGCCTGTCGCCCGCGTGATCCTGCAATTTTTGCAGGAGTCCTCCTACCGCTTCTGGTTCCGGCCGCCCTTCGCCTTGCATGAGGATGAGAAGAAGATCCTCCTGCCACTCCAGAAGATCGGCAAGATTGAGGGTACAGTCGCCTTTCTTCGAGCGTAGATTCCCGGCGCTGAGCAGCCGGCAAAGATGTCCCCATCCTCGCCTGTTCCGGGGATAGGCCAGGATATCAGGCGTACCGTCGGCAAAAACGAGACGGGCGCCCGGCTGGAAAGGATAGCCCTCCACCTTTGCCTTGGCATGCGCCCGGACGACCCCTGCAACGCTGTTGCGGTCAGCGATACCGAGGCCGGCAAGTCCGATCTTCTTGGCAAAGACGATCATTTCCTCAGCCGGCGCCGCACCCTCGAGGAAGGAAAAATTCGTCCGCGTGCCAAGCTCGTAGAAGATCGGGCCCTCACTCATGCGAAAACTCCATGCATGAACCAGCGGGCCGAAGAGACCTCCCTTCCGAAAAGACCTTCGCGGAACAGCCAGAAACGGCGGCCCTCCTGGTCCTCGACCCGAAAGTAGTCGCGCGTGGGATGGCCCTCCCCATCGAGCCACCATTCGGCGGCAATGCGTTCCGGTCCCTCGGCACGGGCGACGCGATACTGGGTCTTTCGCCAATTGAAGCTGCGGGGGGCGCCGTCGGGCACCTCGGCCGTCGCCTCCACCAGTTCAGGATGAGCGAAAATCCGCAAGGGGCGGTTCTCAGGAAAAGTCTTTTCTTCGGTTGGAGAAGAATCCATCAGCGCCGCGACATCCCTCAAAGCTGCAAATCCGCCCGCCCGCTCCGGCAGATGGCTTTCGGCAAGGGTCGTAATCATCAGGCTATCCGGCCCGAAACGGGCAGCTACCTTGTCGGCGAAGGCTGCAAGCGGCTGGCTTTCGTCGGGCGCACCGGAAAAATCCTGCTGAGCAGGATCGAGCCTTTCGCTTCGCAGGACGGAAAGCCGCAGGATTTCGAATCCGTAACCTGCGTCAAGATCATCATGGATTGCCTGCAACCGCTCGCGAAAGAGAGCCGCAATGCGGTCGACGTCATTCAAGGCGGCGGCCGCATGCGCCTGAACGCGAAACACCCGGCCATCGACGCGGAAAAGCAGAAGCTCGAACAGACGCCCGCCTTCGCCATGTCGCTCCAGGGAGGACCGAAGGTCCTTGGCGAGATGCCGGGTCAGTTCGAGAATGTGCTCTTCATCCTGAAGCGGCTCGGCGAGCCGGCGTTCGGACGAAAAGCTCGGCACGGGCAGGCGGGGCGAAAGAGGCTCGTCCTCCTGGCCTCTCGCCTGATCGAGCCTTAGGAGGAGCAAGGAGCCGAAACGGCGGGCCAACGGCGCGCGCGGCGCTTCGAGAAGGTCGCCGATCTGCTTCAGCCCGACCCGCTCGAGGAGGGCGGTGGTTTCCGCCGGCAGGCGCAGTGCGGCAACCGGCAAGGGGGCGAGGATCCGTTCGGCATCCTCGGCCTGGATGACGGCAGCATTGCCATACCGGGCAACGGCCCAGGACAGGCCGGCAGAGGAGGAAATGGTCGCCCGCGCCTCGACGCCGAGCGAAAAAAGACGCGAAAGCACGTCGTTCACCAGCGCCTTCTCGCCGCCATGAAGATGCGCGCAGCCGGTGATATCGAGGAACAGGCCCTCTTTTCCGTCAAGCGCGACCAGCGGCGTATAGCGATCGCACCAGTCAGCAAGCCCCTCCAGAAAAGCCTGGTCCGCCGCCGGATCGGCGGCAATCACGTCGAGCGACGGGCACATGGCGCGGGCTTCTGCAGCCCCCTGGCCGCGCTTCAAGCCTATACGTTCCGCAAGCCCGTCGAGCGCCACGAGACGCATGGCATTGTCGATCTTGGCGGCAAAAACCACAGGCGGATGATCAGGACGCCCGCGAGAAAGCCAGGAGGCGCCCCACCGATTCCGCGCTACTCGATCGGCCGGCAGATGCGGAAAGTGGATCGACAGAATTCGCTGGCTGTGCGCCTCTCTGAAGAGCGACGGATTGGTGCTGCTCGATGGGGTAAAAGCGGCGGTCATGGGCATTCCATTCCAGACAGATGTCAGCAGGTGCGTAACCCCTGCTTTTTTCGACAAGGAGGTGAAAGGCGGGATGACCGATGCTGCCGCAAAGCACCAAGCCATCGGGGAGAGGGCGTTCGCCGGCCGGCGCCGGCTTGATCTGAAACCGGAAGAAGGCGCTGCTCGCCTCCTCCTCTCCCGCCTGCCGGAAAAGAAGAAGAGGCACTCCGCCCGCCCGGGCTCTGACATGCAGGCGTCTGCTCTCACCTAGGGCAAGACAGGCGGGATTGCCGCGGATCTCCAGAACGACGGCAGCAAAGACCGGCACTTGAAGCGCCGTTTCGGCAATCCAGAGCGCATCCTTGACCGTGCGTGCCGAAAGGAAGAGAAAACGCTTGATGTCGAGCCCGTAGGACTTGAGCCCCGGCGCGTAGAGATGCCCAGCCTCACGAGAAGCAAGCGCTTGGCTGATCCACAGGACTGGCGCCAGATGCCCCTTCTCCGTCCTCATACGCTGATAAAGCACCGCAAGCGCCGTTACGAAACCGGCAGCCGCACCGGCATCGCGGGTTTCGCCATTGCGGATTTCCGTCATGCCTTCAAGCGGAAGTCCGCCTTCGAGCACATCATCGAGCCGCGGGATTCCGAGGGGCAGAACCTTGCGACGGGAGCTCCCTTCCCTGTCGCGCCGAAAACCGGCGGAATCGTTCACCTTAGCTGCCCGAGCGATCCCCGGCAGCCTGCGGTCTTCAATCCGTGCGATGGTTTCGCGAAGGGAAAGAACGGTTTCCCGTTGCACGGCGGTCTCGGCCATGACGGTCAACTCCATGCAGATGTTCACGTTATGTTCGTATGGATTCCAGAGCCTGCTAAAAGAGTCAACAACGAAGTTTGAGAATTTATTCCTTACGGGCCGCGGGACGGAATTCGACACTCGAAAAACACAGGCAAAATCGCTATATGAGGGCAACAAGGAGTGCCCATGGCCCGCATTGACCAGACCGATGATTGGCGGGAACGCCACGCACCGACGCTTACCACATTCGAACAGCTCGCGATTGAAGCCTACAGCCATCTGCCGCAGGAATTTCGCCAGCTGACGACCGATCTTATTATCGAAGTCGCCGATTTTCCGAGCGACGACGTCTTCGAAGACATGGCACTCGAGACACCCTTCGACCTGCTCGGCCTTTTCGAAGGCCGTGGCATCGGCGAACGCTTCACTATGGAAACCGGCGAGTTTCCAAACCGCATCACGCTATATCGCCGCCCGATCCTCGACTACTGGGCGGAAAACGAGGAAACATTGGGCGATATCATCACCCATGTGCTGATCCATGAGATCGGCCACCATTTCGGCCTTTCCGACGACGACATGGAACGGATCGAAGCGAGCGTGGAACACGTGGGCGGCTAAAGCGCGAGCGGCTTGTTCTCGCCATTTGCCCCTCATCCCTCCTGCCGGCCACCTTCTCCGCGCAAGCGGGGCGAAAAGGACAAGCGGCGAGTTCCGGATTCAAAGCTCCTTTCCCCGCCTGCGGGATTATGGGTGAGGGCAACCACTATCCATCTGTGGACGCCCCCTCAAGCGCAAGTGGTTTTTTCTGGAAAGGATAAGCACGTAGTCGGATGCTGCCATCTGTCCGGCCTCTGGGTGCAGTGATAAAGCTGCGGGCCTGTATGGGAGTTCGCGGACCGGATCCAAATCACCCAAAGCGTGCTTGAGAGCACGGTGGAAAGCCCTGGTTCTTCCGGTCCCGTCTCGCCGACTGGGTGCCATACCCTCCTTCGATCCTCCTGCGCCTGCGACGACCTCACATCCGCAGCGGCATCACGCCGCCGCGGCCGGAGCCCGATAAATGCCGCCGCTGGCCAACAGCGCCCAGACGATCCTCGCCATCTTGTTGGCCAGCGCCACCGTCACCAGCATGCGCGGCTTGCGCGCCATCATCTGCCCCAGCCATGATCCGGTCGGCGCACCGCGTCTGCCGGCCTGCAGCACGACGGCGCTCGCGCCGATGATCAGCAGCCGTCGCAACGTTCGCTCGCCCATCTTTGAGATGGCACCGAGCTTCTGTTTGCCGCCGCTCGACTTCTGCAACGGGGCAAGGCCGAGCCAGGCTGCAAAGTCGCGGCCCTTGCGGAACATTCCCGCCGGCGGAGCCAGGGCCACGATCGCGGTCGCGGTGATCGGGCCGACGCCGGGGATGGTCATCAACCGCCGGGCAACCGCATCTTCGCGCGAGCGTCGCGCGATCTCGCCATCCAGGCTGGCAATCTGCTCGTCCAGTACCCGCAGGCTATCGATCAGCACCTTCAAGGCCGTACGGGCGCTCTCCGGCAGCGGGCAGGCCGGATCCTCGATCCCCTCGATGAGCACCGCTATGTGAGACGGGCCCTGCGGCACGATCCAGCCATATTCCATCAGATGGCCGCGCAAGGCATTGATGAGCTGCGTGCGCTGACGAACCAGCAGATCGCGGGCGCGGAAAACAATGGCGCTTGCCTGCTGCTCTTCCTCCTTCACGGCCACAAACCGCATACTCGGGCGTTGTGCCGCCTCGCATATCGCCTCGGCATCGGCGGCATCGTTCTTGTGCCGCTTCACGAACGGCTTCACATAGGCTGGCGGGATCAGCCGAACCGTGTGGCCGAGCCTGCCGATCTCGCGCGCCCAGTAATGCGCTCCGCCGCAAGCCTCTATCGCTACGACGCATCGGGGCTGTGAGGCGAAGAAGCCAAGCAGCTTTGCGCGCGCGATCTTCTTGCTGAAAACAGCCGCACCCGACGCATTCGCGCCGTGCGCCTGAAAAACCCGCTTCGCAATGTCCAACCCGATTGTGCTAACCTCAGTCACGGACGCCTCCTCCAAGTGCTGTTCAACACCTCCACTTTGGCACATCGATGCCGTCAGGGGGCGTCCACCCCATCACCCATCGCCTTATTGCTCCGACAGCTTGATATCGGGATGATAGTCCTTTCCTTCGACTTCCTTGACGACCGCCTGGCCGCATTGCATGTGCTGGGTGTCGGCATTGAAGGCGTAGGTCGGCGCGCCGTGCAGGGCCCATCCCTGGTTCAAGGCGGCCGTTACCTTGTGGCAGAACGAAGCGTCGTCGGGGCCGGTGAGAAAACGATAGAGTTTCAAGATTTTGCCTTTCGTTTTTCGATGATCTCCGCCTTGGCGGCGAGTTTTACGGCTTGGTCGAGATGCAGCCGCTCGACCATGCGGCCCTTGAGATTGATCACGCCCTTGCCTGCATTTTCCGGCAGCGCGAAAGCATTGATGATGGCGTGCGCTTCGGCGATAGCCGCTTCATCGATACCGAAGCATTGATTGGCCACATCGATCTGCGCCGGGTGAATCAGCATCTTGCCGTCGTAACCCATATCGTGCCCCTGCCGGCACTCGGCCTCGAACCCCTCGGCATCGCGGAAATCGTTGAAGACCGCATCGATGGCGTCGAGCCCGCTGCCGCGCGCCGCAAGCAGAATTTGCATCAGCCAGGGTATGAGATAGGTGCGGCCGGAAAGAGCGGGAACGCCCGTCTCCTTTCTCAAATCATTGAGGCCGACGACGACGCAATCGAGCCGGCCACCGACGGTGCGGCCAGTCTCGGCGATCGCCGGACCGTTGATGACGCCGCGCGGCGTTTCGATCATCGCCCAGAGCCTTAAGTCTTCCGGCGCATCGTTCTCGGCGAGCCAGTCGAGAGCGGCCTGGATATCCGCGGGACTTTCGACCTTGGGGAGAAGGATCGCGTCGGGTTTGGCGGCAAGCGCTGCGGTGAGATCCTCCCGACCGAAGCCCGATCCGGACGCATTGACGCGGATGATCACCTCACCGTCGGGGCGGTTCGCACCAAGATGCTGGCCAAGCGCCTTGCGTGCCTGCGCCTTGCGGTCCGGCGAGACGGCATCCTCGAGATCGAAGATCACGGCGTCCGCCGCGAGATCCCGCACCTTCGCGAGCGCGCGGGCATTGTCGGCCGGAACGCAGAGCACCGAACGGCGCAGGCGAACGGGATGGTGATCGATCGCTCTTGTCATTCGCTCGTTGTGCCCGCCTTTCGGTTTTTGCGCAACAGCACCATGCGCCCTTTCAGGCGCGCAAAGGTCGTCTAACACTTTGAATTGCTGAATGGCGTTATCCTTAAATCGGTCACGATTTAAGGGACCATGCAGAAGACAAGGAGATCGGCAGCCTCTCCCCTTGCAAGCAGCGGCGCCAGCACCCACATCCGGAGAGAAAGGTGACGTTCATGCAAAGTATCCGCTCTGTTTTCTTCACGGCCGTTGCCATCGCCATCATGCTGGCCGCCTTCGTCCTCACCGCCTCGCTTGCCTTGGCGCTCGCCGGCATCGCCGCCGTCGTTGCCATCGGCAGCGCCATCGCGGCAAGGTTCAATGCGAAGCCGGTGCATGCGCGCGCTCGCCCGAATTCGGCCGAAGCCAAACGCGAGATACGGATCTGGAACGACGGGCGCGGTACGATCATCGATCTGTGATCGACCTCAGCACGGCCGCACACGCAGATTTTCCTTCATTTCGGCGCAAAACTGCTCTAAACGCTGTCCCAACATTTCCGCTGAAATCGAAGGCCAAAGTCATGGAAAAGTTCGTCAAGCTCACCGGCGTCGCTGCACCCCTGCCCGTCGTCAATATCGACACGGACATGATCATTCCGAAGGATTACCTGAAGACGATCAAGCGCACCGGCCTTGGCAAGGGGCTTTTCGCCGAAGCCCGCTACAACGAGGACGGCTCGCCGAACCCGGATTTCGTTCTCAACAAGCCGGCCTATCAGAACGCCAAGATTCTTGTCGCCGGCGACAATTTCGGCTGCGGCTCTTCGCGCGAACATGCGCCTTGGGCGCTCCTCGATTTCGGCATCCGCTGCGTCATTTCGACTTCGTTCGCCGACATCTTCTACAACAACTGTTTCAAGAACGGCATCCTGCCGATCGTGGTCAGCCAGGCTGACCTCGACAAGCTGATGGACGACGCCAACCGCGGTTCCAACGCCGTGCTGTCGATCGACCTCGAAGCGCAGGAAATCACCGGTCCGGACGGCGGTTCGATCACGTTCGAGATCGACGCCTTCAAGCGCCATTGCCTGCTGAACGGCCTCGACGACATCGGTCTGACGCTGGAGAAGGCAAGCGCCATCGACAGCTTCGAGAAGCAAAACGCCGCATCGCGCCCCTGGGCTTGAGCGCCGATGGCGCGTAAGCTCATCTCTTCTGGCTCCCCTTTCGAGAAGACGGCAGGCTATTCGCGTGCCGTCGTTCAGGGCGACTGGTGCTTTGTCTCCGGTACGACCGGCTATGATTACGCCACCATGGTTATGCCGGAAACGGTCGAGGAACAGGCACGCAACTGCCTGAAGACGATCGAAGGCGCCCTGAGGCAAGCGGGATTCTCGCTTTCAGACGTGGTGCGCAACCACTATTATGTCACCGATGCCGGCTTCGCCGATCGGGTCTTTCCGATCTTCGGCGAAGCCTTCGGAAACATCCGCCCGGCCGCGACGATGATCGTCTGCGATCTGATCCGCCCGGAAATGCTGATCGAAATCGAGGTCACGGCGTTTCGCGGCTAGATCACGATGATTTAGGTCGAATCGAAACCGGGGAGAAGGTCGCGGCAGCGGAATGAGGAGCCGCGCGGGGAACAAACATCGGCTGGTTGGTAAACGATAGCCAGCTAATGACCTGGCTGGCCTCTGATGGCGCCGCACGCCCGAGGCCGTGAATCCTTTTTCGTTGACCGCGCGGCATTGATCGCGCTATCAAACGATCCGTGGTGATTTGGCCGGCCGGCTTGCAGCCACGTTAAAGAAATCGCTAAAGGGCCGAGGAAAAACGGATTTCCGAGGACCGGTCGCGATCATCTCGCCGCCGGTTTTTTTTATTATCGAGTGGACCCCATGCCCATCAAGATACCCGATACACTGCCCGCCTTCGAGACCCTCGTGCATGAAGGCGTGCGGGTGATGACCGAGACCATGGCGATCCGCCAGGATATTCGTCCGCTTCAGATCGGGCTTCTCAATCTCATGCCGAACAAGGTCAAGACCGAGATCCAGATGGCCCGGCTGATCGGCGCCTCGCCGCTGCAGGTCGAATTGTCGCTGGTGCGCATCGGCGGGCACCGCGCTAAGAACACGCCCGAGGATCATCTCCTCGCCTTTTACCAGACCTGGGAAGAGGTGAAAGCCCGCAAGTTCGACGGCTTCATCATCACCGGTGCGCCGGTGGAGACGCTCGAATACGAGGACGTCACCTATTGGGACGAGCTGAAGCGCATCTTCGATTGGACGGCGAGGAACGTCCATTCGACGCTGAACGTCTGCTGGGGTGCGATGGCGGCGATTTACCATTTCCATGGCATTCCAAAATATCCGCTGAAGGAAAAGGCGTTCGGCGTCTACCGTCACCAGAACCTAAAACCCTCGTCGGTCTATCTGAACGGCTTTTCGGATGATTTTGCCGTCCCGGTCTCGCGCTGGACCGAGGTGCGCCGCGCCGATATCGAACATGTGCCGGATCTCGAAATCCTGATGGACTCGAAGGAGATGGGCGTCTGTCTCGTGCACGAAAGAAAGGGAAATCGCCTCTACATGTTCAATCATGTGGAGTACGATTCGACTTCGTTGTCGGACGAATATTTCCGGGATGTGGATGCGGGCGTGCCGATCAAGCTGCCGCACGATTACTTCCCTCATAACGACTCGAGCCTGCCGCCGCAGAACCGCTGGCGCAGCCACGCGCATCTCCTCTTCGGCAACTGGATCAACGAGATGTACCAGACGACGCCTTACGAGCTGGAGAAGATCGGCACCGGAGACCGTTAGACGCAACAATGTTCATCCCTTTTTCCTCGAACAGAGGGCAGCGACGAAGAAATCGTCCCGTTGAATTCACCTGCGGCGCGGCCTTTCGGACGCGCTAGCGCCGCCGCAGAAAAGTATGACTTTCCGGTTGCCGCACCGCTGGAAATGACGCAGGTTGCCGCCGGTTCCAGGAGTTGAGTTGCGGGATGCGGACGAAGCTGCGCATGTTTCCATGATCCCGCGAGAGGGGAGACAAGATGAGCACGGACACGGAAATCTTTGGGCGCCTGCCTTCCGGTGAGCAGGTCCATCGCATCACGCTTAGGGGCAGCGGATTGACGGCGAAGGTGATCACCTGGGGCTCGGTGATCCAGGACCTCAGACTTGAAGGCCACGCGCCGCCACTCGTGCTCGGTTTCGAGGATTTCGACAGTTATCCCGTCCACTCCCCCTACTTCGGCGCCACACCCGGCCGCAACGCCAACCGCATCGGCGGCGGACGCTTCACGCTCGACGGCAAGGCCCATCAGCTCGACCTGAACGAAAAGGGCGTGACGCATCTCCACGGCGGCAGCGATAACATCGCCAAGCGCAACTGGACGATCATCGATCGGGCGGACGACAGCGTCACGCTTCGGATCACTGACCCCGAAGGACGCGCCGGCTATCCCGGCAATTGCACGATCACCTGCACCTACACGCTGAAGCCCGGCGACGTGCTGAGCGTGATCTACGAATCGCAGACCGACGCGCCGACGCTCGCCAATGTCTGTCAGCACAGCTATTTCAATCTCGACGGCGGAGATGACGCGCGCGGCCACGATATCATGATTGCGGCCGACCATTACCTTCCGACGGACGAGCGGCTGATCCCGACCGGCGAAATCCGCGCCGTTGCCGGCACCGCCTTCGATCTCCGCGAAATCACGTCAATGCGGCGGCAGGTGGAAGGGGAGAAAATCGCCTATGATCACAATTTCTGCCTCTCGCCGGAACGGACGCGGAAACGATCCGTGGCGCTGGTGCGCAGCATCAATTCCGGGGTGTCGATGGAGGTGCTGACGACAGAACCCGGCATTCAGCTCTACACCGGCAGCAAACTGGACGTGCCGGTGCCGGGCCTCGACGGCCGTTACTACGCCCCCTTCGCCGGCTTCTGCCTCGAAACCCAGATCTGGCCCGACGCCATCAACCACGTCGGCTTCCCAACGGCCGTGCTGCGCCCAGGCGAAACACTGCGGCAGGAAACAGATTACATCTTCATGAAGAGCTGACCGAGCGCGATTGCACGCCGACAGGGGCGCTTCTTCAGCGCGGGTGAGAAAGACTGTGCGCGGTTTCTCGCAGCGTCCCGCGCTGAATCGATCAACGTGCTATGCGGCGGCTCTCATTGCTGAGCGGTGCGCTTTGCGCCAAGCGCGTTATCGATGCTCCAGGCGCCCGGCCCCGTGAACACGAGGAGCAGGAACACGAAGCAGTAAAGAATGGCTGCGTCTCCACCGTTCAAAGCCGGGAAGAAGCTTTGCGGTGCATGGACCATCCAATAGGCCACCGCCATCTCGCCAGCCAGAAGGAAAGCCACGGGACGGGTGAACAGTCCGAGCAGGATCAGGAGACCGCCGACAAATTCCATGATGCCGCCGATCCCCGACACGGAGAAGAGCGCCGGCAGCCCGCCCTCAGGCGGGGCTGGGAAGCCGAACAGCTTTTGCGTGCCATGTTCCATGAAGATCAATGCCGTCACGATCCGAAGCACAGCAACGGCGAAATGACTGTAGCGGTCGAGGAATTCCATCTGTCGCATGATGACGTTCCTGTGGTTTGGGTCGAGTTATGATGATCGCCGCGGCGCCGTGCGCTCTTTCAAATGTACAAAGGTCTTCGAATTGCTACGTATTTTTTATCCTTAAATCAGGTCCGATTTAAGGAAACATGCAGAAAGCCCCGACGAGACGTACACGCTCGGGCACTGCGAAGAATGAGAACCAGCCTGTTTAGGAGAAACTGGAGCGGGTGAGGCGATTCGAACGCCCGACCCCAACCTTGGCAAGGTTGTGCTCTACCCCTGAGCTACACCCGCTCATCGACCGCGGCCCGGGGGTAGTCGGTGGACCGTGGATGTCGTCTTGCGGCGACGGGCGCTATATGGCCTAGGCGTTTTTCAAATGCAACAGGGAAATGGCGGGAAGGCGAAGAAATTTTTCAGGCTTCCGGTAAAACCCCGGAAACGCCGCGTTTTCCGCTCTCTGCCGCCGCGTCTAAGATTGCAGAGGCTGCTTCTTCTCCTTAAAGCAGGGCGGAAAACGCGATAGCAGGAAGGATAGGAGCATGAGTGAGGCACAGCCGAAGACTGCGGAAGACCTGTTCCGCTTTCTCGACGAGCTTGATATCGAACATCGTACGAAGCGCCACGCGCCCGTCTTCACCGTCGCCGAATCGGTGGCACTTCGCGACGAAATTCCCGGCGGACATACAAAGAACCTGTTCGTGAAGGATAAAAAGGACAATTATTTCCTTCTCACCGTCGAGGAGCATGCGACGGTGGACTTGAAAACCGTGCATCAGATCATTGGCGCGGCGAGCAGGGTCTCGTTCGGCAAGCCGGAAAAGCTTATGGAATATCTGGGCGTGGTTCCCGGCGCCGTGACCGCCTTTGGCGCGATCAACGATACAGGCGGAAATGTGAAGATGATTCTCGACGAGGCGCTGATGGCTTTCGACACGATCAATTGCCATCCGCTCTCGAACGATCAGACGACCTCGATCGCCTCGAAGGACTTGTTGCGTTTCATGGAAGCGACCGGACACGAGCCGCTTGTCTTGAAAGTGACAGCCTGACATACGATCTTTGGCGCGAATGCATTAAGTCGGACGGCAAGTCCGCGAGGAGAGAAGAATGAGCGGTAGCGACAATCCCTATGCAGGATCCTTCGGCAATCAGATGACGGCTTCGGCCTCGTTCGGCGAGCCGGCGCCGAAGGCCGCGACCGCAGGCGACCTGATCAAGGAGACGACCACCGCCACCTTCGCCCGCGACGTGCTCGAAGCGTCGCGGCAGCAGCCGGTTCTCGTCGATTTCTGGGCCCCCTGGTGCGGCCCCTGCAAGCAGCTCACTCCGATCATCGAAAAGGTGGTAACGGAGGCTGCCGGCCGGGTGAAGCTGGTCAAGATGAACATCGATGATCATCCCTCAATCGCCGGCCAGCTCGGCATCCAGTCGATTCCGGCCGTCATCGCCTTCGTCGGCGGACGCCCGGTCGACGGCTTCATGGGCGCCATACCCGAAAGCCAGATCAAGCAGTTCATCGATCGCATTGCCGGTCCTGCTGTCGATGAGGGCAAGGCCGAGATCGAAACCGTGCTTGCCGACGCAAAGGCGCTGCTCGATGCTGGCGATGCGCAGAATGCCGCCGGCCTCTACGGCGCCGTTCTGCAGGCTGAGCCTGAAAATGCCGCTGCGATTGCCGGCATGCTCGAAAGCATGGTCGCGGTCGGGCAGCTTGCCGAGGCGCGCGAGGCGCTTTCGGAGCTGCCGGAGGAATTGGCCAAGGATGCGGCCGTGAGCGCCGTCTCCAAAAAGCTCGACCAGATCGAGGAAGCCCGCAAGCTCGGCGATCCGACAGCCATCGAGCACCAACTCGCACTCAATCCGGATGACCACGCGGCGCGGATGAAGCTTGCCAAGATCCGCAACGTCGAGGGCGATAGGACTGCCGCTGCCGAGCATCTGCTGACGATCATGAAGCGCGACCGGAGCTTTGACGACGACGGCGCCCGGCGCGAGCTCCTCGGCTTCTTCGAGGTATGGGGCCCGAAGGACCCGGCGACGATTGCCGCCCGACGCAAGCTTTCGTCTATTCTCTTCTCTTGAAGACCGTTGCCGCTGCGCCGAAAGCCGGCGCTTTTGGCCGTATCCGCAGCCGGATCACCCCTTTCGCCCTTGAGATTTTCAAGGGGCGCACCATTTCATGGTCGGGCGCTCTGCGCAAAAGCATGCGCGGCAGCCCGCCAGCGCATAAACCGAAAATCGGAAGCGATCAGCGGTAAGCTATGCGCAGATTCTGAAGTGTTGCGGCGTCCTTTGCGCGTCAAGTTTGGCGCGGGCGCGCGCTGTGAGTGCAAGGTCTGCCAGAATGCATGTCGGAAATGCGCGCTATCTCGGTCCGCAGGATTTGCCGGAAATTCTCCCGGTGTTGCCCCTGACGGGCGCACTCCTGCTTCCGGGCGCACAGCTTCCGCTCAATATCTTCGAACCGCGCTACATCGCCATGTTCGATGACGCGCTCGCCGGTAACCGCCTGATCGGCATCGTCCAGCCATCCTTCTCCGAGGGGCGCAGCGACATCGACCCGTCGCCGGTGCCGGCGCTGTGCCAGGTCGGCTGTATCGGCCGTATCACCTCTTTCGCGGAAACGGGTGACGGCCGCTATATCACCTCGCTCACCGGCGTCTGCCGCTTCCGGCTCTTCGCAGAGGTTGCCGGTACCCGTGGTTACCGCCGCTTCCGCATTGGTCCCTTCGCGACCGATCTCGAAAATCCGGATGATGAAAGCCTTGTCGACCGGGAGGCGCTTCTGGCCGCCTTCCGGGCCTATCTGGACGCCAACAAGCTGGAAGCGGACTGGGAAAGCGTGGAACGCGCAAGCAATCGCACGCTGGTCAATTCGATGGCGATGATGTCGCCCTTCGGCCCGGCGGAAAAACAGGCGCTGCTGGAAGCCCCTGATCTGAAGACGCGCGCCGAAACGCTGATCGCGATCACCGAGATCGTGCTCGCCCGCAATTTCGGCGATCTCGACAATATTTTGCAATGAGCGGCAAAGCCATGGACGTCAATGCCAGCAAGGTCGATCCGAAACTTCTCGAACTGCTTGTCTGCCCTTTGACGAAGGGCCGGCTCAGCTATGACGCGGAGGCCAATGAACTCATCTCCGAAAAGGCCCGCCTTGCCTACCCGATCCGCGACGGCGTGCCCATCATGCTGGTCTCGGAAGCACGCAAGATCGAAGACTGAGCGCTCGCGCTTTCGGCCTTAACAGGCGGTCCGCCCTTTACCTAGATCGGCTGGCCGGAAAGCAGGCGCGGGTCCCCTTCGCCGGCAATGCCGGCTGCCTGGCGGATGAAAAAACTCTTCAGCGACGGAAGGCGATCGACAAGGCCGAGGCCGATATCCCGGGCGATCCTCACGGGAGTGATATCGTTGGAGAACAGCCGGTTGAGGACGTCCGTCGTCACCCCCATGCGAAAGGTGTCGAAACGCCGCCAGGTCTGATAGCGCTCGAGAACCGCGAGCGAGCCGATGTCGAGACCGAGACGATCCGCTTCGACGATAGTCTCGGCGAGCGCCGCCACATCCTTGAAGCCGAGATTGAGGCCTTGGCCGGAAATCGGGTGGATGCCATGTGCAGCATCGCCCGCAAGTGCGAAGCGGGGCGCGACAAAGTCGCGGGCAAGCGTAAGCCCGAGCGGAAATGCCCGGCGGCCGCCGACGACCTTGAGATGGCCGAGCTTGTGGCCAAAGCGACGCTCCAGCTCCTCGTCGAAAAGAAAGTCGTCGCCCTTGACGAGGCGCTCGGCGTCGTGGGTGCCTTCGGTCCAGACGAGCGAGGAGCGGTTGTTCTTGAGCGGCAAGGTCGCGAAGGGTCCAGCGGGCAGGAAATGCTCCTCGGCGGTCCCTCCATGCGGCCGCTCGTGCTCGACCGTCGTCACGATGCCCGATTGGCCATAATCGAACTCGACGACCTTGATCCCGGCTGCCTCGCGCAGCTTGGAGCGAACGCCGTCGCAGGCGACCAGCAGGCGCGCCTCCAACCCTTCGCCGCCGGCGAGCGTGATAGCGACCGCGTGGTCGCCGCTCTTGAAGCTCTCGACCATTTTCGCTTGCCGGACGGGTATGCTGAAGTCCTTGCAGGCGTCGCGCAGGGCACCGACCAAGGCCGTGTTCGGCACCATATAGGCGAAGGGGCGTCCATCGCCGCCGTCGCCCTCGAAGGTGAGGAACACCGGGCGGACCGGATCGGCCGCTTTCGAATCGGTGATCACCATGCGCAGGATCGGCTCGGCCTCGGCCGCAATCGCCTCCCAAATCCCGAGCACGTCGAGCATCCGCTCGGCGGCCGCAGTGACGGCGGAAGCCCGTTCGTCCTTTTCCCAGGCGCCTTCCGGCGCGCCGTCGACGACCATTACCTGAAGATGCGGCGCCGCTTTTTTCAGGGATACCGCGAGCGACAGACCGACGTAGCCGCCTCCGGCAATCAATACATCGATCATCCGCCTGTCTCCCGTCACACTTGAGCATCCTTCGATGCCTATATAGATCAATGCCATCGCCGTTCCTACCATCGGAGACCGCCGAAAATGTCGCGCCCCGCAGAAACACCCAGGCCACCCATGGACACGCTTCTTGCCACGCTCGATCTTGAAAAGCTGGAGGAAAACCTGTTCCGGGGTCGCAGTCCGCAGGTCGGCTGGCAGCGCGTCTTCGGAGGCCAGGTGATAGGCCAGGCGCTGGTAGCGGCGCAGCGCACCGTCGACGAAGGGCGCTACGTCCATTCGCTGCACGCCTATTTCATGCGGCCGGGCGATCCTTCCGTCCCGATCATCTATGAGGTCGACCGCATCCGCGACGGATCGAGTTTCGCGACGCGGCGCGTCGTCGCGATCCAGCATGGTAAGGCGATTTTCGCGATGTCGGCCTCCTTCCAATATGACGAGGACGGTTTCGAGCACCAGTTCTTCATGCCAGACGTGCCGATGCCGGAAACTTTGCCGGGCGAGCAGGAACTGAAGGAAAAATTCCTCATCCATGCGCCCGAAGCGATTCGCCGCTACTGGGAGCGGCCGCGACCGATCGAAATCCGGCCGGTGTCGCTGCAACACTATTTCTCGCGCGACACGCTGCAGCCCACCCAGGACGTCTGGGTCAAGGCCGTCGGCGCCGTGCCGGACGAGCGGCATCTGCAAGCGGCCGTGCTTGCCTATATCTCCGACATGACGCTCCTCGACACGTCGCTCTATGCGCACGGAACCTCGGTCTTCGACCGCAACCTGCAGGTCGCCAGCCTCGATCACGCCATGTGGTTCCACCGGCCCTGCAAGATGGACGACTGGCTGCTTTACACGCAGGATAGTCCAAGTGCCCATGGCGCTCGCGGCATGACCCGCGGCAGCCTGTTCGATCGCTCAGGCGTGCTGATTGCATCCGTGGCGCAGGAAGGGCTGATCCGTAAAAAGGCAACTGAATAAAAAACAGTCAAAATTTTATTTTTGCCCATTTTTTAATCGAAAGGATTGGCGATTTTTTAGCATTCCGCGGCAGGACCTTAGCGGAATGGGCTTTTTCCATGTCTTTTCCGTGACTTAACCCACCTCATCGAATCTGGCACGCCCCTTGAATGTAGCTTTCCGGTTGCCTGACGCTTCACGCGCTCAGCAGCAAGGAGAGACGGCCTCCTGCCGGAGGCAGACAAGGATGGAAAACCGATGAAAATTGTGATGGCCATTATCAAGCCGTTCAAGCTCGATGAGGTTCGCGAAGCCCTCACTGCCGTTGGCATTCAGGGTTTGACCGTGACCGAAGTGAAGGGCTACGGCCGCCAGAAGGGACACACCGAAATCTACCGCGGCACCGAATACGCCGTGAGCTTTCTGCCGAAGCTGAAAATCGAGATCGCAGTTCCGTCGGAGATCGTCGACAAGGCCGTCGAAGCCATCGCCTCGGCCGCGAAGACCGGCCAGATCGGCGACGGCAAGATCTTCGTCTATTCGATTGACCACGCCGTGCGCATCCGCACCGGCGAAACCGATACAGAAGCGTTGTAAGCCACGCCGTTCAGGGAGCATTTCTCGATGTCATCATTTAAACTTTCCATCTCTCTCGGGCGTGTGGGCGCATTTGCTGCCGCCCTGCTCGCGCCGGTCGTCGCCTTGGCCCAGGAGACGGCGCCTGCTGCAGCCCAGGCCGTTGCCGCAACGCCGGTTGCGGATAAGGGCGACACCACCTGGATGCTGTTGTCGACCATCCTCGTGCTGTTGATGACCGTCCCCGGACTTGCGCTCTTCTATGGCGGCCTCGTGCGCGCCAAGAACATGCTGTCGGTGCTGATGCAGGTTCTGATGATCACCGCCGTGGTGATGATCATCTGGGTCACCTACGGCTATTCGCTGGCCTTCACGGACGGCGGTTCGCTCAACTCCTTCGTCGGCGGCTTCTCCAAGATGTTCCTTGCCGGTGTCGATACGACGACACTTGCGGAAAGCTTCTCCAAGGGCGTCTTCATTCCCGAATACGTCTTCGTCGTCTTCCAGATGACCTTCGCCTGTATTACGCCAGCGCTTATCGTCGGCGCCTTCGCCGAGCGCATCAAGTTCTCGGCCGTCATGCTGTTCGTCATCCTCTGGGTCACCTTCGTCTATTTCCCGATCGCCCACATGGTCTGGTTCTGGGGCGGCCCGAGCGCCTATACGGCCCCGACCGGCCTGATCTTCTCCTTCGGCGCGATCGACTTCGCCGGCGGCACCGTCGTCCACATCAATGCCGGCATCGCTGGTCTCGTCGGCGCGATCCTGCTCGGCAAGCGCGTGGGCTACAAGAAGGAGATCATGGCGCCGCATTCGATGACGCTCACCATGGTCGGCGCCTCGCTGCTGTGGGTCGGCTGGTTCGGCTTCAATGCCGGCTCCAACCTCGAAGCCAATGCCTACGCTGCACTCGCCATGATCAACACCTTCCTGGCAACCGCAGCGGCGATCATCTCCTGGGCCGTGGTTGAAACGCTGGTTCGCGGCAAGGCTTCCATGCTCGGCGCCGCATCCGGTGCCGTTGCCGGTCTCGTTGCCGTCACGCCGGCTGCCGGCTTCGCCGGCCCGATGGGCGCGATCGTCCTCGGCCTCGTCGTCTCGCCGGTCTGCTACTTCTTCGTCGATGTGGTGAAGAACAAGTTCAACTACGACGACAGCCTTGACGTGTTCGGCATTCACGGCGTCGGCGGCATCCTCGGCGCCATCGCAACCGGCATCCTCGTCAACCCGGCTCTGGGCGGCGCAGGCATCGTCGATTACTCCACGGCCGACTTTGCCGCCGGCTATGCGGGTACGGCGACGCAGGTCTGGGCCCAGCTCAAGGGCGTTCTCGTCACCGTCCTCTGGTCCGCAATCGGTTCCGCCATCCTCTTCAAGGTGGTCGATGCGGTCGTCGGCCTGCGCGTCACGGTCGAAGCGGAACGCGAAGGCCTCGACCTGTCCTCGCACGGCGAAGCTGCCTATCACACCAGCTAAGCGCATCGCGGCGCCGAACGGCGCCGCCAACAGTCCCGTCGCGGTCCGTATCTTGCGGATCGCCCTTAGCCCGGATCCTCGCGATCCGGGCATTTTTTTGCCCGACGACATTCCCCTTCCGCTATTTTGCGAACACACGCGCATGGTTAATGTCGCATTAACCGTACTCCGCTTAGGTTGATTCCATGGCACGCAATGTGCCCGGAGCATCTCGCTTCCGCGCCGAACAAGGCGGACAGGATGTTCCGGAATCCAAGAGCTGGAATGTTCCTCACGGTTTATCACGAACGGTGGCGCTCCAGGAGATCGAGACGGGCAACAGGCAAACATGAGCAGAAGCAATCCCGCAACGCTTGACAGCCGTTCCAACGGGTTCGTGCTAAGCACCTTCGTTTGGCGCCAGATCGCCTCGCTGGCGGGCTTTGGCCTGTTCGCCGCGCTGGCGCTTGCCGTCGCCGCGCTGTCGACATGGAACGTTTCCGATCCGAGCTTCTCCTATGCGACCTCGGACGAACCGACCAACGTGCTCGGCTACGCCGGGGCCACCTTTGCCGATGTCTTCATGCAGTTCTTTGGCCTGGCAAGTGTGGTGGCGCTGCTGCCGGCCGTCGCCTGGGCCCTCGTTCTGATTGGCGGCAAACCCTTCGACAAGATTTTCAAGCGGCTGGGCCTCTGGTTCGTCGGCTCGGTGCTGGCAAGCGCAGCGCTGAGCTGTGTACCGGCGCCCATTACCTGGCCGCTGCCGAATGGCCTCGGCGGTGTTTTTGGCGATATGATCCTGCGGTTTCCGGCGCTTTTCACCGGCGCCTTCCCGACCGGGACTTTCGCGACCACTCTCGCCTGCCTTTTTGCCGCGCCGGCCGCCTGGTGCCTGATCTACAGCGCCGGCCTCATAGGGGTGAGCGAGGAGGAAGAGGAAGAGCCGGCACCGCAAGCCGCCCCCAGCAAGGCACGCACGATCCGCGACGAACTCGATGAAGAGGACGAGGGAGGACCTTTCACGCTGCTGATGGGGTCGCTCGCTCATATGCGCTTCACGGCACAGGCCCGGCTGCGCCGCGCCTTCGGCATGAGCGGCACGCGCACCACCAGGCGCGAGTACGATGAACCTTACGACTTCAACAATGACGAATTCGGCACGTTGAACGAGCCTGCCCGGCCGAAACCGCTCGCGGCCGCCGATCGCATCGAGCCATCGCTCGGTCGGCCGGATCGCCGCGTCGTGACGCCGCCGCCGATCATGGCCGACGAAGACGACGATCTGCCCTTCGATATGGACGAGCCGCGCCCTGCCGGCATCCTGCCGGAGGATGACGAAGACGACGTTGCCGCCGACTGGGCGCCGAGGGCCGCGCCGCCGAAGCCGACGATCGCGAACCCGGGATCGCGCGTTCTCTCGCCAGCGCCGCGGCCGAAGGGCGGCCAGCGTATCGAACGCGAGGCGCAACGCTCCTTTGTCGACGAGGACGGCGATTTCACGCTCCCACCGATGCATTTCCTTGCGGAGCCGAAGAACGTCACCCGCGATGCCTCCCTCTCGGCCGACGCGCTCGAGCAGAACGCCCGCATGCTCGAAGGCGTGCTCGAGGACTTCGGCGTCAAGGGGGAGATCATCCATGTCCGCCCTGGCCCGGTCGTCACGCTCTACGAACTGGAGCCGGCGCCCGGCATCAAGTCCTCCCGCGTCATCGGCCTCGCCGACGACATCGCCCGCTCGATGAGCGCGATCGCGGCCCGCGTCGCTGTCGTGCCGGGCCGCAACGCCATCGGCATCGAGCTGCCGAACCAGCGGCGCGAGACGGTCTATCTGCGCGAACTGATCGGCTCGCGTGACTTCGAGACGACGAAGGCCAAGCTGGCCATGGCGCTCGGCAAGACGATCGGCGGCGAACCGGTCGTCGCCGATCTCGCCAAGATGCCGCATCTGCTCGTCGCCGGCACCACCGGCTCGGGCAAGTCGGTGGCGATCAACACGATGATCCTGTCGCTGCTTTACCGCCTGCGGCCAGACCAATGCCGCCTCATCATGATCGATCCGAAGATGCTCGAGCTCTCCGTCTATGACGGCATTCCGCACCTGCTCTCGCCGGTTGTCACCGATCCGAAGAAGGCGGTGGTCGCGCTGAAATGGACCGTGCGCGAAATGGAAGAGCGCTACAAGAAGATGTCGAAGATCGGCGTCCGCAACATCGACGGCTTCAATACCCGCGTCGAACAGGCGCTTGCCAAGGGCGAGGCGATCACCCGCACCGTCCAGACCGGCTTCGACCGCCAGACGGGCGAGGCGGTCTACGAGACGGAGGAATTCGACCTTTCGCCGATGCCCTATATCGTCGTGATCATCGACGAGATGGCCGATCTGATGATGGTCGCCGGCAAAGATATCGAGGGCGCGGTGCAGCGGCTGGCGCAGATGGCCCGCGCCGCCGGCATCCACGTCATCATGGCAACGCAGCGCCCATCGGTCGACGTTATCACCGGCACGATCAAGGCGAACTTCCCGACGCGTATTTCCTTCCAGGTCACCTCGAAGATCGACAGCCGCACCATCCTCGGCGAACAGGGGGCAGAGCAACTGCTCGGCATGGGCGATATGCTCTACATGGCCGGCGGCGGACGCATCCAGCGTGTCCACGGTCCCTTCGTCTCCGATACGGAAGTCGAGGAAGTCGTCGCCTACCTCAAGACCCAGGGCGTGCCCCAATATCTCGACGCGATCACCGAGGATGACGACGAGGAGAACGAGGGCGGCGGACCGGCCGGCACTTCGAATCTTGCCGATTCCGACGATCCTTACGACCAGGCGGTGGCGATCGTGTTGCGCGACGGCAAGGCCTCGACTTCCTACGTGCAGCGCCGCCTGGGGATCGGCTATAATCGTGCCGCCTCGCTGATCGAGCGCATGGAACAGGAAGGCATCATCGGACCCGCGAATCACGCCGGCAAGCGCGAGATCCTGGTGCCGACCGAAGAGGACATCACGGGCCGGTAAGGCCGGCCCCCTGCCGCACCCGCCGCGAGGGTGGCGGCCTGATAACGGTCATTTGAGAACCAGGCGATTACGGCATCGGACAACGCCTTGAAGACGCCCCACTTGCTCTCCAAATGATCATGAAATGAAGGAGACTGCGATGACAGAGACAAGAACCGGCGACGGCAGCAATCGGGCAATCTCGCGGCGCGTCTTCGTTTGCGGCCTGGCGGCTCTCGCGGGCATGGCCGGCACGACGATAGACGTGAAGCAGGCGTCGGCGCAGGCGTCCGGCACCGCCCAGAAGATCGCCGATCATTTTTCGTCGGTGAAGACGATGGCGGGCGAGTTTGTGCAGTTCGGCCCGCGCGGCGAACAGACGGGCGGCAAGTTCTACATCCGTCGGCCCGGACGAATCCGCTTCAACTATGAAGCCCCCTCGCCGATGCGGGTGATCGCCGACGGCAGGTCCGTCGTCATCGGCAACATGAAGCTGAAGACGTGGGATATCTACCCGCTGTCGAAGACGCCGCTCAACCTGCTGCTCAGCGAGAGGATCGACCTTAGCAGCAGGATGGTGCGTGACGTTCGGGAGGAATCCGACCTCATCACCATCGTTCTCGGGGATCGGTCGATCTTCGGCGATTCGACGATCACGATGATGTTCGACCGGAAGACCTATGACCTCCGGCAGTGGACAATTACCGATGCGCAGAAGAAGGACACCTCGGTGATGATCTTCAACGTTCGAACCGGGATGGAACTGGACGACAAGGTCTTCCGCATCCCTTATGACGAAGTGCGGAATAGAAAAGGCGGCTGACGGACAAAGCCAAGACCGTCCGACATAGGCCGCCTCCGGGCGGCCTTTTCATGTCTTGCCGACCGGCGCTGGACCTGCTTAAAACGCCACGCGTTGCCGGGCGCATCATCACGCTCCCACCACCGGATAACATCTCCAGGAGAATGACGAATGGCTCTGTCCATAGCCACGTGGAATATCAACTCCATCCGTCTGCGCATGCCGCTGGTGGAGCATTTCCTCGAGCAATGGCAGCCGGATGTCCTCTGCCTACAGGAAACCAAGTGCCCGAACGACCAGTTCCCGTCGTCGTCGCTCAAGGCGCTCGGCTATAAATATATCGAGATGCACGGTCAGAAGGGTTATCACGGCGTGGCAACCGTCTCGCGCCTGCCGCTGCATGAGCTTTCCGATCGCCGCGACTATTGCGGCGTCGGCGACGCGCGCCATCTTTCCGTGGTCTTTGAGGTCGGCGACAAGAGAATTCGGCTGCACAACTTCTATGTGCCGGCCGGCGGCGACGAGCCGGATCGCACGATCAACCCCAAATTTGGACACAAGCTCGACTTCGTCGATGAAATGAAGCTCCTGCATGCCGAAGCGGAGGCTGGCGTCTCGTCGATCCTGGTCGGCGACCTCAACATCGCGCCGTTCGAGGACGACGTCTGGTCGCACAAGCAGCTTCTGAAGATCGTCAGCCATACGCCGATCGAGACGGAGGGCCTGATCTCGGTGATGACCGGCGGCGCCTGGGTCGACCTGATGCGCCAGCACGCGCCGCCGCCCGAAAAACTCTACACTTGGTGGAGCTATCGGGCGAAGGACTGGACGGCCGTCGACCGCGGCCGCAGGCTCGACCACATCTGGTCCTCCGCCGATCTCGCACCAAAGCTCATTCGTGTCGACATCCTGCGCGAGGCGCGCGGCTGGGAACGCCCCTCCGACCATGTCCCGGTGATCGCGCATTTCGAGCTCTGAACTGCTGCTGCGCGTCGCGCTGAGGCGGTGGAGCGGGCGCGCACAGGGCGCTTCCCAGCGTGGGGCTACTCCTCCCCAACCTCTCCCCGCACGCGGGGGGAGAGGGGTTTTTTGACCTCGGAGGTGCCGCTTCCACCTTCTCCCGTCAAACGAGGAGAAGGTACCGGCAGGCGGATGAGAGGCAAAATTGATGCGCGCTCACTTTATGCAAAACGCCCGGCGAGCGCCTCGACGCGGCGGATCATCGCCTGCAGGTTCTCGCGGATGCGGGCTTCCACCATTGCGGTAACCTCCGGATACTCTTCCAGCATCCGGCGGAAAAGCGGCCGGTTGATGCGGATCACTTCGCTGTCTTCGTCGGCGGTCGCGGTGAACTTGCGCTCGACCATGGAAATCAACGCCAGCTCGGACAGGAGTGCACCGCGGCCGACGGTGGTGACGGGCTGTGGCCGGCCGTCGGCCTCCGCCTTCGAAAGCGAAAAGCTGCCGGCTGCAACGGCGTAGGCGCAATCGGCCGGCGCCCCTTCGCGGAAAAGCTCATGCCCCTTCGGCACCCGGCGGCGCTCCGCGCCGAAAGCGATCAGCCGCAGCTTGTCCTCGCCGATATCGGCGAAGAGCGACACGTTGGACAAAAGCGCGATGTCGTCGTTGAGCCCCAAGCGGCGAATCTCCCGTTACGGAACGATCTTGTAGCCGCCGTTCTCTGTCACCAAAATCTCCGCATTGGAAGGGTCACGCTCGATTTTCTGGCGCAGCCGGTAGACATGCGTTTCGAGCGTATGCGTCGTAACCCCGGAATTGTAGCCCCATACCTCCTCGAGCAGGACGTCGCGGGTGACCACCTTCTGATCGGCGCGATAGAGATAACGAATGATCGCCGCCTCCTTCTCGGTCAGGCGTATCTTCTGGCCGTTCTCCATGGTCAGGAGCTTCTGGCTCGGCTTGAAGGTATAGGGGCCGACACTGAAGGTTGCATCCTCGCTCTGCTCGTGCTGGCGAAGCTGCGCGCGGATGCGGGCAAGCAGCACTGCAAAACGGAAGGGCTTCGTCACATAGTCGTTGGCGCCGGCTTCGAGCCCGAGAATCGTATCCGAATCGGTGTCGTGACCGGTGAGCATGATGATCGGCGCCTTGAACCCGCCTTTGCGCAGGAGCTTTACCGCCTCGCGCCCGTCCATGTCCGGCAGACCGACGTCCATGATCAAGAGGTCGACCTGATGGGCGCGCGCCGCCTGGATGCCTTTTCCGGCGGTCGCCTCCTGCAGCAGATCGAACTCCTCGTAAAGAGAAAGCTGCTCTATCAATGTCTCACGCAGGTCATTGTCGTCATCGACAAGGAGGATCGTGCGAGTCGCCATGGGACAATTCCTGTTTGTTTCCTGATTCAAACTAGCTCAAATGCCGCCCTTGGCAAAGCGCGGCCGCCGTTCAACGTTGTTATATATGCAACCGTGCTTATGGTTGTCTCAAGATCACGGGCAACGCAAAAATCTGTGAGAATCATGCGCAAGAAAACGTCGGGAGTAAGATCGAAAAAATCCATGATCATCGTAAGAGCAGCTCCGAGAGACCGCAAGCGCGCGCTTATCAGCTTCGGAGGCAGAACCGAACAGGCGGCGATCGGGCGAAGTGGCATCACGGCGGTAAAGCGCGAAGGCGACGGCGCGACGCCACGCGCGGCAATGAAGCTGATCGGCGGCTACGTGCGCCGCGACCGCGTCTCCTTGCCGCCGACCCGCCTGCCTATGCGGACAATACGCCAAGACATGCTCTGGTGCGATGCGCCACGGCACGCTTCATACAATCGCCCGGTCAAGGCTCCCTTCCCCGCCAGCCATGAGTCGATGATGCGGGAGGACGGACTTTACGACGTCTGTCTTGTGATGGACTGGAATATCTCGTCCAGGCGGCGACACGCCGGTTCTGCGATCTTCTTCCACCTCATTCGCCCGGGCTACGAGCCGACGCAGGGTTGCATCGCCGTCAGCCTGCCGGCGATGAAACGGCTCATCCGGTATATGCGCCGGGGAATGCCGGTCAGGGTCATCTGACAGGCGGCTCATGGTCAGTTCACCCGTCAAGCATGCGCGGTGTGACGAACCGAACGAGACGGCCGTCGCCGGGCGAAACGTCCGACCATTGCTCGCTGTCGAAATCCAGCACGGCGAGCCCTGCCGTCGGAAATTTTTCCCGCAGGCGCTCTATAGCCGGCGGATCGCCGCTACCGGCGAGGAGCAGCGCAAGATCCGCCAAGCCCGGATTATGTCCCACGAGAAGAAGATTGCGCACCGACGGTTCCACCGTGCGAATGACCTCAAGAATGGCCGCGGCGGCAACCTCGTAAATTCCGACGGCGTCGCGCGCGGCAATGCTGCGCGGCAGCGCCTCCGCGACGAGATCCCAGGTTTCCTGGGCGCGCCGCGCCGTCGAGATCAACGCGAGATCCGGGACCAACCCTTGCTTAGCCATGTAGGCCCCCATGATCGGCGCTGCCTTTCGTCCGCGCCCGGCAAGCGGGCGGCGATGATCGGCAACGCCCTCCGGCCAAGCCGATTTGGCATGGCGGAGCAGCATCAGGCGGCGTGTTCGTGGCGGGTCGTTTCCGGGCATGGAAGTTCTTCGTAGGGGAGGAAACCAATCAATAGACCATCATTGTCGCACCCTTGCTGGCGCTTGTCTCGTCAGAGAAGCACTTGCAGCGATTGCAGCGCCGTGCGTTTTTTCAGACGCACAAGGTCGCTGTAACACTTTGATTGCTGCATGGTTTTATCCTTAAATCGGTTCCAATTTAAGGAACCATGCAGTAGTCGGACATGCTGTAGGCAATAAAAAAAACCGCCCCGAAGGGCGGCCCTAAACGCCGGAAAAGCTCGAACCGGCTTATTTCCACTCGCGGATATCGACGAAGTGGCCGGCGATTGCTGCCGCGGCCGCCATCGCCGGCGAAACGAGATGCGTGCGTCCTTTGAAGCCTTGGCGACCTTCGAAGTTGCGGTTGGACGTGGACGCACAGCGCTCGCCCGGCTTCAACCGGTCGTCGTTCATCGCCAAGCACATGGAGCAGCCGGGTTCGCGCCAGTCGAAGCCGGCTTCCTTGAAGATCTTGTCGAGACCTTCCGCTTCGGCCTGCTCCTTGACGAGGCCCGAGCCCGGCACAATCATCGCCGAGACGGTCGGGGCAACTTTGCGGCCCTCGACAACCTTGGCGACGGCGCGCAGATCCTCGATGCGGCCGTTGGTGCAGGAACCGATGAAGACCCGGTCGATGGCGATATCGGTGATCTTGGTAGCCGGCTTGAGGCCCATATAGTCGAGCGCACGCCACTTCGAAGTGCGTTTCGTCTCGTCCTGGATGTCATCCGGATTCGGAACGGCCCCCTGAACCGAAACGACGTCTTCCGGCGAAGAACCCCAGGAGACGATCGGCGGCAGGTTGGCGGCGTCGAGCACCACGACGCGGTCGTAATGGGCGCCTTCGTCCGTGTGCAGCGTCTTCCAATACTCGAGCGCCATGTCCCAGGCCTTGCCCTTCGGCGCGCGCGGCTTGTCCTTGATATAGGCGAAGGTCGTTTCGTCCGGTGCGATCAGGCCGGCGCGCGCGCCGCCTTCGATCGTCATGTTGCAGACGGTCATGCGGCCTTCCATCGATAGCGAGCGGATCGCCTCGCCGGCAAACTCGATGACGTGGCCGGTGCCGCCGGCGGTGCCGATTTCGCCGATAATGGCGAGAATGATGTCCTTCGCGGTAACGCCCGGCGGCAATTGGCCGTCGACACGCACCAGCATGTTCTTCGCCTTCTTTTGGATCAGCGTCTGCGTCGCCAGAACATGCTCCACTTCAGACGTGCCGATGCCATGCGCCAGCGCCCCGAAAGCACCGTGCGTCGAGGTATGGCTGTCGCCGCAGACGATCGTCATGCCGGGCAGGGTGAAGCCCTGCTCAGGGCCGACGATGTGGACGATGCCCTGGCGCTTGTCATTCTCGGAATAATACTCGACGCCGAAATCGGCAGCGTTCCTGGCAAGCGCCTCGACCTGGATGCGGCTCTCCTCGTTCTTGATGCCGAGGTGACGGTCCGGCGAGGTGGGCACGTTGTGGTCGACGACCGCCAGCGTCTTTTCCGGCGCGCGGACCTTGCGGCCGGTCATGCGCAGGCCTTCGAAGGCCTGCGGGCTCGTCACCTCGTGCACGAGGTGACGGTCGATGTAGAGAAGACAGGTACCGTCATCTTGGCTGCTGACCAGATGGTCGTCCCAGATCTTGTCATAGAGGGTACGCGGTGCGCTCATGGCGAAATATCCATCGAATTTTCAGAGTATGGGAAAAGCCGGCGGCAATGCGGCCGGAACACTGATCGGTCAAACGATCAGGATAGGCGGCTGGTGAGCGCGCCGGAGACGCGCGCGAAAAAGCGTGCCGGCAGACGCTTGTGGTCCTGCAGCACGACGATTTTCTGCTCACGACATCCGAATTTGGATTCCATGGCCGTGCTCATATCAATTTTTCGACCGTTCGGCAATCGGCGAGATGACGCCCTCACCGCGCCTCCGACCGTCTCAGCCGCCGCTCGAGCCCTCGTAAGCCAAGCGAAAGGCCGATCGTCAGGATGAGATAGATGTAGGCGACGATGGAATAGGTTTCGAAGAAGCGAAAGGAACCGGAGGCATAGATCTTGCCCATCTGGGTAATGTCGGCGACGCCGAGCACGGAGACGAGGGAGGAATCCTTGACCATAGCCACGAAGTCGTTGCCGAGCGGCGGCAGGATGACGCGGATCGCCTGCGGAAAGACGACGAGGCGAAAGCGCTGATAGCGCGAGAGCCCGAGCGCCTTGGCCGCCTCCACTTGCCCTTTGTCGACCGACTGGATGCCGGCGCGAAAGACTTCGGCGATGAAAGCGGAATAGCCGATCATCAGCGCCAGGATCGCCCGCCACATCAGCGACACGTCGCGAACCACGAGCGGCTCCATCCAGCCCGCCGTAATGAAGGGTGCTGCCAGGAAATTCGCCGCCACCACCAGCGCCGGCGCGCCGACGAAGGCGATGTAGAAGAGCAGCACGAGGATCGGCACGCCGCGGATGACTTCGGTGTAGAAGCGCGCGATCTGGCGCAGCGCGACGTGCTCGGAAAGCGCCATCAGCGCGATGCCGAGGCCGAGCACCGTCGCCAGCGCGAAGCCCGTCAGCGTCACGAACACCGTGACACTGATACCCTTGAGAACGACGGTGAAGACCTGGGTGAAAATGTCGTTGGTGACGATCACCGCGGCAAGCACCACGGCGATGGCGAGAAGGGCGACCAGCCACCAGGGATAGTCGCCCTTCTCGGAAGTGTCGGATGATTTAACCGGCGCCATTGTTCGCCATCAGCCGCCCATCTTGTAGTCGAGGAACCACTTCTTATTAAGCGCGTCGAACGTGCCGTCCTCCTTCAGCGCCTTGATGGCGGCGTTGATCGGAGCAACAAGGTCGGAGCCCTTCGGGAAGATGAAGCCGAAATCCTCGGTGCCGAGCGGCTCGCCGACGACCTTGAGGGCGCCTTCGGACGAATCGACATAGCCCTTGGCGGCAACGCTGTCGGTCAAGACAAGATCGACGTCGCCGGCCTTCAGCGCCTGCACCGTCGCTCCGAAGGTCTCGAACAGCTTGATGCGCGGGTTCTGCTCGTTGCCGTCGAGGATCTCATAGACCGCGGTGTAGAAAGGCGAGGTGCCGGGCTGGGCGCCGATAAGCGCATCCTCGACCGCCGCAAAGCTCTTGGCGTCTTTGAAGCGGGTTTCGTCGCCGCGCACCAGCATGAACTGCTGCGACCGCATGTAGGGATCGGAGAAATCGACCTTCTCCTTGCGGTCGTCCTTGATGGTAATCCCGGTCATGCCGATTTGGTATTGACCGTCGGAAACCGCTTGAATCATCGCGTCCCAGCTCGTGTTCTGGTATTCGAGCTTGAAGTTCAGCCGCTTGGCGATCTCGTTCATCGCATCATATTCCCAGCCGATCGCTTGGCCGGTCTTGGGATCGACGAACTGCAGCGGCGGATAGGCATTCTCCGTCACGACGACAACCGTCCGGCCGCCGAGATCCGGCAGGTCGCTCGCGGCTGCGGGCACGGAGAATGCGAATGGAACGGCAAGGGCTGCGGCGATGCCCGCAAGCACATGGCGACGGATTGTCATTGGAGGAACTCCCGAAAATTGTGGCAGCAGAAAATGTCACAAATTTCGCCGGAAAGACAAGCAGATAGTGCTAAAAAAGAAAGGCGGCCAAAAGGCCGCCTTCCTGCAGGTTCAAAGAACTGAAATCTTATTCTGCTGCGGCTTCCGCTGCCTTTGCTTCGGCAGCTTCGGCTGCCGCCTTTGCTTCGGCGGCTTCCGCTGCTGCCTTCTCGGCAGCAAGCGCCTGGGCGGCTGCGACCTTTTCAGCCTCGATGCGTGCCTTTTCCTCGGCAATGGCCTGACGCTCGGCTTCGTTCAGCTTGCGAGCGCGCGTGCCGGTGTTCTCGACGATGCGAGCCGACTTGCCGCGACGATCGCGCAGGTAGTAGAGCTTGGCGCGGCGGACCTTACCGCGGCGAACGACTTCGACGCTCTCGACGAGCGGCGAATAAACCGGGAATACGCGCTCGACGCCTTCGCCGTAGGAAATCTTGCGAACGGTGAAGCTCTCGTTGATGCCGCCGCCGGAGCGGGCAATGCAGACGCCTTCATAGGCCTGAACGCGGGTACGGTTGCCTTCGACGACGCGCACGTTCACGCGGACGGTGTCGCCGGCGGAGAAATCGGGAAGAGTGCGCTTGGCGGCGATCTTGGCGGCCTGTTCGGCTTCCAGCTGCTGGATGATGTTCATCGGTTTAACCTTTGCTTTCTTCTGAAACAGCCAGAGCGCTCTCGATCGGCCTGTCGGACTTTCCTTCAGGCCTTGCCGTCTTTACGCAGGAGCGGATTCGCCATTCTTTGTTGATGGTCGACGGGCAAGAACCCGAACCGGGCCGGCACATACACCAAACGACCCGGCTTGTCATCCCCGAAAGCCGATTTTCCAAGTGTTCGGCCGGTATTTTATCAGACTTGTCGAAAATGCAGGCATGAGAAAACGACGACACGGCGGGCTTGCGGTCGTTTCCACCAACCGCTATCCCGAGACCACACGGTTCGGGGATAGCCATGACGATAATGCAAGCCTTGCTGCTTTTTGTTTCGGGGTTCCTGTCCGGTGTCGTCAATGCCATCGCCGGCGGTGGTACCTTTCTGACCTTCGGCGCCATGACGCTTGGCGGCCTGCCGCCGATCGTCGCCAACGCCACGTCGTCGATCATCCAGTTGCCCGGCTACATCACCTCGGCGCTCGCCTATGCCAAGGAAATCCGCGCCGACCGGCGGAACGCGATCGTCCTCGGGCTCATTTCGGCCGTTGGCGGGCTCGCCGGCGCATTGCTCTTGCTTTCGCTCTCCAACCCGTCCTTCCGCGCGATGGTGCCCTGGCTGCTTGTTGCCGCGACGGCGATCTTCGCGGCGGGTCCGCTTCTGAAGCCGAAAGCACGCAGCGATGAACACCGCATCGGCCCGCTCGGCGTCGCGAGCCAGATGGCGACCTCCGTCTATGGCGGCTTCTTCGGCGCCGGTATGGGCATCATGATGCTCGCGGTGCTCGGGCTTGCGACCGGCGGCGGCTATCACAGGTTGAACGCGCTGAAGAACTTCATCTCGATCGTCATCGCCACGATCGCCATCTTCGTCTTTGCGGCGGGTGGCGTCGTCTCCTGGCTGCACGCGGCGATCATGGTGCCGGGTGCCGCACTCGGCGGCTATGCGGGCGTCTGGGCGGCCCGGCGCGTGTCCCAAACCGTCATCCGCGCGCTCGTCGTCGCCGTCGGCCTGCTGCTCGCCGCCTATTATTTTTTCACGGGCTGAGGCGAAGGCTCCCCGTCTTTCCGACTGTGCTCCAGAAGATCGGGACGGCGCTCGGCCGTCAAACGGCGGGCCTCCGCCTCGCGCCATTTGGCGATGGCGCCGTGGTTTCCGGAGGTCAACACTGCCGGGATTTCATGACCCTCGAAAACCTGCGGCCGCGTATAATGCGGGTGTTCCAGGAGACCGCCCTCGAAGCTCTCGTGGATGCCGGACAATTCATTGCCCATGACGCCTGGCAATATGCGCACGACGGCATCCAGCAGAACGAGCGCTGCCGGTTCACCGCCGGAAAGAATGTAATCGCCGATCGAGATTTCTTCGAGATTGCGCGTATCGATCACCCGCTGGTCGACGCCTTCGAAACGGCCGCAGACAATGACGACGCCGGGACCGGACGCAAGCTCGCGCACGCGGTCTTGCGTCAGCGGCCGGCCACGCGGGCTCATCAGCAGACGCGGCCGATGATCATCCGCCGAGACATGATCGATGGCGCGGGCGAGAACGCCGGGCTTCAGCACCATGCCGGCGCCACCACCCGCCGGCGTATCGTCCACGGTCCGGTGCTTGTCCTCGGCGAAATCGCGAATCTGCACGGCCTCGATCGACCATTGGCCGCGCTCCAGCGCCTTGCCCGCGAGCGAGACGCCGAGATGCCCCGGAAACATTTCCGGATAGAGCGTCAGGACCGTCGCGCGAAAAGACATCGCAGGACCGCTCACTTGCGTTTCGGGAATGGGCTGCCCGCGCCTTCGTTCTTGTCATCAATGAGACCGGCAGCAACCGGATCGACCAGCAGCCTGCCGGCTTCGAGATCGATTTCGAGCACGGACCACTCGGTAAACGGGATCAGCACCGGCCGCTTGCCGGGGCCTTTCAGTTCCAAAAGGTCGCCGGCGCCAAAATCGAACACGCCGGTCACCGAGCCATAGCTTTTGCCCGTGCCGTCGACTGCTTCCAGTCCTTCGAGATCGGCGTAGAAAAACTCGTCTTCATCGAGATCGTCGTCGGGAAGGTTGTCGCGCTCGACGAAAAGTTCGAGCCCGTTGAGCCCCTCCGCCGCGGTTCGATCATTGATGCCGCGAAAACGTACGACGACCATGTTCTTGGCTTCACGGATCTCGAGCACTTCGAAAACGCGGCCGTCGGCGCTATGCAGATTGCCGTAGTCGCCAAGCGCCGTCGGATCCTCAGTATAGGATTTCACCCGCACCTCTCCGCGCAGCCCTTGCGCCGCGCCGATGGTCGCCATCAGGATAGGGTTTTGAAGCTTCATCATCTTCCGGCATCCAGGTAGGGTCTGCAGTGCACAAAGCGTGTTTTCATACGCGTGCCAATAATGCAAAACGGGCAGCATGGAAATGCCGCCCGTTTGCCACACCGTTTGACGGATGTTATTCCGCGGCAGTTTCCTGAGCGGCTGCGGCTGCCTCTTCGGCCTTCTGCTTGGCCTCGGCGGCGCGTTCCTGCGCCTTCTTGCCCGGCAGCGCCTTGTTCGGGTTGCTGCGGGCCGGGCGCTGGGCAAGACCAGCCTGGTCGAGGAAGCGCAGGACGCGGTCGGTCGGCTGTGCGCCCTGGGCAATCCAATGCTGAACGCGCTCGGCGTCAAGCTCGACGCGCTTTTCGTCGTCCTTGCCGAGCATCGGGTTCCAGGAGCCGAGCTTTTCGAGGAAGCGGCCGTCACGCGGGCTGCGCGCATCGGCAACGACGATCTGGTAATAGGGACGCTTCTTGGAACCGCCACGGGCGAGACGAATTTTCAGTGCCATTTCAATTACTCCTTGCAGGCTTTCTTGACCGCTTCGTTCAAGCGGAATGGGTTGCACCGGCGCTGCCCGCGGGCTGCGAGCGATCGGCGGCGATGGCTTCATGATGCCGGATGACTTCCTTGATGATGAAGTTCAGGAACTTCTCGGCGAAATCCGGGTCCAGATTGGCATCCTTCGCCAGGTGGCGAAGGCGTTCGATCTGGTATTCCTCGCGCGCCGGGTCGGCCGGCGGCAGCTTGTGCTTGGCCTTGAGAACGCCGACCGCCTTGGTGCAGCGGAAGCGTTCGGCCAGCATGTGAACGAGCGCGGCATCGATGTTGTCGATCGACTGCCGGTAGCCCGCCAATTCCTCTGTGATCTCGGGATCAATCATTCTCTCGCGGCCCTCATTTCTTCTTCGGCAAGCCGGGAAGACCCGGGAACCCGCTGCCGAGACCCGGAAGCTTGGCAGTGCCAAGACCGGGGAGTCCGCCGCCACCGAGGGCGGGCAGGCTGCCGGGCTTGCCGAGGCCGGCGGCTTCGGCCTGCTTCTGCAACGCCTCGAGCTGCTTCGGATCGAGCTTCGACAGGTCCGGCATGCCGCCGTTCAAGCCGCCAAGGCCCATTTTGTTGGCAAGCCCGCCCATCATCTGCTTCATCATGCCGCCTTTGCCCTTGCCGCCCATCATCTTCATCATGTCCGCCATCTGGCGGTGCATCTTCAGAAGCTTGTTGATGTCGGCTGCATCGGTGCCGGAGCCGGCAGCGATGCGCTTCTTGCGCGAATGCTTGAGCAAATCCGGATTGGCGCGCTCGGCTTTTGTCATCGACGAGATGATGGCGAGCTGGCGTTTGAAGAGGCTATCGTCGAGTCCGGCGGCGGCCATCTTGTCCTTCATGCCCGACATGCCGGGCATCAGCCCCATGATGCCGCCCATGCCGCCCATCTTCTGCATCTGGCCGAGTTGATCGGCGAGATCGTTCAGGTCGAACTTGCCTTTGGCCATTTTGGCGGCCATGGCGGCCGCCTTCTCGGCGTCGATGTTCTCGGCAGCCTTTTCGACCAGCGAGACGATGTCGCCCATGCCGAGGATGCGGTCGGCGACGCGGCGCGGATGGAACTCCTCGAGTTCGTCCATCTTTTCGCCGACGCCGATCAGCTTGATCGGTTTGCCGGTGACTGCGCGCATCGAAAGCGCCGCACCGCCGCGGCCGTCGCCATCCATGCGGGTCAGGACGAGACCGGTGATGCCGACGCGCTCATCGAAGTTGCGGGCGAGATTGACCGCATCCTGACCAGTCAGCGCATCGGCGACGAGCAGGATCTCGTGCGGGTTGGACTTCCGCTTGATCTCCGCCATCTCGATCATCAGCGGTTCGTCGATATGGGTACGGCCGGCAGTATCGAGAATGACGACGTCATGTCCGCCGAGCTTCGCCGCCTGTACGGCGCGCGCGGCGATATCGGTCGGCGACTGACCGGCGATGATCGGCAGCGTATCGACGCCGGTCTGCACGCCGAGCTGGCGCAATTGCTCCTGCGCGGCCGGACGGCGGGTGTCGAGCGAGGCCATCAGGACCTTCTTCTTGTCCCTGGCCGTCAGCCGCTTGGCGATCTTGCCGGTCGTCGTCGTCTTGCCCGAGCCCTGGAGACCGACCATCATGATGACGACGGGAGCCGGCGCATTGAGGTCGATCGTCACGCCCTCGGAGCCGAGCATGGCGATAAGCTCGTCATGAACGATCTTGACGACCATCTGGCCGGGCTTGATCGATTTCAGGATTTCGGCGCCGACCGCCTTCTCGCGAACCTTTTCCGTGAAGGAGCGCACGACGTCGAGCGCGACGTCGGCTTCGAGCAGCGCACGGCGGACCTCCCGAAGCGCCGCGGAAACGTCAGCTTCCGACAGGGCGCCGCGGCCGGTCAGTCCATTCAATATGGAACCAAGACGGTCCTGGAGGCTCTCGAACATTCTTTCTTCCTTCTTGTTTCCGGTTGCACCAAAAGGATCAGCCGGAAACGTGGGTTCCCTCGCGCGGAAAACAAGGCGCAAAGCCAAAAACCACCCGAGGGCGCCACGCGCTGTCGGGTGTTGACCTCCGGGCTCTCTTTATACCTTTGCGGGGCCCAGTCGGCGGCTTCGAAGTCTTCACTTGCGAAGGAATTGGCCGGGATTAACAGCAAAGCGAACGAAAAGTCAAGGATCGACCCACGTTCGATCGCCTCTGTACGAGCGGAAACCCGCCGCACAGGTCCCTCGCCCCGCCGGTAGCGTCAGATAAGGACGGCGCCGCGCCCTTCGAGCGCCGCGACATGTTTGCGCCAGTCCGCTTCGTCGTGGCTCAGGACCGCGTCTTCAACGATCTCCACCCGATAGCCGCGGTTGAGCGCGCCGTTGGCGGTGGCCTGCACGCAATGGCAGCCGTCGAGCCCCGTCAGCAGCAGCGTGCCGATCCCCTTCGCCGCGAGATAGCCCTCCAGCCCCGGCGACGAGAAGCTGTCGCTCAACGGCTTCTCCACTTCGATGTCCGGCGAAACCGGCAGCTCGGGCGAAAGGCCGAGACCTTTCGAGCCGGGAATGCCGCGCCCCTCCCCGAAGAGCCGGATCATCAGCCTGATCAGCGGTGATCGATAGACATGGCGAATGGCGATGACCGGGATCTCGGCCTCTTTCGCCTTGGCCGCCATGATACCGATCGCCGCGAGACGCGCCTTCAGATAGGCCTCATCCCATCCGTATTTTCCGTCGACGGACGTGAAATCTTTCTGCATGTCGATGATGAGAAGGGCGAGATTCGGTCGCATGGAGAAATCGATGCGCTCACCGGTGGTCGGTGCTGATGTCTTCTGCAACTCGCGCCGCAGCGCGAAGACAAAGAGCGCTGCCACGACGATGATCGCCCCGGCCACTGAGAGAAACGCCGTCACGGACCCTCCTCCCGGATCTCGCCCGCCTGTCGGGCAAGCGCCTCGAACGCGGCGTCGATCCGCGTCATCACGCGCAGGGCCACGACCACCTCGGTCTGGTTGATATCCCCGAGCACCGCGTGCAGCATTTCGATCTCGCGCCGATGGACGGCGCTGAACAAGTCCCGCCCGGCATGGGTCGGAGCGCAGAAATAGGCCCTGCGGTGCTCGGGATTGGGCTGCTTCTCGACGAGGCCTTTCGCCAGAAGTCCTGCCGCTATGCGCTGCACGAATTGCCGCTTCATCGAGAGCCGCCGGGCCGCCTCCGGTACCGTCAGCGGCTCCTCGCAGAGCGCCTCCAGCACAGCACGCTCCGTGACCGTAATCCCCGCTCCCTCGAGCATTTTCTCGAGCGTCCGTTGGACGTTGAGATGAGCCGGGCGCAAAAGCTTGATGGCTTTGTAGAGGCGTTCCTGTTTATCGAAGCGGACGAGCATGGCGCATACTAGCAACCGAGTTGTCATCTTCAAGAATTTCTTAATGACCTTTGCCGCAACCCTGTGCTCGGACGCGAAACGCTCCTATCTTTCGGTCGGGAGAGGTGCTTGACCCTGCAGCGCCGCGCGTCTAACCAGACGCGCAAAGGTCGCTGTTTGAATTGCTGAGTGATGAGGAAAGCTGGCAACCCGTACTATAGCGGCCCCGTCTCGGATCATTTTGACGGCGTTCGCTTCTTCAATCCCGGCGGCAACATGCCACGCGGCTTCGCCGATCTGTTGCGCTGGCAGTTCGGCGGCGGCAGGGCGAAATGGCCGGGGCGCTACGATAGCCCCTTCCTCCAGGCCACACCCGATCTTACCGTCGACGGAGATCGTCTCCGGGTGACGATGGTCGGACACGCGACGCTGCTGATCCAGGTGGGTGGCGTGAATATCCTGACGGACCCGGTCTGGTCGCACCGCGCAAGCCCGTTCGCCCTTTTTGGCCCACACCGCCGCAATCCGCCGGGCATTCTGATGGACGACCTGCCGCCGATCGACATCGTTCTCGTCACGCACAATCACTATGACCACCTCGATCTGGATACGTTGAGCGCTCTGAACGACGAACATGCGCCGCATGTGATAACCCCGCTCGGCAACGACACGATCATCCGCCGCGCCGTCCCGGATGCGGAGATATCGGTTCTCGACTGGGGCGATCGGATCGATCTTGACGACGGCGTCGTCATCCATGCGGAGCCCTGCCATCACTGGTCAGCCCGCCGCTCCCGCGACCGGCGCATGGCGCTGTGGGCCGCCTTCGTCATCGAGACGCCAGCCGGCAAGATCTACCACGTCGGCGATACCGGTTTTCACGAGGGGATCAATTATCGCGCCGCGCGCGCCAAGCATGGCACTTTCCGCCTCGCCAACCTGCCGTTCGGCTGCTACGAACCGCGCTGGTTCATGGAGAGCCACCACCAGAATCCGGAAGAGGCGGTCATGGGCATGATCGCCTGCGGCGCCGCACACGTGGCGGGACACCATTGGGGTACGTTCCGCCTGACCGACGAGGGCATCGAGGAGCCGCTGCAAGCGCTGGAAGCGGCGCTCGAAAAGGCCGGCATCGAACAGGCCCGGTTCAGGCCGCTGCGCCCGGGGGAAGTCTTCAACGTTCCTCTCTCATCGGTGGCCCAGGAATAACGCCGGCACTGGTAATTTCCGGGCTTTTCCGCCATATACAGCGCAAATGAAGGGCGCCTCCCCGATTGGAGGCCGAGTTTGGACAATCGCGACATGGCCGACAACGTGCAATTTGCCAGGATGAACGGACTTGGAAACAAGATCCTGGTCGTCGACATGCGCGGGCGCAAGGATCGCGTGACGCCTCAGGCCGCGATCACACTCAATGCCGATCCGGCGACCGAGTTCGACCAGATCATGGCGATCCACGATCCAAAGGCGGCAGGCACCGATGCCTGGATCGACATAATCAACTGTGACGGTTCGATGGCGCAGGCCTGCGGCAATGGCACGCGCTGCGTCGTCCAGGCGCTTGCCGCCGAGACCGGCAAGAAGGCCTTCCTGTTCCACACCGTCGCCGGTCTGCTCGAAGCCAACGAGCATGACGACGGGACGATCTCCGTCGACATGGGAAGCCCACGCTTCGGATGGCACGAAATCCCGCTGGCGGAGGAATTCCACGACACGCGCCGGATCGAGCTGCAGATCGGGCCGATAGACGAGCCGGTCCTGCATTCGCCGTCCGTCGCTTCGATGGGCAATCCGCATGCGATCTTCTGGGTCGAGAACGATGTCTGGAGCTACGATCTCGGTCGTTTCGGTCCGCTCCTCGAAAACCATCCGATCTTTCCCGAACGCGCCAATATCTCGATCGCCCATGTCCGCTCTCGCAACGAGATGGACCTGAGGACCTGGGAGCGCGGCACTGGTCTTACGCTCGCCTGCGGCTCGGCCGCCTGCGCTGCCACCGTCAGTGGCGCGAGAACCGGCCGTACAGATCGGACGGTGACCGTGAACGTCCCCGGCGGACCGCTTCTGATCGAATGGCGGGAAAGCGACGATCACGTCATCATGACGGGGCCGGCCGAATGGGAATGGTCTGGCACGCTCGACCCTGCCACCGGCGTTTTTCAGCGCGACGACATAACGGCTGGCGACAACGGAGCGCGAGCGCTTTGAGCGGCGTCGAGGTCATAACCTTCGGCTGCCGCCTCAACACCTATGAATCGGAAGTGATGCGGGCGGAAGCCGAGAAGGCGGGGCTGAACAACGCCATCCTCGTCAACACCTGCGCCGTCACCGGCGAGGCCGTGCGTCAGGCGCGCCAGGCGATCCGCCGCGCGCGGCGCGACAACCCGCATGCACGCATCATCGTCACCGGCTGCGCCGCCCAGACCGAAAAGGAGACCTTCGCCGAAATGGCCGAGGTGGATGCGGTGCTCGGCAACGAGGAGAAGCTTACGAACGCCTCCTATCGCTCGCTGCCGGATTTCGGCGTCTCGGCCGAGGAAAAACTCCGCGTCAACGACATCATGAGCGTCACGGAAACCGCCCCGCAAATGGTGAAGCACATTGACGGGCATGTGCGCGCCTTCATCCAGGTGCAGAACGGCTGCGACCACCGCTGTACCTTCTGCATTATTCCCTACGGCCGCGGCAATTCGCGCTCGGTGCCGATGGGCGCGGTCGTCGATCAGGCGCGCCGGCTCATCGAAGGCGGCTACCGGGAGATCGTGCTGACCGGCGTCGATGCAACGAGTTACGGCGGCGATCTGCCCGGAACGCCGACGCTCGGGTTGCTCGCCAAGACGCTGTTGAAGCAGGTCCCGGAAGTCCTCCGTCTCCGCCTGTCATCGATCGACAGCATCGAGGCGGATCGGCATCTTCTCGACCTCATCGCCGACGAGCCGCGCTTCATGCCGCATCTGCATCTGTCGCTGCAGCACGGCGACGACCTGATCCTCAAGCGGATGAAACGACGGCACTCGAGCGCCGATGCCCGCGCCTTCTGTGACGAGGTCCGCCGCCTGCGGCCCGAGATCAGCTTCGGCGCCGACATGATCGCCGGTTTTCCGACCGAGACCGAGCCGATGTTCAACAATGCCGTCCGTCTCGCCGAGGACTGCGGCATCGCGCGTCTGCATGTCTTTCCCTATAGTCCGCGCCCCGGCACGCCGGCCGCGCGTATGCCGCAACTCGACCGCGCTCTCGTCAAGGATCGTGCCGCACGCATGCGGGCGAAGGGCACCGAGCTTCACGCCGCGCACCTCGATCGCATGATCGGTAGCGAGCAGACGATCCTCATCGAGATGAAGGGGCTGGCGCACACGGAAAACTTCACGCTCGTCGATGCGGCCGGCCTCGAGCCGCGGTCCCTTGTTGCGGTCACGATCACCGGCCACAATGGCAAGCATCTGACGATGCAGCGAAAACAGATGGCTGCGGCCTGAAATCCGGACATTCGAATGGCGATTGGTTTCATCAAGAAGATCTTCTCCTTCGGCAAAGACGCCGTCGAGGAGAAACCTGCGCCGCCGCAAGAGGCTGCGGCGGAGACTCCAGAGACGGCGGCGATACCCCCCTCTGTCCCTTCGGGAGATCTCCCCCACAAGGGGGGAGATCAGATCGCTACCGAGGCAACTGCCGAGGGTGACCGCACCACTATCGAGGAGGCAAAGGCCAGCGCGGACGATCTCTCTGGCTCTCTGTCCGCGGAAGACACGGACGCCCGGAGCGAAGGTTTCGAGGCCAGTCCGACCATCGCTGCCGACGAAAGCGTCAGGATAGAAGACGAGAGCCTCCCGCGTCCAATCTTCCCCCCTGCAGGGGAGAAGACCGGCGGGGCAGAGGCGGGTGAACCCGCCTCCGAACACGCCGAGACACTTGATGATGACAAGGGCGCGGCGGCGATACCCCCCTCTGTCCCTTCGGGACATCTTCCCCACAAGGGGGGAGAGCAGATGGCGACCGGGGCAACCGCCGAGGACGACACTGCAATCGGGGAGGCAAAGGCCGGCACAGATGATCTTGCCGTCTCGCCCGAATTGACCGCACGCGAGGCCGACACCACAGGCGATGTCGGTGCATCGCCCGACCTGCCCAAGGAAGACCCCGGCGCCACACGCGAAGGCGCCTTGGAAAACACGGACCTCGCTGCCGATGAAAACGTCACGGTGCATGAAGAGAGCGCCGCCATGCCAATCTCCCCCCTTGCGGGGGAGATGCCCGGCAGGGCAGAGGGGGGTGATGCAGCAGAGCCGCAGCTCTCAGTCGCACCCGCCCGCGATTTACCAAAAGGCTTCGCGGCCTCCGACCAGCGGCCTCGAGAGGAAGCGCCGGCGCCCCAGCCGAAGCTCTCCTGGTACCAGCGGCTGCGGCAAGGCCTCGCGCGCACCTCGTCGCAACTGACGGGCCAGATCGCCAGCCTCTTCACCAAGAGGAAGCTCGATGAGGCGACGCTGCAGGATTTGGAAGACCTGTTGATCCAGGCCGATCTCGGAGTCGAGACCGCAATGCGCATCACCGATACGCTCGCCTCCGAGCGCTACGGCAAGGATGTTACCGGCGACGACGTCTCCCGCATCATGGCCGGCGAGATCACCAAGGTGCTGGCGCCGGTCGCCAAGCCGCTGGAGCTCGATCTCAGCCACAGGCCGCATGTGATCCTTGTTGTCGGGGTCAACGGCACCGGCAAGACCACGACGATCGGCAAACTCGCTGCCAAGCTCTCCGGCGCCGGCCTGAAGGTAATGGTGGCGGCCGGCGATACCTTCCGCGCTGCTGCGATCGAACAGTTGAAGATCTGGGCCGAGCGGACGAAATCCGAGATCGTCTCCTCGAAGCTCGGCGCCGACGCGGCCGGGCTTGCCTACGACGCCTTCCAACTCGCCCGGGAAAAGAGATCCGACGTTCTGATCATCGATACCGCCGGGCGACTGCAGAACAAGGCCGAGCTGATGGCCGAGCTCGAAAAGATCGTCCGCGTTCTCGCCAAGCTTGATCCCGACGCGCCGCACACCGTGCTGCAGACGCTCGATGCGACGACCGGGCAGAACGCCCTGCAGCAGGTCGAGATTTTCCGCAACGTCGCCGGCGTCAGCGGCCTGATCATGACCAAGCTCGACGGCACGGCACGCGGCGGCATTCTGGTTGCGATCTCCGCCAAACACAAATTGCCGGTCTATTTCATCGGCGTCGGCGAAGGTATTGACGATCTCGAGCCCTTCGAGGCGAGGGATTTTGCCGAGGCGATCGCCGGCGTTGCCGCGTCCTGATACCAACAATTCTGTGCTCACCAAGCGGAACGCTTGGACGCGGAATGGCCCCGTTGATATGGTTTTGCCTCAATGCTGGTGTTATGAGCAGCCAGAAGATGAACGAACAGGATCCTGAAATGTCGACGATCGAGGCTGCCAAACCGCAGAAGGAAGTGAGCCCGCTCCTGAAACTCGTCCTGGAGCTGGGGCCCCTCATGGTGTTCTTCTTCGCCAATTCCCGTGGCGACTGGCTGGCGCACCATTTCCCTGCCCTCTCCGAACTCGGCGGACCGATCTTCATTGCCACCGGCCTCTTCATGGGGGCAACGGCAGTGGCGCTCATCGCTTCTTGGATGCTGACCCGTACCCTGCCCATGATGCCGCTCGTGTCCGGCATCGTCGTCTTCGTCTTTGGCGCGCTGACGCTCTGGCTGCAGAACGATACCTTCATCAAGATGAAGCCCACCATCGTCAACACGCTCTTCGGCGCGATCCTGCTCGGCGGCCTCCTCTTCGGCAAATCACTGCTCGGTTATGTCTTCCACGCCGCCTTCAAGTTGGACGAGGACGGCTGGCGCAAGCTGACGGTCCGCTGGGGACTGTTCTTCCTGCTTCTCGCGGTGCTGAACGAGGTCGTGTGGCGCTCCTTCTCGACGGATTTCTGGGTCGCCTTCAAAGTCTGGGGAACGATGCCGATCACCATTCTGTTCACGCTCGCCCAGATGCCGCTGATCATGAAGCATTCGCTGGAACAGGACGGCGCCGAGTGACTGTCGCAACCGGTACGGACGACACCAGGCAACGCCGTGCGACGCTCTGGCTGATCGCCTGCCTCGGCGTTCTCGCAATCCAGATCACGGCGCAGCACTTCATGGGGCGTCTCTGGATCTGCGAATGCGGCTATGCGAAGCTTTGGGAAGGCGTCGTCAAATCCAGCGGCAATTCCCAGCACATTACCGACTGGTACACGCCGTCGCACATCATACACGGCTTCCTCTTCTACGGCCTTGGCCATCTCCTGCTGCGTGGAAAGCCCTTGAGTGCGCGCCTGCTTCTCGCAACCGCCATCGAATCCACCTGGGAGATCGCCGAGAATACGCCGATGGTGATCAACCGCTATCGCTCCGCGACAATCTCGCTCGATTATTTCGGCGACAGCATTTTGAATTCCACCATGGACACGATCGCCATGGCGGCGGGCTTCCTCATCGCTTCACGGCTGCCGGTGGCGTTAACCGTCGCGATCGCAATTGCTCTCGAGCTTTTCACCAGCTGGATGGTGCGCGACAATCTGACGCTCAACGTGCTGATGCTGGTCTGGCCGCTCGATGCGGTGAAGGCTTGGCAGGCTGGGCTTTAACACAAGATCAGTCGAGGGCTCTACCGCTCACGAGCCCGCAAGCGCTTTCTCGATCGCCGGCGTCAGCCCTTCTCTGAGCGCGCGTTCATCGAACGGGCCGACGCGCTTGTAGAGGATCGTGCCGTCTGCGCCGACGAGATAGGACTCCGGAATGCCGTAGACGCCCCAGTCGATCGCCGCCTTGCCGGCCGGATCGACGCCGATCGCGGTAAACGGATTGCCGAGCTCGCCAAGAAAGCGCAGGGCATTGTCGTTGCGATCCTTGTAATTGATGCCGACGACGGTGAGGCGTGGATCCTTGGACAATTGCAGGATGATCGGATGCTCCTGCCGGCAGGGCACGCACCAGGAAGCCCAGATATTGACGAGCGTGAGCTTGCCTTTGATCGCCGCATCCGTCAGCGCCGGCACCGGCTGACCGGAAGGCGTCGCAGCGCCTTCAAGCGGCGGCAGATCGAGCTTCGGCGCTTTGGTACCGATCAGGGCCGACGGAATTTCGCTGACGTCCTTGCCGGAATTCAGTTGGCTCCAGAAGATAAGCGCCAACGCCGCGAAGATGACGAGCGGCAGCGCTGCGAGCACGAAGCGTAAAATGCCAGGCTTGCGCTCGTCCGGTTCGGGCACGTGGATGCTGCTCATTTGCCCTCTCCGCTCGATACCTCCGCCGAACGACGGCGAATGCCCGCGGCTTCGAGCGTCTTCAATTCGCGCTGGCGGGCGCGGCCGTCGCCGATGATCCAGAGCACGAGCCCCGCCACCGTCAAAGCGGCAACGGCGTAGCTGGCGATCATATAGGCGGTATGGCTCATCATGGCGTCAAAGCCTCTCTGCCGGCGTTGCGGGCGGCCTGACGCCGCAGCGATGTCACCCGACGGCGCCAGATCTCGTTGCGCATCGCAGCGATGTGCAGCGCGAAGAACAGCAATGTGAAAGCGATTGCCATGGTGAGAAGCGGCCGCAGAAACTCCGGATCGATCGTCGGCCCGTCGAGGCGCATAACGCTCGCCGGCTGATGCAGCGTGTTCCACCATTCGACCGAGAATTTGATGATCGGAATGTTGACGAAGCCGACGAGCACCAGCACCGCCGAGACGCGCGCCGAGCGGGCAGGATCGTCCATGGCGCGGTTCAGCGCAATCAGCCCGAGATACATGAGGAAGAGCACGAAGACGGAAGTGAGCCGCGCATCCCACACCCACCATGCGCCCCACATCGGCTTGCCCCAAAGCGAACCGGTGACGAGCGCGAGAAAGGTGAAGCAGGCGCCGATCGGTGCAGCCGCCTTGGCGGAAACATCGGCCAGCGGATGGCGCCAGACGAGCGTACCGAGCGCCGAGATCGCCATCACCGTGTAGCACATCATCGACAGCCAGGCCGAAGGCACATGCACATACATGATGCGCACCGTCTCGCCCTGCTGATAGTCGCCCTCGGTCGTAAAGGACAGCCACAGACCAACGGCGAAAAACAACGCGGTCAGAACTGCTAGCCAAGGCAGCACGCGATCCGCCAGCGCCAAAAACCGGGTCGGATTGGCAAGATCGCTGAATTTGTGGATGGCCAGGCTGTTTTCGTTCATAACGGCTCTTTAACGCGGAAGCACCCTTTTCGCAATTCATCCTACAGCGCCGCGCGTCTTATCAGACGAGCAAGGTCGCTGTAGCACTTTGAATTGCTGCATAATTCCTTAGATCGAATTCGATCTAAGGAATTATGCAGTGGCCAATCACGATCGCGTTAGACCGCGCCCTGTCTTTGTCTTTGTCTTTGTCTTTATGCATGTCTTCATTCCAAAACCGCTGCGCACTTTTGGGCAGAATGCATTAGTCGCCGGAATGCCTGAGGGCGGCGGCGGCCGCCACCGGTCCGATCACCGCGAAGAACAGGGTTATTGCCATCAATATCATGAAAGGCGGCAGAAAGGGGGCGGGATCTTCGATCGCTGCATAAACCGCGCTGACGCCGAAGATCAGCACGGGTATGGCGAGCGGCAGCACGAGGATCGACACGAGTAGCCCGCCGCGCGGCAAGGCCACCGCTACCGCCGCACCAACCGCTCCAATGAGAGTGATTGCAGGCGTTCCGGCAAGAAGAGTGAGCATAGTGGCGCCGATGGCGAGTTCGCTCATGTTCATGAAGAGCCCGAGCAGCGGCGAAGCGATCACCAGCGGCAAACCGGTCGCCGCCCAATGGGCGGCGCATTTGACGAAGACCGTCAAGAGCAGCGGCGTTTCCTGCATCAGCAGAAGATCGAGCGAGCCATCCTCTCGCTCCGCCTGAAAAAGGCGGTCGAGGCCGAGGAGCGAGGCGAGCAGCGCACCGACCCAGAGGATTGCCGGTCCGATGCGCGCGAGCAGGTTGAGGTCGGGCCCGACCCCGAACGGCACGACTGCGACGACCGTCATGAAGAAGAGCACGCCGAGCAGCGCTCCGCCGCCGGCGCGCACCGAAAGCTTCAGGTCTTGGAAGAAGAGGGCCATCAATGCGCAAACCCTTTCATCTGCAGGGCTTGCGTTCGTTCGAGGCGCAAAGGCTGGTGCGTCGCGGCGACGACGATGCCGCCGCGATGGAGATGTGTGATAACCAGTCCGCTAAAGAGCCTGTCCGCCCCCGCGTCCAGCGCGGCGGTCGGCTCGTCGAGGAGCCAGATGGGCCGGTAGGCGACGAGAAGCTTCGCCATCGCCATTCGTCGCTGCTGCCCGGCCGAAAGATAGCCGAAGGGAAGATGGGCAATGTCGGAAAGGCCGACGGCCGCCGCCGCCGCGGCCACGTCGACGCCGGAACCGCCAGGCGAATCACCCATGAAACGCTGCCAAAAGGAAAGATTTTCCTCGACCGTCAGCTCACGCTTCATCGCGTTGCGGTGTCCGAGATAGTGGCTGAGCTCGTACGGATGCTCGAATTCCGAAGGCCCGCCTTCGAGCCGCAGTCTGCCCGATTCCGCCTGCAGGAGGCCGGCAAGAACGCGCAGCAAAGTCGACTTGCCGGAGCCGTTCGGACCCGTGACGATAAGCGCTTCCCCCGCCGCAAGCGCAAAGGAAATATCGTTAAAAATCAGGTCTTCGCCGCGCCGCGCACTCAAACCTTCAGCCAGCAGGCGCATGAAACTTCAGCTTCCCTTCACGCTCGTTGCCGCAGAGCAAAAAAAGTTCAGATTGGACCTTGGTTGGTCTGGCACGATTTGGAGAAATTATCTATAACGCGCCCAACACGCCAGCGGTCGGCGTGAATTTCATCCAAGCGCCGAACATGGAATGATATTTCCACGTACGGACAGCGGAAATGGCCGCACCCGCATCCCATTTCGCGCTTCATAGCGCTCGGGCGTTCGTACGTCAGTTTTTGGCGATCAGACGGAACGGGGTATTATCCAAGTGTCCAAATCCCTAGACAGCTTCAATTGTCGCTCCACGCTCACCGTCAACGGTGTGGACTATGTCTATTACAGCCTGCCGAAGGCGGAGGCGAACGGCCTGGCCGGCATCTCGAAGCTTCCCTATTCGATGAAAGTGCTGCTGGAAAACCTGCTGCGCAATGAGGATGGCCGCTCCGTTACCAAGAAGGACATCGAGAACGTCGCCGCCTGGCTGAACGACAAGGGCACTGCGGAAAACGAAATCGCCTACCGTCCCGCCCGCGTCCTGATGCAGGACTTCACCGGCGTTCCGGCGGTCGTCGATCTCGCGGCTATGCGTGACGCCATGGTGTCGCTCGGCGGCGATCCGGAAAAGATCAATCCGCTGGTTCCGGTCGACCTCGTCATCGACCATTCGGTGATCGTCGACGAGTTCGGCACGCCGACGGCCTTCGCGCGCAACGTCGAACTCGAATATCAGCGCAACGGCGAACGCTACCGCTTCCTGAAATGGGGTCAGCAGGCGTTCAAGAACTTCCGCGTCGTGCCGCCCGGCACCGGCATCTGTCATCAGGTCAATCTCGAATACCTCGGCCAGGCCGTCTGGACCCGTGAAGAGGACGGCGAAATCACCGCCTATCCGGACACCTGCGTCGGCACCGACAGCCACACGACGATGATCAACGGCCTCGGCGTGCTCGGCTGGGGTGTCGGCGGTATCGAAGCCGAAGCGGCCATGCTCGGCCAGCCGGTCTCGATGCTGCTGCCGGAAGTCATCGGCTTCAAGCTCACCGGCAAGCTCAAGGAAGGTGTCACCGCGACCGATCTGGTGCTCACCGTCGTGCAGATGCTGCGCAAGAAGGGCGTGGTCTCGAAGTTCGTCGAATTCTTTGGCCCCGGTCTCGATAACATGACGCTCGCCGACCGCGCGACCATCGGCAACATGGGCCCGGAATACGGCGCGACCTGCGGCTTCTTCCCGGTCGATGCCGAGACGATCAACTATCTCACGATATCCGGCCGCGAAGAGCAGCGCATCGCGCTGGTCGAAGCCTATTCAAGAGCGCAGGGCATGTGGCGCCAAGGCGACGGCTCGGATCTCGTCTTCAGCGACACGCTGGAGCTCGATCTCGGCGACGTCGTGCCGTCGATGGCCGGACCGAAGCGTCCGGAAGGCCGTATCGCGCTCGAAAATATCGCCTCCGGCTTCGCCGTGGCACTCGAAAACGACTATAAGAGGCCCGGCCAGCTTGCGAACCGCTACCCCGTCGAAGGCACCGATTTCGACCTCGGCCACGGTGACGTCGCGATCGCCGCGATCACCTCCTGCACCAACACCTCGAACCCCTCGGTGCTGATCGCGGCAGGCCTGCTTGCCCGCAACGCCGTCGCCAAGGGGCTGAAGACCAAGCCCTGGGTCAAGACCTCGCTGGCGCCCGGATCGCAGGTCGTCGCCGAATACCTGGCGAAATCCGGCCTGCAGACCGATCTCGACAAGCTCGGCTTCAACCTGGTCGGCTTCGGCTGCACCACCTGCATCGGCAATTCCGGCCCGCTGCCGGGCCCGATCTCCAAGGCGATCAACGATAAGGGCCTTATCGTCGGCGGCGTTCTTTCCGGCAACCGCAACTTCGAGGGCCGCATCTCGCCGGACGTCCAGGCGAACTACCTCGCCTCGCCGCCGCTCGTCGTCGCTTACGCGCTCGCCGGCTCGGTCCAGAAGGATCTGACCAAGGAGCCGATCGGCGAAGACCAGGACGGCAAGCCGGTCTACCTCAAGGACATCTGGCCGACCGCGCAGGAAATCCAGGATTTCATCTTCAAATACGTGACCCGCGAGCTCTACGCGACGAAATATGCGGATGTGTTCAAGGGCGACGCCAACTGGCAGGCGGTCCAGGTTCCGGCCGGCCAGACCTATACCTGGGACGAGGCGTCGACCTATGTCCAGAACCCGCCCTACTTCGTCGGCATGGGCAAGAAAGGCTCGGGCATTTCCGACATCAAGGGCGCCCGCGTTCTCGGCCTCTTCGGCGACAAGATCACCACCGACCACATTTCTCCGGCCGGCTCGATCAAGGCTGCATCGCCGGCGGGCTCGTATCTGCTCGACCATGGCGTCTCCGTTGCCGACTTCAACCAGTACGGCACGCGCCGCGGCAACCATGAAGTGATGATGCGCGGCACGTTCGCCAACATCCGCATTCGCAACCACATGCTTGGCCCGAACGGCAAGGAAGGCGGCTACACGATCCACTATCCCTCCAAGGAGGAGATGTCGATCTATGATGCCGCCATGAAGTACAAGGAAGAGGGCATTCCGCTCGTCATCTTTGCCGGCGTCGAATACGGCAACGGTTCCTCCCGGGACTGGGCGGCGAAGGGCACGAACCTGTTGGGTGTGAAGGCCGTAATCGCACAGTCCTTCGAGCGCATCCACCGTTCGAACCTGGTCGGTATGGGGGTGGTTCCCTTCGTCTTCGAAGAGGGCATGACCTGGGCCACCCTCGGGCTCAAGGGCGATGAACTCGTGACGATCGAAAACCTTGCCAACGTCCAGCCGCGCGAAAAGCGCATTGCCAGGATCACCTACGGCGACGGCTCGGTGAAGGAAGTGCCGCTCATCTGCCGCATCGATACGCTGGACGAGGTTACCTACGTCAACAACGGCGGCATCCTGCAGACGGTTCTGCGCGACCTCGCAGCCTGAGCAGACGAATAGCTTGATCATGAAAGCCGGGGCATCTGCCGATGCCCCCGGCTTTTTTCGTACAGCGCCGTGCGATGAAGGAACCATGCAGCAGGCTGCCGCTGCACCGTTGCTTCACTTTTCCCCAGCGTCCCGAACGGGTCACTCCAACGTGACTTTCCGTTGAAGCTTGGCCGTCGTATGTAGTGTGCTCCCCCACAGGAGGCCGCCCGGCCCAATGAATATAAAGTGACGCCATGACATCTGCCTGCAATCCGACGATCCGGCGCATCGCCCTGACACTAGGGATTTTCAGCGCCATCTGCGGTGCGGCTGCGGCGGACGACGGCAAGACGATCAAGGGCGTCGTCGAACTCTTCACCAGCCAGGGCTGCTCATCCTGCCCGCCGGCGGACGCGGCACTGAAGAAGCTGGTCGATGAGGGCGACGTCGTGGCGCTCGCTTATCACGTCGATTACTGGAACTATCTCGGCTGGGCGGACACGCTCGCCTCCAAGGAGAATACCGAACGGCAATATGCCTATGCCCGCATGCTGGGTCGCAACGGTGTCTACACGCCCCAGGCTATACTGAACGGGCGCGACCATATGAACGGGGCCGACTTGCCGGCGATCAAGAGCCGACTGGAAATGATGAGGGCCGGCGGCAAAGGGCTTGCCGTGCCGGTCGACGCGACGATCGGCGGCGATGAGATCTCCATCAAGATCGGCGCCGGCGAAGGCAAGGCGAATGTGGTTGTCGTCTATTTCGATCGGGCCAAGGTGGTCGATGTCGAGAAGGGCGAAAACAGCGGCAAGCAGATCGCCTATTGGCATGCGGTGCGCGACATACAGACGATCGGCATGTGGGACGGCAAGCCCGCAGAATTTACGCTGCCTGCCTCGGTGCTGATCGAGGGCAACGGCAACAGCGGCTGCGCCGTCCTGCTGCAATCGATGAAGGATGCGGAAACGCCGGGCGCGATCGTCGGCGCCGCGACTGTTCTCGCTGGCCCGCAGGGGAAGCTCTGAAGGGGCAAGGCATCGGGCGAAGCGGCTTTCCGGCCGCATCGCCACATCTCGCCGTGATGTTTCGCGGCGGGGGATGGTTCGGCCCGGCAGCATCGAGGGGCTGGGGCTGAGGGTTCGAAGTTACCGGACCGAACCGGCCATGACTGCGTTCGTGAACCTCCCGCAGCATGACGACCTGTCCGGACATACGGTGGCAACGACTCTGTCCGGCAGCGGTCGGAGTGTTGCGGTGAAATGGGGCGGCGATTTGACTGAATTGCGGCAAGGGCAAGAATTGCCCCCACTGTTCAACAGCTTCCGGCTTGCTTTTCAGTCTGTGTCAGGCACACTGTCATGGTCCTGTCACATCAGAAGGCCGGAATGCCGATGACCGATCAACCGGATTTGCCGCGAGGCGAAACGCGTCACCAGGGCCAGACCACTTCGCAAGTGGTCGTCGATTTTCACGAATACAAACAAGCTAAAAATCCTCCTCCCGTCACATTCCATCGCCGTGAGCTGGACCAGATTCTACGGGTCTATGGCCGCATGGTCGGCGAAGGTGAATGGCGCGACTATGCGATCGACCACCTGAGGGACCGCGCCGTCTTCTCGGTATTCAAGCGCTCGGGAGAGGTACCCCTCTATCGGATAGAAAAGAACCCCAAGTTCGCGGCGAAGCAGGGTGCCTATAGCGTGCTCAACGCCCACGGCACGATATTGAAACGCGGCCACGAACTCGCCCAAGTGCTCAAGGTGCTCGATAAGGTGCTGAAACTCGTCGAGACCTGATGCGAGAATTGGAACAAATTGGAGCGGGATGGTTTCTCGCTCGATTGCGTGGTTCTCGCACCGGTGCCGACCCTTTGTGCATCTAAAAAGCACCTCGAGTGGCGCGTAGTTTTTTCGTAGATCGATTCCGACCTACGGCGCCCATACGCTTTTCAGCACAAAGATCGCTCTACACTTTGAATTGCCGCAGCGAAAAGCGCGGGCGAAGATCAACTCCGGTAAAGCGTATCCGGATAGAGACCTTCCGTGGGGGCCGTGGCCATTCCCTCGCCAAGTGGCAGTTGCATGATGACGGTATCGAGCCAGCGGCCGTGCTTGAAACCGGTCGCCTTCATCAGCCCCTGCTGTTCGAAGCCGAGAGCGCTGTGCACGGCAATGGAGGAGGATTGCGCACCGCCGATCACCGCCACCATCTGACGGAAGCCGAGCGCGGTGCAGCGCTTGACGAGCTCGGTGAGCAGAGCCTTCCCCGCGCCCTTTCCGCGCGCCTCCGGCGCGAGATAGATCGAGTCCTCGACCAGGAACCGATAGGCCGCGCGGGTGCGAAATGCGGAGGCATAAGCATAGCCGATTACCGCTGCGGTATCGTCCATGGCAACGATGTAGGGATAGCCACTGCCTGTGATGGTCGAGAAGCGCAGGGCCATCTCGGCCTCGGACGGAGGCACAATCTCGTAGGTAGCGACACCGTTTAAGACGGATTCGCGATAGATCTCGGTAATGGCGGGAAGATCGGCGGCGACAGCGTCGCGAAGGGTAATCGTCATGGAGTTCTTCGTCGTTTCGATTGCCTACAGCGCCGTGTGTCCTTTCAGACGACAGGGGATCGCTGCAGTAGGCAATCGCACGAAGCGGCTGAACCGATCAAGTTCCATAGCAACAAAAAAGGCGGCCAAGGCCGCCTTTTTCGTCAATTCCGTTCGTACTACTCGTTCTTGTTGCCAAGGAACTGCAGCAGGAACATGAACAGGTTGATGAAGTCAAGATAGAGCGTCAGCGCGCCCATGATAGCCTTGCGCCCGGCAACCGCGACGTCATCGGCTTCGAAGTACATTTCCTTGATCTTTTGGGTGTCGTAGGCGGTCAGGCCGGCAAAGATCAGCACGCCGATCACCGAGATGGCGAAGCCGAGCGCCGAAGAGGCAAGGAAGATGTTGACGATGGACGCGATGATCAGGCCGAAGAGGCCCATGATCAGGAACGTGCCGAAGCCCGACAGATCCTTCTTCGTCGTGTAGCCGTAGAGCGACAGGGCGCCAAATGAGGCGGCCGTCACGAAGAACGTCTGCACGATGCTCTGACCGGTGAAGACCAGGAAGATCGAGGAGAGCGAAAGGCCCATCAGCGCTGCGTAAATCCAGAACGTCGTCTGTGCGGCGGAAACGCTCATGGAGTTGATGCGGAAGCTCATGAAGAAAACCAACGCCAGCGGCGCCAGCATCACGACCCACCTCAGCGGTGAGGCATAGATAAGCTGGGCGAAAGCCTCGTTGGAGGCTGCGAGCGCAAAGGTTCCGTAAGCTGCCACACCGGTGATCGCCAGCCCGAGAGCCATCAGGTTGTAGACCTTCAGCATGTAAGCGCGAAGGCCTTCATCGATCACGGCACCCGCCTGAGCGCCGGCGGGCGACATTCGGGTTTGGTAGTTTCTCAGATCAGCCATTGTTTCCTCATTTAAGCCCCGGTTGAAGTGACGGTGTCGGGCGGTAAGTGTCTGTCCTTAAAGCGCCCAGGCGCCGCTGCGGGGCTCCAGCATGCCTGTGCACAAATATGATGTCGAAAGCTGTCACGCACAAGACCCAAGCCGCCGGAATCGAGCAAAGCCAAGGTTTCAGGCATCAAAGAAGGGTGATTAACGGTTAAATCGCGGCGCTCACAGCTCGCGCAGCACCGGTGCGGCTTTCTGCCCGAGAATTCGCCAGGTTCCAGCAAGGCCGATGCCGACTGTCATGACGAGCGCAACGACGATCGTTGCGACCGCCACATCGGGCAGGAAACTGGACGGCAGCGTCATCACGCGGCTGACGACGAACCAGGCCGATGCCGCTCCGGCGAACAGCGCAAACACAGCGGTCGCAAAGCCCAGGATGATATATTCATAGCTGAAGGCGCGGATCAGCGTTGCCCGGGTGGCACCAAGCGTTTTCAGCACCACCGCATCGTGAATACGCGCGCGATTGCCGGCGGCAAGCGCGCCGGCCAGCACGAGCACGGAGGCAATGAGAGCGACGGCGGCGGCAGCGCGGATAGCCGTTGCCAGCTGTCCGAGAAGCGTGTTGACGATATCGAGCGCATCCTTCACGCGGACGCTCGTGATCGTCGGATAGGTATTGGTGACGGCCTTCAGCACGGCCGCTTCTTCCGCCGCCGTTGCGCCGGAATCGATGATGGTCGCCAGCCACGCGTGCGGCGCGCCGGCGAAGGTATTCGGCGAGAACACCATCACGAAATTGATCGACAGCGATTCCCATTCGACATTGCGGAAATTGGCGATCCGGGCAGTAATATTGCGTCCGAGCACATTTACCGTGACGGTGTCGCCGAGCTTGAGCCCGAGCTCGGCCGCCTCTTCCGCGGAGAAGGAGACGAGCGGCTCTCCACTGTAATCCCCCGGCCACCAGGCTCCTTCGGTGAGCGTCGAGCCCTCTGGGCTGTTCCTCGCATAGGTAATGCCGCGGTCTCCGCGCAGCACCCATTGACCGCCGGGCGGAACGTTGCGGCTGTTCACGTCTTCGCCGTTGAGCGCGATGATCCGGCCGCGCAGCATCGGCACTTCGACGACCTTGCCCTTCGGCATCGCTCGACCGAGCAATGACCGAAAACCGTCGATCTCGCTACCCTGGATGTCGACGAAGAAAAAGTTGGGCGCACGCTCCGCCATATTGCCGGAGAGTTCGCGCCGGAGATTGCCGTCGATGAGCGCCAGCGTCACGAGAAGCGCGAGGCCGAGGCCGAGTGACAGAACGACCGACGGCGTCAGTGCGCCTGGCCGATGAATATTGCCGATCGCCAGCCTCAAAGCGGGCGAGTTCACGCGCGGGCTGCGCCGCGCGAGCCATGATATCAGGAGCGACACCCCGCGCAGCATAATAAAGGCAAAGGCGACTGCGCCGAGAAAGATCAGCGAAATCGAACGGTCGTAGGCCGTCCAGACGGCAAGCCCAGCGAGTGCCGCGAGGCAGATCAGAGCGCCAGTCAGATAGGGCCAGGCGGGAAAGCCGGTCGGCTCAAATCCCTGCTGCCGGAAAAGCGCGGTGGCCGGCACCCGGCGCGCGCGGCCGAGCGGCAGAACCGCGAAGGCGAGCGCCGTCAACAAGCCGAACAGCGCCGCAAGACCGAGCGCCGAAGGATAGAGCCGGAACGATGTCGGGAGCGGCAGCACGTCGGCGAGAAACTGGGCGGCGACGAAGGGGATCAGCGCGCCGAGCACGAGACCGAATGCAATGCCGATCAGCGCGATCATCAGGATCTGCGCAAGATAGATCGTGGCGACCAGGGATGCCGGAGCGCCCAGGCACTTGAATGTCGCGATCACGCTGCGCTTGCCGTCCAGATAAGCCCGTACCGCGTTGGCGACACCGACGCCGCCGACGATCAGAGCGGTCAGGCCGACGAGGGTCAGGAATTGGGAGAAACGGGTGATGTTCGCCGTCAGCGACGGGGCGGCATTGCCACTTGTCCGGATCGACCAGCCGGCGGCCGGAAAGCGAGCCTCCGCAACGGCACGAACGGACGCGACCTGTGCAGGGTCTGCCAGCTTCACCTTGTAAGTGTGCTCGACAAGACTGCCGGTCTGCACCAGCCCGGAGGCGGAAAGCGCTTCGGCAGATATCATCAGCCGCGGAGCAAAGCCGAATCCGTCGGAAAGGGCGTCCGGCTCGCGGACGACCGTGGCATTGATCCTGATCCGTGCATTGCCGAGCAGGATTTCGCCTCCCGGAGCAATGCCGAGGCGCTCCAGGAGCAGAGGTGCTGCGGCGGCGCCGAAGACCTCACCCTGCTTCGATAATAGTTCGGCAAGCGGCTTTGCCGGTTCGCTTTCGAGAATGCCGTATAACGGGTAGGTGCGATCGACGGCCTTCAACTCCACTAAGGCCTGATTCGACCCGTCGGGAAGCCGCGCCATGGAACGCAGGCCCGATGAAACCGCAACGCTGCCCAGGCTGTCGAGGAAAGCGCGTTCGTCGCCCGTTGCCACGCGATTGTTGAGTTCAAAGCGAATGTCGCCGGCGAGAAGCTCCTGGCCCTGCGAAGCGATGGTCGCGCTGATCGATTGCGACAACGAATTGACGCCGGCGATGGCGGCCGTGCCGAGCGCTATGCAGGCGAGAAAAATATAGAAGCCCCGAAGCCCACCGCGCATTTCGCGCAGGGCGAGGCGGAGGGCGAGGAACAGGCGAAGGCGGTTGACGGCGCTTGCCTCGCTCATGCCGATGCTGCCCCCTGGCGAATCGAGGCGGACAGCGGCTCGGCTTCACCGCCCGAGACGATTTCGCCGGAACGCATCCGCACCTGTCGCGCGCAGCGGCCGGCGAGCGCAGCGTCATGTGTCACGAGGATCAGCGTCGTGCCGCGCTCGCGCTGCTCGGCAAAGAGCAAGTCGGCGATCTGCCGGCCGGTTTCGGCGTCCAGATTACCCGTCGGCTCGTCGGCGATCAGCAGCTTCGGCGAAGGCGCGAGCGCCCGAGCGATCGCCACGCGCTGCTGCTCACCGCCGGAAAGCTGCCCGGGATAGTGCGTCAGGCGCTCTCCGAGCCCGACCGCGACAAGCTCCCGGCGGGCGATATCGAAGGCGTTGCGGACGTTTGCGAGCTCCAACGGCACCGCGACGTTCTCGAGCGCGGTCATATTCGGGATGAGGTGAAAGGACTGGAAGACGATGCCGACATTGCGCCCGCGAAAATCGGCGAGCTTGTCCTCGCTCAAGCGGTGCAGGGATGTGCCGTCGATGACGATCTCGCCGCCGTCGAGTTGTTCGAGCCCGGCCAGGACCATCAGCAGTGTCGACTTTCCCGATCCGGAAGGACCGACGATGCCGACGGACTCGCCGGCGTCGATCGTAAGACTGACGCCCTTCAGCACATGTACCGAGGCCGCGGCCTCGCCGAGGGTCAAGTCCGCATTTTTCAGCTCGATGATGGTTCTTGCCACGCGAAATAGCCCTATATGAAATTTAATATGATGACGAGATCATTACCCGCCGGGATTTAGGAACGAGCTTATGGCATTAAAAGATTTTCTGCCCTTTTTCTTAAGCATCGCAATGACAATTGCGTTATCTGCGGTTGCCCGTGCGGAAAACGTGAGTGTCGTCGCCTTTGGCGACAGCCTGATGGCCGGTTACCAGCTCCCCCCGGAAGATGCCTTTCCGACCCGTCTGGAAAAGGCTCTGAAAGAAAAAGGGCTCGATGTCACCATCGCCAACGCCGGCGTTTCCGGCGACACGACCTCCGGCGGCCTTGCCCGCATCGACTGGTCGGTGCCGGACGGCACCAAAGGCGTAATCCTTGAACTCGGCGCCAATGACGCGCTGCGCGGCATTCCGCCCGAAGAGACGCGGAAGAACCTGGAAGCGATGATTTCTCGGCTGAAGGAACGCGGCATCGCCGTGCTGCTTGCAGGAATGATGGCGCCGCCGAATATGGGCTCGGATTATGCGGCGCGCTTCAATCCTATTTATCCCGAACTCGCTCGGGAACATAAGCTGGAGTTGTACCCTTTCTTCCTGGACGGCGTCGTGACCGAGGCGGGCTTGAAGCTCGACGACGGCATGCACCCGAACAGCGATGGCATCGGCACGATGGTCGAACGTTTTCTTCCGACCGCCGAGCGTTTCATCAACTCTCTTGCGAAAGGAGAGTGACCAAGCATCCACAGTTAAGAGAAAGTTAATACCTGAGCACATTAAATAATGGTTGCGTGCAGACTCGATGCGTGATTCGCTTGAGACATCTGCAAGAGATTCGGGGAGCTCGCCATGCCGAGACTATTCACCGCCCTCGAAATTCCGCGCAATGCAGCAATGAGTCTTTCGCTGCTGCGCGGAGGTCTTCCCGGAGCTCGATGGATCGATGTGGAGAACTACCACATCACCCTTCGCTTCATCGGCGACGTGGACTGGCGCACCGCAGACGAAATCATCGACAGGCTCGATCGCATCGAGCGGCCGGAATTCCAGCTGCAGCTGGCCGGCACTGGCGCCTTCGGTTCGAAAAAGCCACACTCGGTCTGGGCCGGTGTGAGCAACAATCCGGAAATGTACGCGCTTCAGGCGGAAATCGAGCGCATCTGCCAGCGCCTCGGGCTGGCGCCGGACCCGCGCAAGTTCACGCCGCACGTCACGCTCGCGAGATTGCGCTCCTCGCGCGTCGAGGATGTCGTCGAATATCTGTCCGGGCGCGGCAATTTCGTCACCTCGCCTTTCACGGTTTCTCGCTTCGTTCTTCTGTCATCGCGCGATTCCGTCGGGGGCGGCCCCTATCTGACGGAAGAGGTTTTCCCGCTTCACGAAGCACGTTCGAGCTTTGCAAGCAACGACGAGCATCCGGCCTCCAGCATCTGGTAAAGCGCTTCGAAGGCGTCCGCAGTCTCGTAGTAAGGATCCGGAACGTCGTTGTGGCGCCCAGCGGCGTAATGCATAAAAAGGTGCACCTTTTCTGCTGCCGTTGATGGAGCCAGGGCGAGCAGGTCGCGGACGTTGGCGCTGTCCATGCCGAGAATCAGGTCGAAAGCCGCAAAATCCGCGGCGCCGATCTTTCGCCCGCGCAAGCCGGCTATGTCGATCCTGTGAGCTCTCGCCACCGCAATCGAGCGCCGATCGGGCGGATCGCCGATATGCCATGCACCGGTGCCGGCGGAATCGACCACGATTGCCGATGAGTGGCCGGCCCGACTTGCGAGATCGCGCATTAGGCCTTCCGCCAGCGGCGAGCGGCAGATATTGCCGAGACAAACAAAGAGAATTCTGACCGGTTTCATGCTAACCATTGAAAGTGACGCGGCCTGACGGGCGTCATTAGGCGATGCCATCGTTAAACACAAAGACGAAGGGAGGAAACAGCATGAGGCCTGAAAAGCTGGATGCCGCGGCGATCGCCGAACATCTGCACAAGATGGAAGGCTGGGTGCTTGCCGAGGACGGCGCCTCTATCTGGAAGGCGTTTCGCTTCAAAAATTTTGCCGAGGCCTTCAGCTTCATGACGCAATGCGCGCTTGCCGCCGAGAAACTCGACCATCATCCGGAATGGTTCAATGTCTACAACAAAGTGGACGTTACGCTTTCGACCCATGACGCGAACGGGTTGACCGAGCTCGATTTCAAACTGGCGGCGAAGATGGATCATGCGGCCGCCGGTCGGATGCCCGATCATTTGAAATAGCCCCTGCGCTTCCCATATCAGACTGCGGTGTCAAACCGGAACGGACGCGATGGACGATATCAAGATCGGTGAAATTCTCTTACCCGGCGAAGAGTCGGAACAGGAGCGCCGGGAGCGTAAGGTGCGCCGCCGTTTCTGGCCGACCTTTCGCCGCGCGGCTCGCCAAGTCCCGTTCAGCCGCGACCTCGTGGCCGCCTACTATTGCGCCGTCGATCCGAAGACGCCGACGCGCACGCGGGGCATATTGTTGGCCGCGCTCGCCTACTTCGTCCTGCCGCTCGATTTCGTGCCCGACATGCTGGCGGTCGTCGGCTTCTCCGATGACATCGCCGTGCTGACCGCGGCCTTCGCCGCAATCAGCGGTCAGATCAAGGAAGCCCACTATCGGAAGGCCGACGAGGCCCTGCACGACAAGCCGGATGAGTGAACGCGCGATCGACGTAGCGGCACGATACGCCCGTGTAAGCGAAGGTCGCCGCATTCCTGCTGCAAAGACAAACTCTTGCCCGATTCTTTGTGACATAGATTCCGGAAACGCGACGGCTGCATGCGAGAAGGCCGCAGAACGGCCCGTCGCGAGAGATTTGAGACAGGATTCCACGGCCCTCTACCACCGACCGTTGACTGACCGGCGCATCCGCAGGCAGAAGAACCCAGGCCGAAGGGATGGCTAGGTTCGATGCTCGGGTATGCAGTGGCCCGTTTTGGGCGGAAACGAAGCGGACTTTCGGTATCGTTGACGGTTTAGTAACCTGAATTAAGTCAAAATAAATCAAATCGTGACTATGCGTTGCCCGTCTGACCCGGGCGATCGTGAGCAAGAAAAGCGGCAGGAACTCATGTTTGTAAGAAAGATCGCAACTGCAATCGCCCTCGTACTGGCAACAGCCGGCGTTGCTTCCGCTCAATCCCCGACGCGAATCCAGCAGTTCAATGCCTGGGGCGCCTATTCCTATCAAGCGGGCGGCAGCAAGGTCTGCTACGTCCTGTCCGTGCCGAAGGAAAGGAGCCCGGCCAGCGTCGACCATGGCGACATCTTCTTCCTCGTCTCGCAGCGCCCCGGCCAAAATATCAGCTACGAGCCGCAGGCGATGATGGGCTACCCGCTGCAGGACAATTCGAAGGTCAATGTCGTCATCGACGGCCGAACCTTCGTCATGTTCACCAAGGGCAACTCCGCCTGGGTTGAAAACGCCGCGGAAGAGCCGGCGCTGGTCGCCGCGATGAAATCGGGCAAGGCCATGTCGGTCAACGCAAAGTCGCGCAAGGGAACGACAACCTCGTATTCCTATTCGCTCTCGGGCATATCCGCCGCGCTGAAGCAGATCGAGGCTTGCAGGTAAGCGCCGCAAGGAAACCGTTATTGCAAAAAGGCCGGCCGGTGGACCGGCCTTTTTGCATTCCGGTACCGGCGTCATGGTGACTCGCGAGCGAAAGAATGCTAAAGCGCCGGCAAATTCAGAGCCCCGCGCCCCGTCGAGCGCGCCCAAAGGCTCGCCAGATTCATTCGAGCATTGGGACGTGATCCGGAATCCTTCTCCGGACGAACCTTCGCTATACGACAGGACAACACAGGCATGGCAGCCACTGAAATTTTGACCCGGGTGGACATCGTTAAGACACCGCAGATACGCGCCGTGCCACAGGCGGAGAAGCCGTCGCTGATCGGTCTACTGCGCGAAGAGATGGCAAACCTCCTTGTCGCGAAGGGCATCCCTGAGCGACAGGCCAAGATGCGTGTGAGCCAGCTATGGCACTGGCTCTATGTTCGCGGTGTCTCCGATTTCGATCAGATGTCGAACGTTTCCAAGGACATGCGCGAAATGCTCAAGGAGCATTTCACCATCGCCCGGCCGGAAATCGTCGAGGAACAGGTCTCCAACGACGGCACCCGCAAGTGGCTGCTGCGCTTTCCGCCGCGCGGTGCCGGACGGCCGGTCGAGATCGAAACCGTCTACATTCCCGAGGAAGGCCGCGGCACGCTTTGCATTTCGAGCCAGGTCGGCTGCACCCTCACCTGCTCCTTTTGTCACACCGGCACCCAGAAACTCGTGCGGAATCTCACGGCGGAAGAAATTCTCGCGCAGCTTCTGCTCGCCCGCGACCGCCTCGGCGACTTCCCCGAGCGCGACACGCCGCAGGGTGCGATCGTGCCGGCGGAAGGCCGCAAGATCACCAATATCGTCATGATGGGCATGGGCGAGCCGCTCTACAATTTCGAGAACGTCAAGACCGCGCTGCTGATTGCCTCCGACGGCGACGGCCTTTCGCTCTCGAAGCGCCGGATCACGCTTTCGACCTCCGGCATCGTGCCGGAGATCTACCGCACCGGCGACGAAATCGGCGTGATGCTGGCGATCTCGCTGCATGCGGTGCGTGACGACCTGCGCGACATGCTGGTGCCGATCAACAAGAAGTATCCGCTGAAACAGTTGATGGAAGCCTGCCGGGCCTATCCGGGCCTGTCGAACGCGCGCCGCATTACCTTCGAATACGTGATGCTGAAAGACGTCAACGACGGCCTGGAAGACGCCAAGGAGTTGGTGAAGCTGCTCAAGGGCATTCCGGCCAAGATCAACCTGATCCCGTTCAATCCCTGGCCAGGTACCAACTACCAGTGCTCGGACTGGGAGCAGATCGAGAAATTCGCCGATTTCATCAACCAGGCCGGCTACGCCTCGCCGATCCGCACGCCGCGCGGCCGCGACATTCTTGCCGCCTGCGGCCAGCTCAAATCGGAATCGGAGCGTATGCGCAAGGTCGATCGCCTCGCTTTCGAGGCAATGATGATCGCCAACCACGGCGAGGATTAGAGCGGGATGAGGAAAAGTGTGAAGCGGTTTTCCGCCCGCATCCCAGCTCCTAGATCTTAGAATCACTCACGATGACTGGATGCTTTGATCCAAAGTCATCATGATTGATGAAGAAATTTGATGGATGAAGCGGTTCCGATCGATTGATTCGATCCCTTCGCTTTCTTAAAGAAGGCCGCAAAATCATCCTGAAACGGGAGCACGGGAAAGCGTCACACGGCTTTTCGATCGCATCCCGCTCGACAAATCGGAGGACACCATGCGTTCACTTCTCATTGCCCTCGCGGCCACCGTGGCGATTTCCCTGCCGGCACGTGCCGATGAGGTCACGGTTGCCGTGACGGCGATCGTCGAGCATCCGGCGCTCGATGCGGCCCGCGACGGCGTCAAGGAGGCGCTGGCCGCCGCCGGCTACAAGGAAGGCGAGAATCTGAAGTTCATCTACGAGTCGGCGCAGGGTAATCCGGCGACCGCTGCGCAGATCGCCCGGCAGTTTGCCGGCGAAGCACCGAACGTGATCGTGCCGATTTCGACCCCGTCTGCCCAGGCCGTGGTTTCCTCGACGCGCGACATCCCGGTAGTCTTCACCGCCGTTTCCGACCCGCTCGGCGCGCAGCTCGTCAAGGACATGGAGAAGCCCGGCGGCAATGTCACCGGCCTCTCGGACATGTCCCCGGTCGCCGAGCATGTGGCGCTGATCAAGGAAATCCTGCCGAACGCCAAGTCGATCGGCTATCTCTACAATTCCGGTGAGGCAAACTCCGTCTCGTTGCTCGCAGCCCTCAAGGCAGAAGCCGAAAAGGCCGGCATGACCGTGGTCGAATCCGCAGCGACGAAGTCGGCCGAAGTGCAGGGCGCCGCCCGCGCGCTCGTCGGCCGCGCCGACGCAATCTACGTTCCGACCGACAACACGATCATCTCCGCGCTCGAGGGTGCAGTCGCCGTCGCTGAGGAAAGCAAGCTGCCGCTCTTCACCGCCGATACGGATTCCGTTTCGCGCGGTTCGATTGCCGCCCTTGGTTTCAACTACCGCGACGTCGGCAAGCAGACCGGCGAAGTGGTCGTTCGGATTCTCAAGGGAGAGAACCCCGGCGATATCCCGGTCAAGGTCGCCGCCGGCACCGATCTCGTGGTCAACAAGGCCGCCGCCGCCAAGATGGACGTGACCCTGCCGGAAAGCGTTCTCGGCCGCGCGACCCGCGTCATCGAATAACGGCCGACCGAATTCATACTGAAGTGTTGCGTTCGAGCCGCCCCCGTTTCATGCGGGGGCGGTTCGCTCATCAAGGCTACTCGCATGTTTCCTTAAATCGAAGCCGATTTAAGGGTAGAACCATGCAGCAACTAAAGTCCTACGGCGACATTTATGCGTCTGAAAAAACGCGCGTTGCCGTAGGATGTCCGCCAGCGCGCGTGCGGAACGACTGAGAAAGGACCACCAGCGTTGAGTCAAATCGCTTTCTGGGGCGCCGTGGAACTGGGGCTCGTCTATGCCTTCGTCGCCGTCGGCGTCTTTCTCGCCTTTCGGGTGCTGGATTTTCCTGACCTCACAGTCGACGGTTCCTTTCCGCTCGGCGCGGCTGTCACCGCGGTGCTGATCATCGCCGGTGTCAATCCGTGGCTTGCGGCCTGCGTCGCCATGGTCGCCGGCGCCGCCGCAGGCATCGTCACAGCGCTTCTGAACGTGCGCTTCAAGATCCTTAACCTGCTCGCTTCGATCCTGACGATGATCGCGCTCTTCTCGGTCAATCTCCGTGTAATGGGCAAGCCGAACGTCGCGCTGATCAATGCCGACACCATGCTCTCGCCGTTCTACGGTCTTGGGCTCCGGGATTTTTACGTGCGGCCGCTTTTTGTCGGTATCCTGGTTCTCGGTGCCGTGCTGCTCGTCTGGCGCTTCCTTGAAAGCGACGCCGGCCTAGCGATGCGGGCGACCGGCGCCAATGCCCGTATGGCACGGGCGCAAGGCGTCGATACCAGCCGGCAGATCTACCTCGGCATGGCCATTTCCAACGCGCTGGTCGCCCTCGGCGGCGCGCTCTTTGCCCAGACGAACGGCTTTGCCGATGTGACCTCCGGTGTCGGAACGATCGTCGTCGGCCTCGCCGCTGTCATCATCGGCGAGACTCTGCTCGGCGCCCGCGGCATCCTGATCGCGCTCATCGGCTGCGTGCTCGGATCCATCCTCTACCGCATCGCGATCCAGCTCGCGCTCTCGACTGACATGCTCGGCTTGAAGGCCTCAGACCTCAATTTCGTAACCGCGCTGCTCGTTACGGTGGCGCTGGTTCTTCCCCGTTTGCGTCGCGGAGGTACCGCGTGATCAACATCAAGGATATTCAGGTCGTCTTCGGCAAGGGGACACCGCTGCAAAAACAGGCGCTGAACGGCGTCAGCCTGACCATTGAGGAAGGCTCCTTCGTCACGGTGATCGGGTCGAACGGCGCCGGCAAATCGACGCTGCTCGGCGTTCTCGCCGGCGACGTGCTGCCGAGCGGCGGGCAGGTGATGATCGGCAATGCCGACGTGACACGCAAGGGCACGGCAGCGCGCGCAGGTCTCGTCGCCCGCGTCTTCCAGGATCCGCTTGCCGGCAGTTGCGGCGCGCTCTCGATCGAGGAAAACCTGGCGCTTGCCGCCAGGCGCGGCGAAAGCCGCGGTCTGACGCCGGCCCTTGGGACAAAGCGTCGTGAGCATTTCCGCGAGCGGGTTGCCGAACTCAATCTCGGCCTCGAGAACCGCATGCGCGACCGTATGGACTTGCTCTCCGGCGGCCAGCGCCAGGCGGTCTCGCTGGTGATGGCGACGCTCGCCGGCTCCGAGGTGCTGCTGCTTGACGAGCACACCGCCGCGCTCGATCCGGGCATGGCCGAATTCATCATGGGCCTCACGCAGAAGATCGTCTCGGAACGCAAGCTGACGACGCTGATGGTGACTCACTCGATGCGCCAGGCGCTCGATTTCGGCCACCGCACCATCATGCTGCATGCCGGCGAGATCGTACTCGACGTCGCCGGCGACAGCCGCAAGACACTTCAGGTCGAGGATCTGATCGCCATGTTCCGCCGCATCCGCGGCCAGACGCTCGACGACGACGCGCTGCTGATCGGTTGAGCCGGCGATGGGCTGACGCCGCATCGCCGCCTTGCCTCATCTAACGACGCGCAAGCGACTGTAACAGCAGACTTACCGCGCCTGCGTTAGGAAGATCTTGACGGCGAAGATCGAAAAGACGCCGGCGAAGCTGTAGTCGATCGCCCGCATCACGCGCTTGTTGCGCTGCAGCCATGCCGCAAGCCAGTCGGCGGCCAGCACCACGAGCGCGTTGACCGGCATGCCGATGACGATGAAGAAGAAGCCGAGGAACAGGAGCTTGCCGGTCACTGCCAGGTCGTCGGCGCTGACGAATTGCGGCAGGAAGGTCATGAAGAAAATGACGACCTTCGGGTTCAGGATATTCACCGAGAAGCCGGTTGCGATGTTCGAGAGCGCCGTGCCTTTCGCCTCTGTCACTTTCGTGACCGACAGGCTGGATCCGTACCGGACCGCCTGAATCGCCAGCCAAAGCAGATAGGCAGCGCCGCCGGTTTTCAGCACCAGGAAGGCGGTCGGCGATGCGGTGATCAGTGCCGAGATGCCGAAGGCGACGAGCAGCGTGTGAACGACGATGCCGAGGCCGGTGCCAAGCACCACGAAGAGCGCCGCCCTCTTGCCCTGAGCCAGCGCCCGGCTGATCGACAGCGTCATGTCGGGGCCTGGCGTTGCGGCGAGCAGCAGGCTCGCAGCGGCAAAGGCGAGCAGGGTGGTCAGGCTGGGCACGAATTCCATGGCACATTCCCTCGGCAGATGATTGTTGCTGATACTGCCCGCCGCGCGCTTTTTCCAGCGGATTCGCGCGCCTGATCATAGATAGCAAGGTTACGGCACCCTTTGCGCGCCAATTTTTGACGCGCGGCGCTGTAATGCTTGTATCGCTTCGAGTTCTGGCTAAAGTGCCGCAGATTTTGCACGGCGGCATCGCCGCCCTTTAAGAGCAGACGGACAGATATCATGGCATCGCACAAAGACGTGAAAAAGGTCGTTCTCGCCTATTCCGGCGGTCTCGACACCTCGATCATCCTCAAATGGCTGCAAACCGAACTGGGCGCCGAAGTCGTGACCTTCACCGCCGATCTCGGCCAGGGCGAGGAACTGGAGCCGGCGCGCAACAAGGCCGAGATGCTCGGCATCAAGGAGATCTATATCGAGGACGTTCGCGAGGAATTCGTGAAGGACTTCGTCTTCCCGATGTTCCGTGCCAACGCCGTCTATGAAGGCGTCTACCTGCTCGGCACCTCGATCGCCCGCCCGCTGATTTCCAAGCATCTGATCGAGATCGCCAAGAAGACCGGCGCCGATGCTATCGCCCACGGCGCGACCGGCAAGGGCAACGATCAGGTCCGCTTCGAACTGTCGGCTTACGCGTTGAACCCCGACATCAAGATCATCGCGCCCTGGCGCGACTGGTCGTTCAAGAGCCGCACCGACCTGCTCGAATTCGCCGAAAAGCACCAGATCCCGGTCGCCAAGGACAAGAAGGGCGAGGCGCCCTTCTCCGTCGACGCCAACCTGCTGCACTCCTCCTCTGAGGGCAAGGTCTTGGAAGATCCGGCTCAGGAAGCCCCGGAATACGTGCATATGCGCACCATTTCCCCGGAGGCCGCCCCCGACAAGGCGACCGTCATCAAGGTCGGCTTCGAGCGCGGCGACGCCGTCTCGATCAACGGCGTGCGCATGTCTCCGGCAACGCTGCTCGCCAAGCTCAATGAATACGGCCGAGACAACGGCATCGGCCGCATCGACCTCGTCGAGAACCGCTTCGTCGGCATGAAGTCGCGCGGTGTCTACGAGACCCCCGGCGGCACGATCCTGCTGGCGGCGCATCGCGCGATCGAAAGCATCACGCTCGACCGCGGCGCCGCGCATCTGAAGGACGAGCTGATGCCGCGCTATGCCGAACTCATCTACTACGGTTTCTGGTTCTCGCCGGAGCGAGAAATGCTGCAGGCAGCAATCGACAGGAGCCAGGAGCATGTGGAAGGCGAAGTGACGCTGAAGCTTTACAAGGGCAACGTTATGGTCACCGGCCGTGAAAGCTCCAAGTCGCTCTATTCGGACAAGCTGGTCACTTTCGAGGACGACCAGGGCGCCTACGACCAGAAGGATGCCGCCGGCTTCATCAAACTCAATGCGCTGCGCCTGCGTACGCTCGCTGCGCGCAACCGTTAAGAGCGGATAATTCTACGAGATGAAGCCGCGGCGGAGAGATCTGCCGCGGCTTTTTCGTGCTCGCTGCCTATTCCGCCGCCTGGCGCACCGGCGCCTCCGCGGCTGCCGGCGCCACCAGCGGTCTCAGGTGAACGGTCCTGCGATACCAGAAATAGCTGACGATCGAGATGAGGCCGAAGGCCGGAATGATCGTCCCAAGCGCCAGCGCCGGCGCGCCGACCAAGGCGGCAAGCGCGCCGCCGAGAAGCCCGGAACTCATCTGGATGAAACCCATCATCGCAGACGCGGTGCCGGCGATATGCGGGAAAGGCACCATGGCCGCGGTCATCATGTAGGGCATGACGAAGGCGATGCCGAAAGCATAAATGCCGACCGGCGCCATCACCGACAGGAAGCTTAGGCTCAGCGCATGCATGGTGAAGGCAAGAACGAGACTGGCCACGGCGATGAAGCAAAGGCCGACGGGCACGAGCGCCTGCGGGGTAAAGCGCCGCATCAGGAGCCGCATGGTGACCGTACCGGAAAAGAAGAAGCCCGATTGCATCAGCATGCCGACGCCGAACTCCGTCGGCGTCAGGCCGATTTCGCCGATCAGCACGAAAGGCAGCATCGTCGCCTGGGCATAAAGCGCGCCGACGGCGCCGGCGATCACCAGTGTCGACGACAGAAAGCGGCTGTCCGTCAGCAGTTCGCCATAGGCCCGGAGAATGGGCCGCAAGTGCCCCTTGCGGCGGTCCGGCGTCACCGTCTCGACCATGAAGAACTGCACCGTGACGCAGGCCATCAGCGCAAAGCCGACCATCAGGAAGAAGATGGACTGCCAGCCGAAGAGGCCGAGCGCGAGACCGCCGAGCGTCGGCGAAACAGCGGGACCGATCGCCAGCATCATGCCGATCATGTTCATGATCCGGGCGGCCGTCGTGCCGGTGAACTGGTCGCGCACGATGGCGCGGGCCACCGTCATGCCGACGGAGGCGCCGATCCCTTGCACCAGACGCCCCGCCAGCAATATGCCGACCGACGGCGCAAAGGCGGCCATGAGGCTGCCCGCCAGATAGATCGCCATGAAGATCAATGTCGCGGAGCGCCGGCCGATGACGTCGGAAAGCGTGCCCGAAACGAGTTGGGCGAAGGCAAAGCCGCCGAAATAAAGCGAAAGCGTCATCTTGATCGCCGCCTCGCTGGAGGCGAATGCGCGAACGAGCTCCGGCATTGCCGGCGTATAAAGCGCCATGGAAACGGGGCCGAGCGCCACCAGGAAAGCGCCAATGATGCTCGTACGCCGCTCGCTCATGCGCAATGTCATTCCACCGCCCCCTTTTCCCTGCCGGCAAGGCAGGGGTCGAGGCGGCGAAGATTATCGCGCAGCGTCCTCAGATTGCCGCACAACGCCTCCCGCTCCGCCTCGTCGAGCCCTTTGGTATAGGCATTCATCATTTCGCGCAGCCCTGCCATAAGCTCGCTCAGCAGCGGGTCGGCCTTATCCGTCATGACAACATTCTTGGCGCGTCGGTCGGCCGGATCCGGCACGCGCGCGACGAGTTGCAGGGCCTCAAGGCGATCAAGATAAGCCGACAAGGTCATCGGCTCTATGCCCATGCGCGTGGCGATTTCCGCCTGCTTGATGCCTTCCGTCAGGGCGACCTGGATCAGCGTGCGGGCCTCGCCGGGCGTGATCCCCAGTTCCATGGCGTTCACCTTCCGGTCGAACGCGCCGCGCAGCAACCGGGAAACGTCGGTCAGCAGCATCCCGATCGTTTCGGATTCGAGCTTTCTTGGCATCACGATCATTCACAATGAATATAATAAGTTTTTCTTATCATATTCACCAAACCTGTTCAACGCAGCGGGCGAGGTCAGCCTTCGAGCTCTTCCCTCAGCATCTCCAATTCCAGCCACTCTTCTTCCATGCGCGTGAGGGTCTCGCGAAGCTTTTCCAGCTCGGCGGCGAGCTTCGCAAAAGCCTGCGGATCTCGGGCGAAAAGGTTGGGATCGGCCATCTTCTCTTCGTGCTTTGCGATCTCCGCTTGCGTCTTGGCAATCTCCTTCGGCAGGCTCTCCAGCGCGAATTTCTGCTTGTAGGAGAGCTTTCCCTTTGCCTTCTGTGTTCCCGGTGCTTCGGGAGTGTCGCTCGACTTGGCCTTCTCGGCCTTTTCCACCTTCCGCCTTTCTTCGATCGCGCCCCTGCGCTGCGCCATCATGTCGGAATAGCCGCCGGCATATTCGATCCAACGGCCGTCAGGCGCTTCCGGATTGGCCGGTGCAATGGTCGAGGTCACGGTGCGATCGAGAAAATCACGGTCGTGGCTAACGAGGATCACCGTGCCCGAAAAACCCGCGACGATCTCCTGCAAGAGGTCGAGCGTCTCGATGTCGAGGTCGTTGGTCGGCTCGTCAAGGATCAGCAGATTGGTGGCGCGCGCCAGGATGCGGGCAAGAATCAGCCGCGCGCGTTCGCCACCGGAAAGTTCGCGGATGGGCGTGCGTGCCTGCTCCGGCTGGAAGAGGAAGTCCTTCATATAGCCGGTGACGTGCCGTTGCTCGCCATTGACGATAAGGTTGTCGCCTCGTCCGTCGGTCAGGTAATGCGCCAGCGTATCATCGAGGTTCAGGCCCTCGCGCTTCTGATCGAGCGTCGCCATTTCCAGGTTGGTGCCGAGCTTCACGGTCCCGGAATCCGGCTCGATCTGCCCGGTCAGGAGCTTGAGCAGGGTCGTCTTGCCGGCGCCGTTCGGGCCGACGAGACCGATCCGGTCGCCGCGATGAACGCGGATCGAGAAAGGCGCGACGATTACCCGATCGCCATAGGCTTTGGTGATCTTTTCCGCCTCGATCACCAGCTTGCCGGATTCCTTGGCATCGGCGGCTGTCGCCTGCACCGTGCCCTGCGGTCCCTTATGGCCGCGATAGCGCGAGCGCATGTCCTGCAACTCGCCGAGGCGGCGCATATTGCGCTTGCGCCTTGCGGTAACGCCGTAGCGCAGCCAGTGCTCCTCGCGCTCGATCGCTTTGCCAAGCTTGTGCTGCTCGAGTTCCTCCGCCTCCAGCACCTCGTCACGCCAGGCCTCGAAATGGCCAAAGCCGCGGTCGAGCCGGCGTGACTGGCCGCGGTCGAGCCACACGGTAGCGGTCGAGACTTTTTCGAGGAAACGCCGGTCATGCGAGATGAGCACCAGCGCCGATCGGCTGCGGACGAGCTCGTCTTCGAGCCACTCGATCGTCGGCAGATCGAGATGGTTGGTCGGTTCATCGAGAAGCAGGATGTCAGGCTCGGGTGCCAGCACGCGGGCAAGCGCCGCGCGCCGCGCCTCGCCGCCGGAGAGCCGCTGCGGGTCCTCTTCCCCAGTCAACCCGAGATGCTGCAGCAGATAGGCGACGCGATAGGGATCGTCGCCTGGGCCGAGACCCGCTTCGGCATAGGCCTGGACCGTGGTGAAGCCGTCGAAATCAGGCGCCTGATGAAGATAGCGGATCGTCGCCGAGGGATGCCGAAAGATCTCGCCCGATTGCGGCTCGGCAAGACCTGCCGCGATCTTCATCAGCGTCGACTTGCCGGAACCGTTCCGACCGACGAGGCAGATGCGGTCGCCGGGCTCGACCTGCAAATTGGCACCGGCGAGCAGCGGCGCGCCGCCGAAGGTCAGGAAGATATCGTCAAGCTTCAGAATTGGAGGCGCCAATGTTCAGGCTCCTGAAAGGTCATAGGGACGGGCGAGAACGACCGCCCGGCCGGATTTGAGGGAAAAGCGAACCGGGCCTTCCGCAACATTGGAAATCGTCCGGGAGGAACCGAACGGCAACGGGAAATCCTCGAGCGGATAATGCGCCTGTTCGATCGACAGACCGGTGAGTTCGGTAAGGCCGAGGATCGAGAACAGGCTTCCCTTGGGCAGATCGATCTCCCGCGAGCCGGCGAGCAGCGGATAGGCTTCTTCCTCCCCGGACGTCAAGAATACCGGGAGGCCCTCTTCTGCCAGGGCGACTACCCTTAGAAGGTGCAGGAAGGCGTGGTCGCTGCGCGTCCCGCCGAGCGCGCCGGCAAAGACCAGCGACGTGGCGCCGCGCGAAAGCGCCGCCTCGACTGCGATCTCGCCATCGGTCGCGGTCTTTGCCGTCGGATAATGCTCCTGCGGAACATCGGCAAAGGCCGCAAGCAGCGCATCGTCCGTCGAGTCGAAGTCGCCGACCCAGACATCCGGAATGACGCCGAGCGTCGTCGCATGGCGCATGCCGCCATCGGCGGCGATGAAGCGGCTGCCGGACAGTTGCCGGGCAAGCCGTTCTGTGGGCGTGAGCGCGCCACCGAGAAGGATGGTGAAGGTTGATCCGGTCATGGCAGAAGCCCATAGCGCAAACCAGCTCCGAAGGAAAAGGGCTGAACGCCGTTTCCGGGTCGATCGCGCGCTTTTAGCCGAGGTGGAGTAAGGTTCAGGCCCTCGACGGCTCGTCGGCAGAAAGCATGCCTGCGTAAAGACCGGGCGTCGAACCTGGTATCTCCACCGCGCCGACGGCGCGAGCGTAGAATTCAGCCGGACCGACACCGCCGATAATGGCATAGCCGTAGCCGGCTGCACGCATCGCCATCAGGGTTTCGACAAGCAAGGCCTCGCCGATGCGCCGGCCGCGCATGCCTTCGTCGACGCCCGTCGGACCGAAGAAGCCGAGCGCCGTCACGTCATGACAGGCAAAGCCCACGAGCCGGTCCTGGTGCAGGGCGAGATGGATGCGCGTCGGCGTCGCGGAAAAGGCGGCTTCTGCCTCGCCTGCCCAGCCTGCGCCGAACCGCTCTTCGATCCAGGAGACCACGATCCGGCGTTCGGCCGCCATGGCGCGCCGGATGCTTACGTCGGGAAGCCGCGGAGCTTGGCGTTCAGGCAAGGCATAGAGGCGGACAAGCATGTCTGGCATCGAAATACTCCCCGTTTTGGCGAACAAACGCCGCCGAGCGTTGTTTGAGTTCAGAGCCCTGACAAGCGTCCAGGCCTGTCGCAAACTCTTGATAGCGCAGGCGGCTCGTACGGCAAGTGCTTCCACCCAAACTCCGCTTGCCTTGGCTGCCGCCGGAAGCTAAATCTCTGCTGCTCTAACGGGGTGCCTGGGTTCGCTTGCGACCCGATGGCTGAGAGGCTTCGGGCCAACCCGCGGAACCTGATCCGGCTCGTACCGGCGGAGGGATTAGAAGCGATCGGACCGATACGCGCTTTTCCCGTGCAGCATCAACAACAGGGGAGAGGTGCCCAAAATGTCCAGTTCGCTTCATCGCAACATCAGCCGGCTTGCCATCGCCGCCGTCGCCCTCGCGGCAGTCGCGACCGGCGCCGCCGCCGCTGCCGAAAAGACGCTGACAATCTACACCTATGAAAGCTTCATCACCGAGTGGGGTCCGGGCGCCAAGGTCGCCGAGGCCTTCGAAAAGACCTGCGACTGCAAGGTCGACTATGTCGGCGTCGCCGACGGAGTCGAGCTCCTGACCCGGCTCAAGCTCGAAGGCGAGGCCTCCAAGGCCGATATCGTGCTTGGCCTCGACACCAATCTCGTTACGGAGGCCAAGGCGACCGGCTTCTTCGCCCCCCACGGGCTCGACACCGTCGGCCTGAAGGTCCCCGGTGGTTTCTCCGACGACACTTTCATTCCTTATGATTACGGCCACTTTGCCGTGATCTACGACACCGAGACGCTGAAGAACCCGCCGAAGAGCCTCAAAGAACTGGTGGAAGGCGACCCATCGCAGAAGATCGTCATCGAGGATCCGCGTACGTCGACGCCGGGCCTTGGCCTGCTGCTCTGGGTGAAATCGGTCTATGGCGACGAAGCGGGCGCGGCCTGGTCCAAGCTCAAGGATCGCGTGCTGACGGTAACCCCCGGCTGGTCGGAAGCCTATGGCCTCTTCACCAAGGGCGAAGCGCCGATGGTGCTCTCCTATACCACCTCGCCCGCCTACCATATGGTGGCGGAAAACACCGATCGTTATCAGGCGGCTCCCTTCGTGGAAGGCCACTACATCCAGATCGAAGTGGCCGGCATGACGAAGAATGCGAAGGAACCGGCTCTTGCGAAAGAGTTTCTGGCCTTCATGATCGGCCCCGAATTCCAGTCGATCATCCCGACGACCAACTGGATGATGCCGGTAGGCGCAACCAAGGAGGCCCTGCCGGAAGCATTCGGCAAGCTCGTCAATCCGCAGAAGACCTTCCTGATGTCCTCGGAAGAGGTCGCCGCCAATCGCAAGGCCTGGGTCGACGAATGGCTGGCGGCGATGAGCAAGAATTGAGGCCAGATTGTTTGCCGCCACCGAGAACCGCATGACGATTGCCGCGGGCGCTTTCAGTCTCGGCGGCGTTCTGCTTTTCGTCGGCCTTGCAGCCGTCGCGCTGCTCGCCCAATCTGGCAACGGTGGAGCCTACAGCCTGTTCGACGCCTATATCTGGCGCGTAACGCGCTTCACGCTACTGCAGGCAAGCCTCTCGACGCTGCTCTCGATCCTGTTCGCAATACCCGTGGCCCGCGCGCTGGCGCGGCAGGCGTCCTTCCCCGGCCGTATCTGGTTGCTACGACTGATGGCCCTGCCGCTCGGTCTGCCCGCCCTCGTCGCGGCGCTCGGTCTGATCCAGGTCTGGGGTCGGCAGGGGCTTCTGAACAGGAGTCTTGCCGCAGTCGGATTACAGGAGCCGATCAGCATTTACGGGCTTTTCGGCATCCTTCTGGCGCATGTTTTCTTCAACATGCCGCTTGCCGCGCGCCTGATGCTGGCCGGTATCGAGCGCATTCCGGCGGAGTACTGGCGCACATCCGCCAATCTCGGCATGAGATCGATGGCCGTCTTTCGCTTCATCGAATGGCCGGCGATCCGGGGATTGCTGCCGGGCATCGCCGGTCTCATCTTCATGCTCTGCGCGACGAGCTTCACACTCGTTCTGACGCTCGGCGGCGGCCCCGCCGCAAGTACCATCGAAGTGGCGATCTACCAGGCGCTTCGTTTCGATTTCGACCCGCCCCGGGCGATAGCCCTTTCCGGACTTCAAGTCGGCATGACGGGCGCTCTGCTTCTCGTTCTGAAATTCCTGGCACCGCCGCCGCAGGAAGGCGAAACGACGGGCAAGGCGATCAGGCGTTTCGACGGCATGAGCGGGCTGCCGCGCCTCGCCGACCGGACCGGGCTGGCCCTCGCGCTCGTTTTCGTCGGCTTGCCCTTCGTGGCCATCGCCTATTCGGGCGCGCAGGCGGACTTACCGCGCCTCGTTAGCGAACCGATCTTTCATCGCGCGCTTGCCACCAGCGCGGCGATTGCTCTCCTCTCGGCCGCGATCTCCGTTGTGATGACTGCCCTGATGGTCCGCACACAGCGGCTGGTTTTGGCGCGGCGGCGCCCCGGCGTGGCAGCTCGCATGTTTGCCGCCGCGATCGGCGCAAGCACGTCGTTCATTCTGCTGGCGCCGCCCGTCGTGCTCGGTGCCGGATGGTTCCTGCTGTTGCGCCCGTTCGGCGATGTTGCCCGCCTCGCCCCGGCCGTCGTGATCGCCATCAATGCGCTGATGGCGCTCCCCTTCGTCCACCGCGTGCTTGCCCCCGCCATGACGACACATGCCGTCCGCAGCGACCGCCTTGCTGCCAGCCTCGGCATCGGCGGTTTGCATCGCCTGCGATGGATCGATTGGCCGCCACTGCGCAAGCCTGTTCTCATGGCTCTTTCCTTTGCCATGGCCCTGTCGCTCGGCGATCTCGGCGCCGTGGCCCTGTTCGGCTCGCAGGACATGGTCACACTGCCCTGGCTGCTCTATAGCCGCATGGGAAGCTACCGCACCGCCGACGCTGCCGGGATTGCCCTGCTGCTCGGGCTCATCTGCCTGATCCTGACCGTGCTCGGCACCCCCGGAGCCGAAAGGCCGGACGAAGGAGGAAGCACATGAATTCCACGGCGTCCGCCGCCACCGCCGTATCTCTCAAGGGCATCGAGGTGCGTTTCGAGACGACCGCGCTCACCTTCGATTGCGCCATTCCGGCCGGCCGGATCGTCGCCGTCGCGGGCGCCTCCGGCTCGGGAAAATCGACGCTCTTCAATGTCATCGCAGGGTTCGAGGAGCCGGAGCGCGGCGAGGTCCATATTCTTGGCAAGGACATGGCTGGCCGCGTACCGGCTGAACGCCCCGTGTCGGTCATCTTCCAGGAACACAACCTTTTTGCTCATCTCGACGTCGCCACCAATGTCGGCTTCGGCATCAGCCCGGCGCTGCGCCTGTCCACGGCCGACCGCATGCGCGTCGAGGAAGCGCTGAAGCGCGTCGGCCTTGGCGGCTTCGGCAACAGGCTGCCGCCGACGCTCTCCGGTGGCGAGCGGCAGAGAGTGGCGCTCGCCCGCGCATTGGTGCGGCGCCGACCGCTCCTGTTGCTGGACGAGCCCTTTGCCGCGCTTGATCCAGGAATGCGCGCTGAAATGCGCGATCTGCTGCGCGATCTTCACAACGAGGAAGCCAACACCATCCTCGTAATCACGCACCACCCGGATGACGTGAAGGCGCTGGCTGACAGCGTGCTTTTTCTCGACCGGGGCCGTATCGTCGCTCATGACAGGGTCGATCGATTTCTCGAGCGGCGCGACGTTGCGGCGATCAACCGGTTTCTCGGCAACCAGTAGAGCGCAGATCACATGGGCACTGCCTTTTCTTAAAACGGGGCCGATTTAAGGATAAAACATGCAGCGTTCAAAGTGCTACAGCGACCTTTGTGCGTCTGAAAAGACGCACGGCGCTGGCGCACTCGCGGAGAAATTCCCGACGATTCACCGTTCGCCACAATTTGACCGCCGGTTTGTGCGACCCGCGGACGTATCCGGCCAGGAATGTCGCGATATTCGCGCATCCGTTGCTGTGATACCACGGGGCAACTATTTCTACAGGGGTCAGCTAGGCAGGCGGCGCTGAAATCGGATACAGCAAGGTTATGGCTGAAATACCCACGCCGGAGCACGGTATCCGGCTGAAAAAGTAGGACTTTTCAACGCTGGCAACCAACGGCCCCAGAGCCTGCAGGTGGCGCCGGCGGATGGGAACGGGCTGAGGCATGGTAAGGCAGACAGTCATGAACGGCTGGTTTCCGACACGGCGCAATGGCGTGCATGCACGAGCGCTGGTTGCATTTTCGGCCGCCACGCTCCTCTCCGCCTGTCAGTCGATGATCGAGCAGACCTACGAACCGACCGTCTCGCCGTCCTCCAATCCGCAAATCGTCGAGGAAGTGCAGAAGAACGATCCGCGCGCCCAGCTCGGCGCGCGCGAGCACCCGCGCATCGTCGCAAGCTACGGCGGCGAATATAAGGATGCCAAGACCGAACGGCTGGTCGCCCGCATTACCGGCGCACTGACGGCGGTTTCGGAAAATCCGCAGCAATCCTATCGCATCACCATCCTCAATTCGCCGGCGATCAACGCTTTCGCGCTTGCCGGCGGTTATCTTTACGTGACGCGGGGTCTTCTCGCGCTCGCCAACGATGCCGCCGAAGTCGCCGCGGTGCTCTCGCATGAGATGGCGCATGTCACCGCCAATCACGGCATCGAACGGCAGCAGCGCGAAGAGGCGGAAGTGATCGCCAGCCGCGTGGTTTCGGAGGTGCTGGCCTCGAATCTCGCCGGCAAACAGGCGCTCGCCCGCGGCAAGCTACGGCTGGCCGCCTTCTCGCGCAACCAGGAACTGCAGGCGGATGTGATCGGCGTGCGCATGCTCGGCGAAGCGGGGTACGATCCCTATGCGGCCGCCCGTTTCCTTGATTCGATGGCCGCCTATGCCCGCTTCAGCGCGGTCGATCCGGAAGCGGACCAAAGCCTCGACTTTCTTTCAAGTCACCCCAACGCGCCGCAGCGCGTCGAACTTGCGCGCCGGCACGCACGTGCCTTCGGAGTCGAAGGCACCAGCGGCGACCGCGGGCGGGACTATTATCTCGCCGGTATCGACGGCCTCCTTTACGGCGACAGCCCGCAGGAAGGCTATGTCCGCGGGCAGACCTTCCTGCACGGTCAGCTCGGCATACGCTTCGACGTGCCGGTCGGATTCCAGATCGACAACAAGGCTGAGGCGGTGCTCGCAACTGGCCCGGGGGACATCGCGATTCGCTTCGACGGCATCGCCGACACGGCCCGTCGCAGCCTGCCAGACTACATAGCCAGCGGCTGGGTAACCGGCCTGCAGCCGGATACGATCCGCCCGATCACCGTCAACGGCCTCGAAGCGGCAACGGCGAGGGCATCGGCCGACCGCTGGGACTTCGACGTGACGGTGATCCGGATCGACGGCCGCATCTACCGGTTCCTGACGGCTGTCCCGAAAGGCTCCAATGCCCTCGAAACAACGGCAAGCCAGCTGCGATTCTCGTTCCGGCGAATGACGTCAAGCGAGGTCCAATCCCTGAAGCCGCTGCGCATTCGCGTGGTCACCGTAAGACCCGGCGATACGATGGCCACGCTGGCGGCGCGCATGATGGGAACGGACCGGAAGCTCGATCTCTTCCGGCTGATCAATGCCATGCAGATCACCTCCACCGTCAGGCCCGGCGACAAGGTAAAGATCATCGCCGAATGAAACGCGAGGCTGGCGCGCTTGCGTGATTGATTCTCAAGTTGAGACGCGGGTGCAGGTGGTCGCCCCTGCACCAGGCCATGTAGGGCGTGGCCCCTCACGCCGCCCCTCTTCCCGCAAGCGGGGAGAAGGTGGCCGGGCAGGCCGAATGAGAGAGAAACAGGACGGAGAAGGGCCTCCGTAGCGGCGGAAGCCGAGCTCTTCTCCTCATCTCTCTCCGGAAATCGGAACCTGCCGGCTCAACGCATGTCGGCCGTCAGGGCCGGCGCTTTGGCAGCAAGCGCCGCGCGCAGCTTTTCCAGAGCTCGCGTCTCGATCTGCCGGACGCGCTCCTTTGATATGCCGAGATCGAGCCCAAGTTCCTCCAGTGTCGCACCATCTTCCGACAGGCGGCGTGCTTGAATGATCTTCATCTCGCGTTCGCTGAGTTCCTCGAGCGCGATGTGGAGCCACCGGCGCGCACGCTCGCCATCGATCATGCTGCTGACTTGCTCATCCGGCAGCGGCGCGTCGCTCGCGAGGAAGTCGAGGCGTTCGCCACCCTCGGAATCGCCGTTGCCCACCGGTGCCTGCAGCGACGCGTCGTTTCCCGAAAGGCGGGCATCCATGGTCTGCACGTCCGCAAGGCTGACGCCGAGAGCTGCTGCAATCTCCTCATGCATCGCCTGCGATGTAAGCTGCCTGTCTCCCTGGGCTAGTCGGGCGCGCAGTCGCCGCAGATTGAAGAATAGTGCCTTTTGCGCCGAGCTGGTCCCGCCGCGCACGATCGACCAGTTCCGCAGCACGTAGTCCTGCATGCTCGCCCGAATCCACCATGTCGCATAAGTCGAGAAGCGGACCTCGCGGCTCGGCTCGAAGCGAGCCGCCGCCTCGAGCAGGCCGATATGGCCCTCCTGAACGAGATCCCCCATGGGCAGTCCGAAACTCCGGAACTTGGCCGCCATCGCGATCACCAGGCGCATATGCGACATAGCGATCTTGTTGCGGGCTTCCTGGTCGTTGTCGTTCCGCCAGGCTTGCGCCAGGGCATGCTCTTCGTCCCGTTCAAGATAAGGGGCGTCCATGGCAATCTTGATCATTCGCCTGTCTGCTGTGAGGGTCTTCATCGATCGCTCCGTAGCTGGCGCCAAACGCCGTTAACGATTGAACTCGAAGAGCCAAACGCATTTCGCAGCGTCCGGCAGCGGGGACGGCCGGGGCTGCTTGACGAAACGATGCAGCGCCCTAAATCGAAGACACGAACCTGAGACGGTGATGAAACACAGAAACAAGATCGCTCCGACAGCGCAGGCGGAGGCCTCCACGTCGGCGTGAATAAACGCGCGCCGGCTCGAAAAGTTCCTTGGATCAGTGACGATTTGCGTGTCAGCGGCCGGAGTGCTGCTACTGCAGGTTTCCGTAGGTCGGAACCGATTGAAGGAAAAAATGCAGCAATTCAAAGTGCTACAGCGATCTTTGCGCGTCTGATTTGTGCGCCTGAAAAGACGCACGGCGCCGCAGAAACCGATTTGAACAAAAAAAGCCCGGCGCAACGGCCGGGCTCTTTGGTTTCGTTTGGAGCGAAGGGCTTAAGCAGCTTCGTCCTGGGTATCGTCTTCTTCGATAGCCTTGCCCCGCTTCGGCCCCTTGTTCAGATTGGCTTCGACGAGGCGCACGGCCTCCGTTTCCGACATCTTGTTCACGGCAGCGATTTCGCGCGCCATGCGATCGAGAGCGGCTTCATAGAGCTGGCGTTCGGAATAGGACTGTTCCGGCTGGTTTTCGGCGCGATAGAGATCGCGCACCACTTCCGAAATGGAAATAAGGTCGCCGGAATTGATCTTGGCATCGTATTCCTGGGCGCGGCGCGACCACATGGTCCGCTTCACGCGCGCCTTGCCCTGCACAACCTTCAATGCACGATCTACGAAATCGGTTTCGGACAGCTTGCGCATGCCGATGGTCACAGCCTTTGCCACCGGTACCTTGAGACGCATCTTGTCCTTCTCGAAATCGATGACAAAAAGCTCGAGCTTCATGCCTGCGACTTCCTGCTCCTCAATCGCAACGATCTGGCCAACGCCGTGAGCCGGATAAACGATCGATTCACCGGTCTTGAAGCCTTGGCGCATTGAAGATTTTTTCTGCTGGGTCGTCATTCGTTTCAAAAACTCCCTATTGCGCACCCGGCCTCTAAAAGGCCGGGGCCGGGTCGGTCAGGCCCGGGATAGACGGGGATACCGCCGGGTGGGGTCCATCCTGGTCCGTCCAACGGAACGCAAACAGCCCCATGGAGGCGCGGTCACAAGCAACGGTACGTTGCGTATTTGAAAAGAGCCGCGCCGTGGAGATCGTTTGCTTTCGTGATGGTTTTCGGGCGCGCAAAAGCACCCTCTGTGGATCAGTACAAGGAACCTATCACAAAAAACTGCGGAAATCAATAATTTGCTGCATGGCAACGATCAAGTCACCACGCTCGCGCTTGCGAGGTGCCGGTTGGATTTCCCCAGATTTCCGGCCCCGCCTTCCATTTGTCCGTCAGCCGCGACGAACCAAGCGGCCGACAATCGCCTTAATCGCCCTGTCCCGGCTTGTCAGAAAAATACTTCTCATATTTTTCTTCGATGCCATCCATCTCCTTGGCCTCAGGCAGGGGATCCCGCTTGACCGTGATATTGGGCCACTGAGTGGCAAATTCCGCATTCAATTTCAACCACATATCAAGGCCCGGCTCGGTATCCGGCTTGATCGCCCCGGCGGGACACTCCGGCTCGCATACGCCGCAGTCAATGCACTCATCGGGGTGGATGACGAGGAAGTTCTCCCCTTCATAGAAGCAGTCCACCGGGCAGACTTCCACACAGTCCGTATACTTGCAGCGAATGCAGTTGTCGGTCACGACATACGTCATGAGGTACTCCAGCCAATGCTCACATTTGATGGCAGACGGCAATCAACGGTGATGTTCATCGTCCGCGCATGCTAGGAATGTCCGGCGCGCATAGCTGCCGAAGCAGGCCCGAATGCCACCCAACGTCGCTTGTCAGGTAAAGGCTTTAGACCGCCATTGCAAGGATAAACCATGCGCGATTTGTCGCGAACGGAGCAGAGTTTTCCAGGGTTGCGGGCGGTCTTGAATGGAAGCGATCCAAAATCCCGAACGTCATCGATTTCAGGATGGAAAGAGACGCAAGCGAGGCGAAAGACCGTCTGCACTTTTCCTGTCCCTCGCCGGATTCGAAGCGCTGCTGGTGAGGCCGCAACCCCTTGCCCGTCCGAATAGGCGCCGGCGCTACAGCGCCGTGCGTCTTTTCAGATGCACCAGATCGCTGTAACACTTTGATTGCTGCATGGTTTTATCCTTAAATCGGTTCCGATTTAAGGAACCATGCAGTAGAGCACGCCGTGCGTTGCGGCTCTCGACCAAGGTTACTCTATTCATCTGAATCGGGTTTTAGACGGTCGGTTTCGCGACGCTCCCGTTTCGTCGGACGCCCCGCGCCGCGCTCGCGCGTCGCCTGCTCGAAGGCCGTGCGGCTCTCCGCCGGCGCTGACGGCGTCAGGTCCTCGTAAAGCAGGCGAGCCTCTTCATAGGGGCCTCGCCGAGATCCCGGCAGCAGCACCCGCAGGACAAGATCACGTCGTTCGAGCGACAATTCCAGGGTGTCGCCCGCCTTGATCTGCACGGATGATTGCATGGCCCGCTCGCCATTGACGGCCACATGGCCTGCCTCGATCGCCTTTTGGGCGAGCGAGCGCGATTTGATCAGCCGCGCGAAGAACAGCCATTTGTCGAGCCGCTGACGCAGTAGGGGCACGGACGCTGGCTGTTTCTCCATGGGCGCGCCTATTTCTTTAGCTGCTCCTTGAGAGCGGCGAGTTTAGCGAAGGGCGAATCCGGATCCAACGGTTTTTCCTTGCGCGGCGGACGTCCTTCGAATTTCACGCCTGCCGGCTTTCCGCCCCGCTCATGTCGGTCGGGACGATCCTTGCGCTGGCCGCCGGATTTTCCGTCCTGCGCTTTGCCGCGCGCGGGCGCGCCGTCCTTGCGGCCGCCTTCCCTGCCATCGGCCTGACCGTGACGCTGGCCGCCCCGGCGCTGATCGCCGTGATGACGGCCGCTCTGGCGCTGGTTGTCCTGGCGCGTACCCGGGCGCCAAAGAAGAACGGGCTTGGCCTCGACGGGTTCTTCCGCCTGCGCGGGAGCCTCGTCGCTGCTGGCCTCCACCACCGGTGCCTGCGCCGCCGCCGCATGATCGGCGTCGGCCGCTTCGGCTTCGCTGCCGGCATCCGCCTCGCCATGCTCGACAGGTGCTTCGGTGGATGTATCCGCCTCGGTCGGCTCGCCGCCTTGGTTCGCGAGGAATGCCGCTGCCTCCTCGGCCGTGACGCTGTCGGAGCGATAACCGAGACCCTTGAGAATCTCCTCCATATCGTCCGGCGTTGCGCCAAGGATGGACAGCATCGCCGTCGTCGTCATGAAGCGGCGGCCGTCATAGGCCCCCTCCGGGCGCGGTGTCGTGCCCGGCTTCCACTGCAAAAGCGGGCGGATGAGATCGGCGAGCCGCTCGAGAATGTCGATCCGAACCGCACGCTTGCCAAGGTAGCGGAACCCCGCAAGCTTGTAGAAAGTACGCTCAAAGGAAGGATCGGTGACGACGGAGGTGCGACCGGCAGCGAGCATCGGAATGAGTTCGCCGTAACCGGGCTTGTCGAGGCCGTCATTCTTCAGCGCCCAGAGCAGTGTGATCAGCTCCGCCGGCGCCGGCTTCAGCAGCGCAGGAAGAAAGATGTGGTAGGCGCCGAAACGGACACCGTATTTGCGGATCGAGGCGCGGCCGTCCTGGTCCAGCGACTTCACCTCGTCGGCGACATCGCGGCGGAACAGCACACCGAGATTCTCGACGAGCTGAAAGGCGAGGCCCTTGGCGAGACCCTCGAGATCCTCCGCTCGGGAAATATCGTCGAGCGGCTTCAGCACCGTGCTGATGTGATGGTTCACAAAGCGCTCGATCCGCGCCAGCACATGCTCGCGGGCATTGGCCTGGAGCTGCTCGTCGGCCAGCAGGATGACGCGCGGGCGCATGACGTGGTCGCTTGCGGCAAGCCGTGCCACCGGATCGCCGAGCCAGCGAACGAGGCCGTCCGACGCCAGCGCCAGATCGCCATTGCCGGCCGCATGCAGACGGGCAGCACGCGCCTCGAATTCCAGCGCAAGCGCCTTCTGGGCGGCGCCCTGAACGGCTTTCGCATCCGACCCCTCGCCACCGGCCGCCAACGTAAACCGGAAACCGGAAAGTTGACCTACATGGTGTCCCTCGACGAAGACATCACCATTCACACTGATTTCTGCTTCCAGCATCGCATTCTCTCTCAGGCGCTTCATGAGCACAGATGTCCTGCGATCAACAAAGCGTTTCGTCAACCTTTCATGTAACGCGTCGGACAATCGATCTTCGATTTCCCGCGTCTTTTCTTGCCAGTGTGTCGGATCGGCAAGCCATCCGGGCCGGTTGGACACATAGGTCCAGGTCCTGATCTGCGCAATTCGCGCCGAAAGTGTGTCGATCTCCCCGTCCGTGTGGTCGGCGCGGCGAACCTGTTCGGCCATGAAATCCTCATTGACCGTGCCGCAGCGGATGAGATCCGCATAGATGGTCGAGATCAGGTCGGCGTGCTGCACCGGTGTAATACGGCGATAGTCCGGTAGGGCGCAAGCCTCCCAGAGCTTTTCCACTCGCTCGGAAGTAGTAGCGACATCCGCGACTTCCGGATAGCGCGCCAGATACTCCAGCGCCTGCTGATCGACGGCCGGAAGGGCGCGCGCCAGGCCAGAAACGGCCGGCGCCGCCTCGAGGCTCTTCTTCAGCTCCTTCAGCGACGAATAGTCGAGTGCCTTCGAGCGCCATTGCAGCACCCTGACGGAATCGAACTCGTGCGACTCGATCCGGTGCACAAGCTCGCTGTCGAAGGGATCGACGCGCCCCGTCACCCCGAAGGTGCCGTCGCGGACATGGCGCCCGGCGCGTCCAGCGATCTGGGCGAGTTCGGCAGGGTTCAAGTTGCGATACTGGTAACCGTCGAACTTGCGGTCCTGCGCGAAGGCGACATGATCGACGTCGAGGTTGAGGCCCATGCCGATGGCATCGGTCGCCACCAAGTACTCTACGTCTCCCTCCTGATAAAGCCCGACCTGGGCGTTGCGGGTGCGCGGCGAGAGGGCGCCCAGCACAACCGCGGCGCCGCCGCGTTGCCGACGGATAAGTTCGGCGATGGCATAGACCTCGTCAGCCGAAAAGGCGACGATCGCCGCGCGATGCGGCAGGCGGGTGATCTTCTTGGACCCGGCATAGAGCAGCTGCGACATGCGCGGCCGCTCGACGACGGTGATGCCGGGAAGGAGATGCTCGAGAATGGGGCGCATAGTGGCCGCTCCGAGCAGCAGCGTTTCGCCTCGCCCGCGCAGGTGCAGCAGCCTATCGGTGAAGATATGGCCGCGCTCCAGGTCGCCGGCAAGCTGCACTTCGTCGATCGCCACGAAGGACGCCGTCGTCTCGCGCGGCATCGCCTCGACCGTGCAGACCGAATAGCGCGCCCGATGCGGCGCGATCTTTTCCTCGCCGGTGATCAGGGCGACGTTATGGTGTCCGACCTTCTCGACAAGACGCGTATAGACTTCGCGCGCGAGAAGCCGCAACGGCAGCCCGATGACGCCGCTGTCATGTGCGACCATACGCTCGATCGCGTAATGCGTCTTGCCGGTATTGGTGGGTCCGAGCACCGCAGTCACGCCGCGGCCACTGAGGATCATGGATTGAAAGGACACGTCATCGATCCCGGGCATTCTCAACGAGCCGGCACGCCTTCGCGCTCCAGCGGGGAACAGATGCCCACGCGCCGGAGCAAACGCAAGGGGCGCGGACAATTAAAAAGCGCATGACGCTGTGCGCCATATCTAGGAGCTTCGGTCCAGCTCCCATATTAGCACGCGGAACAGCGGTGGAACGAATCGGCGACGAATCGCTGACTCTCATCGATTCACTGTATGTTCACGGCTACATATAGATTTCAATAGCCTGTTTTGCACCATATGCTGAATCAACTCCGATAAGGTCCTTTGAAGGCCCACGGAAGACGTCCGTCTTCATCGCCGGACGGTTGAGCGACCCAAAGGATTCGGAATCCAAGACTCTGGAATGTCTGGAAAATTTTAACCGCGATTCGCTTGCGGATTCGCTCAATCCAGAAATAAGAATCGCCGTGGTAACTTCTTGGTCAAAGCCAGAACGAATCGGCGACGAATCGCCGACAGATCAACTTCCTGTTTTGTTCACCACAACATGTAGTAGGGCTGGTGCTTCGCAACGGATAGAATCACCGAGGAATTTTTTTCGAATCCGGGTACAACAGGACCGCCCCAGTTGTGTTGACCGATAGCGCCCCGCCTCGAAACGAATCCGGCGCCACTAGGGGCGCCGGAACTGCTGGCCCGGGTTGAAGTGCGATCAGACGAAGAATTGGCCGCCATTCGCCGAGATCGTAGAGCCGGTGATGAAGCCGGCGTCATCGGAGGCAAGGAACACGACGCATCGCGCCACTTCCTCCGGCTCGCCAAGGCGGCCGACGGGGATTTGCGGGATGATCCTCTCGTTCAGCACCTTTTCCGGCACTGCGCGCACCATCTCCGTACCGATGTAGCCCGGGCAGATAGCGTTGACGGTGACGCCTTTTGCCGCCCCCTCCTGTGCCAGTGCCTTGGTGAAACCAAGGTCCCCAGCTTTGGCGGCGGAATAGTTCACCTGACCCATCTGGCCCTTCTGGCCGTTGATCGAGGATATGTTGATGACGCGGCCGAAGCCGCGGTCGCGCATGCCCGGCCACAACGGATGCGTCATGTTGAAGAGGCCGGTAAGGTTGGTGCTAATCACTTCCCCCCATTGTTCCGGCGTCATCTTATGAAACATCGCGTCCCGGGTAATGCCGGCATTGTTGACGAGAACGTCGATCGGTCCGAGATCCGCCTCCACCTTGGCGATACCCTCGGCACAGGCCTGGTAATTGGAGACATCCCATTTATAGACGGGGATGCCGCTGTCCTCCCGGAAAGCCTGCGCCTTTTCTTCGTTGCCCGCATAGTTTGCGGCGACTTTGTATCCAGCCGCCTTCAAGGCCACCGAAATTGCTGCGCCGATACCGCGGGACCCGCCCGTAACCAATGCTACCCTGCTCATGCTCGCCTCCACTGGTTAACTCAATTTCACAAAGGTTTAGAGTGCCACGTCCTTTCAGGCCCGCCGCTTTGGCACTCCGAAATGGTGCACAATTTCTCTTCAAGCTGGGTCCGCCCGAGGAGTCACGCCGCCTCCGGTCCGGCGCGCTGCGGATCGCCGCTGCGACCAAGGCTGGCGGGGACCCAATGTAAAAAGACGGCCAGCAGACCGGCAAACTGCACGCCGACTGCGGTCTACATGCGCTCGACGCACATTGCGATGCCCATGCCGCCGCCGATGCAAAGCGTCGCAAGCCCCTTGGAGATGCCGCGCCGCTTCATCTCGAAGAGCAGAGTATTGAGAACGCGGGCGCCGGAGGCGCCGATCGGATGACCAATGGCGATCGCTCCGCCGTTAACGTTGACGATCGCCGGGTCCCAGCCGAGATCCTTGTTGACGGCACAGGCCTGCGCCGCGAAGGCTTCATTGGCCTCAACGAGTTCCACGTCACCGACGGACCAGCCGGCCTTCTCCAGCGCCTTTCGCGACGCGGGAATGGGTCCCGTTCCCATGATTTGCGGGTCGACGCCCGCTGTCGCCCAGGAGACGATCCGGGCAAGCGGCTGAATGCCGCGCTTGGCCGCCTCTGCTTCCGTCATCAAAAGCGTGGCGGCCGCGCCATCATTGAGGCCGGACGCATTGGCTGCAGTCACGGTTCCTTCCTTGTCGAAGGCAGGCCGGAGCTTCATCATGGAATCGAGCGTGGCACCATGGCGGATATATTCGTCCTGATCGACGGTCACGTCGCCTTTGCGGGTCTTTACGACAAAGGGCACGATTTCGTCGGCGAACCGGCCGGCCTTCTGCGCGGCCTCCGCCTTGTTCTGCGAGGCAAGCGCGAATTCGTCCTGCTCCTCACGCGTCAACTGCCACTTGCGTGCGACGTTTTCAGCGGTGATGCCCATGTGATAGCCGTAAAAGGCGTCGATGAGCCCGTCCTTGATCATCGTGTCGACCATCTTGAAGTCGCCCATCTTCACGCCGCCGCGAAGATGCGCGCAATGGGGCGCCATCGACATCGATTCCATGCCGCCGGCGACGATGATATCCGCGTCACCCGTTGCGATCTGCTGCATGCCGAGCGCCACCGCGCGCAGTCCCGAACCGCAGAGCTGGTTCATGCCCCAGGCGGTCTTTTCCTGCGGAACACCGGCCTTCATCGCCGCCTGCCGCGCCGGGTTCTGCCCCTCGCCCGCCGGAAGGACCTGGCCGAGGATCACCTCGTCCACTTCTCCTGCCTCAACGCCCGCCCGTTCAAGCACCGCCTTAATGGCACTGGCGCCCAACTCGTGCGCAGGCGTGGTGCCGAAGGCCCCGTTGAAGGACCCCACGGCGGTGCGGGCGGCGCTGGCGATGACTATGGAGGGACTGCTCATGGGACGTTTCCTCTTATTTCCTTTGCCTGATGCAAGCAGACTGGCAAAGCCTTGGGCGCGAGTCAAACGTCTTGATGCCCCGCTACAAAAGCTTCACGTTGCCCAACCCGCCATGTTTCGCACCTGCGTCGCCGCATTGCACAAAGAGATTGTCAGCGGCGCTCTTTTGCGGATACTCTGAAAAACACAATAAAGACGGGACGATGGGGAAGAGGAGACCCTGATGGCGAAGAATGAAGGCCAGATCGTTATCAAGAAATATGCGAACCGGCGCCTCTACAATACCGGCACCAGCACCTACGTGACCCTCGACGACTTGGCCGTCATGGTGAAGAAGGGTGAGGATTTCGTCGTGCAGGACGCGAAGTCCGGCGAGGACATCACCCATTCGGTGCTGACGCAGATCATCTTCGAGCAGGAATCGAAGACCGGCAACACGCTGTTGCCGATTTCCTTCCTGCGCCAGCTGATTTCCTTCTATGGCGATCAGATGCAGATGGTCGTGCCGAGTTATCTCGAACACTCCATGCAGGCCTTTACCGAGCAGCAGGCGCAGATGCGCGAGCAGATCAACAAGGCCTTCGGCGATACGCCGCTCGGCAAGAACCTGCAGGTGCCGCTGCAACTGGTCGAAGAACAGGTTCGGCGCAATACCGAAATGTTCCATCAGGCCATGCAGATGTTCTCACCTTTCATGGCCGCTCCGCCGGCCAAGGAAACGAAGAAGGCCGAGGCAAAGGACATCGACGAACTGAAAGAACAGCTTCGCGCCCTGCAGACGAAACTCGACAATCTCGGCTGAGAAATTACCCAGCCGAACCCTGCCGATCCCTCCCAGAGCCATCGACGCGTCGCGACCGGCCGAGCACAGCACCGGCGTGGTTCCGTGCGTGCGTCTCAGTAGACGCACGGCGCTATAGTCTCGCTTCGAGGCGGAAATACACGCCAAAAGAGAAAGGCCGGCAATGCCGACCCTTCCAACTTTATCCGCAGTGTGGCAGCGCTTATGCGCTTTCCTTCGGCGTCAGAACCTGGCGACCGCGGTACATGCCGGTCTTCAGGTCGATGTGATGCGGACGGCGCAGTTCGCCGGAATTCTTGTCTTCGACGTAGGTCGGAGCCTTGAGGGCGTCAGCGGAACGGCGCATGCCACGCTTGGACGGGCTCGTTTTTCTTTTCGGTACAGCCATTTCATTCTCCACTTATCGGGCAAAACACTGTTCAGCAGCCGAAAATGGCCGGGTCAAACAGATGTCGATCTCGGAAATTTTGCGCGCTTATACATGCCCCACCACGCTTTGACCAGTCCCCGGCGCAAATTTTCGACTCAGAGCGGGACGAGAAAAAGTGCGAAGCGGTTTTCCGCCCGCGTCCCGCTCCAACTTTAGAGAGCCGAGCACGTTCATGACTTTGGATTAGCAATCCAAAGTCATCGTGATCTTGAGCGGGACGAGAAAAAGTGCGAAGCGGTTTTCCGCCCGCGTCCCGCTCCAACTCAAGAGAGCCGAGCACGTTCATGACTTTGGATTAGCAATCCAAAGTCATCGTGATCTTGAGCGGACGAGAAAAGGTGCGAAGCGGTTTTCCGCCCGCGTCCCGCTCCAACCTTGGGAGCTTCACGCTTCGTCTTCCGGCACGATCCAGGGTTCGGCTAGCGCGGCCTCCTGCCATTTGCGGAAAGCCGGATGCGCCTTAACGGCGTCCATATAACGGAGCGTCGCCGGGTCCGTTATCAGTTCGTAGACTTCAAAACGGTTGACGACCGGGGCGAACATGGCGTCGGCGGCAGTGAACCGACCGAAAAGAAATGGTCCGCCGGACCGGGCGATCGCTTCTTGCCAGATCTGTTCGATCCGCGCGACGTCGGCCATCACCCCATCGGCAAGCGCGATCGCCTTGCGCGGCCGGCGGATGTTCATCGGGCAAGCATTGCGCAGCGCGCGAAAACCGGAGAGCATTTCCATGGAATAGCTGCGAGCACGGGCGCGGTCCTCCCGGTCGTCGGGCCAGAGACCGGCCTCGGGGAAAAGCTCCGCCGCATATTCGATGATCGCCAACGATTCCCAGACGCGGACATCGCCATGGTGGAGCACAGGCACGCGGCCGGTCGGCGAGATTTCGCGAAACCGCGGATTGCCCGCGGGAAAATCGAAGGGGATGACGACCTCCTGGAACGGAATGCCGCAGGCCTCTAGCGCCAGCCAGGGCCGAAGCGACCAGGACGAGTAATTCTTGTTGCCGATAAAAAGAACGAGGTTGCCCATGAACGTGTCTCCCCTGATTTATCGGAAGCAGGCTTGCCACATCAGCGGCCGCAGGACCAATGAATTGCCTTCATCTCAATCATAAAGGCATGTGATGTAGCCGCCGGACCGGCTGGCGCGGCGCTCGATCACGGAGGCAAGGCGTCGGAGGCCACGCCCGGGCTTGCCGGCATTGCGGTCGATCGGATTGGGCAGCGACACGGCGAGCAAGGCCGCCTGACGGCGCGATAGCTTCGCCGCCGAAACACCGAAGTGGTGCCGCGCGGCGGTCTCGACGCCGTAGATTCCGTCGCCCCATTCGGCGACGTTCAGATAGAGTTCCATCATCCGCCGCTTGCTCCAGACGGAATCGGCGACGATCGCAAGTGGCAGTTCCAGTGCCTTGCGGACGAAGGAGCGCCCGTTCCAGAGAAACAGATTTTTGACCGTCTGCATCGGGATCGTGCTGGCGCCGCGCGTCTGTTCACCTTCGAGTGCATCCTCGACGACGCCACGCATCTGTCCCCAGTCCACCCCGCCATGGACGCAGAACTGGCCATCCTCGGACATCATCACCGACTGCACGAGCACCGGCGCGATGTCTTCGAACTCGACCCATTGCCGCTCATAGCCGCGCAGAAGTGCGAGGTCGCGCAGCATCAATGTCGAAACCGGATGAATGAAGTCGAGGAGATAGAGGAAGATCAGCAGATAGGGCAGCAGGAAGATGGAGAGCGCAACAAGCAGGAAGCGACGACGTCGCGCTCGCCAGGCGCGGCGCACAGCGGACCACCGGCCGGCGGGCATTTCGCCCTCCTCGCGTTCTTCCGGGACGATCCCCACCGCCTCGCTGTCTACCCCTCTATCCATGCCCCACTCTTATTTCATAGATCGCGAAAGTTGAACGGCCTTTCTGGCAAAAGACAAGGCGCTCATCGGTTCATCCCCGGCGAAAGCGCCGGAGGTGCGACGCGAATGCCCGTTGAAAGCCGCTCTCCCCCGTGCCAAAGAGCCTTTTATGAAAGACGAGACATCATCCTTTGCGGCGCGCCTGAAAGCCAATGCCCTGGCGGTCGAGACCCTGCTTGCGGAGCTTCTCGGGCCGGATCCCTGCACGGACGAAATCGCGCGCCCGGCGATCCTGTTCGACGCGATGCGGCACGGAGTGCTCAACGGCGGCAAGCGGCTGCGCCCCTTTCTCGTCAGCGAGAGCACCGCCGTCCTCGGAGGCAGTGCGGACGCCGCCCTGAGGATCGGCGCGGCGCTCGAATGCGTGCATTGCTATTCGCTCGTGCACGACGACCTGCCGGCGATGGACAATGACGACGTGCGGCGCGGAAAGCCGACGGTGCACGTCGCTTTCGACGAGGCGACCGCCATTCTGGCCGGCGACAGTTTGTTGACCCTCGCCTTCGATATCGTAGCTGCGCCGGAGACGCCGCTTTCCGACCGGCAGAAGACGGAGCTCGTGCTGGCGCTCGCCCGCGCATCTGGCCACGGCGGCATGGCCGGCGGGCAGGCGCTCGATCTCGCCGCCGAAAGGAAGACGCCGGATGAAGCGGGCATCGTCACGCTGCAGGCTATGAAGACCGGGGCGCTGATCCGCTTCGCCTGCGAAGCCGGCGCGATCATCGCCGACGCCGGCATCGAAGACCGACGGCGGATGCGCAGCTTTGGCGAAAAGATCGGTCTTGCCTTTCAGCTTGCCGACGACCTGCTCGATCTCACCGCGGACGCGGCAGTCATGGGCAAAGCCACCGGCAAGGATGCGGCGCGCGGCAAGGGCACGCTCGTCGCGCTGCATGGCCAATCCTGGGCCGAGCGCGAACTCGAAAAACTGGTGGCGCAGGCGGAAGAACTGCTCGCGCCTTACGGCGCCCGTTCGGCCGTCCTTGCCGAGACCGCGCGCTTCGTCGCGAACCGCAGGAGCTGAGCCCATGAGCAAATATTGGTCGCCGATCGTTTCCACGCTTAAACCCTACGTACCGGGCGAACAGCCGCGCATGGCAAACCTCGTCAAGTTGAACACCAACGAGAACCCCTATCCCCCTTCGGAGAAGGCGTTGGAGGCGATCCGCGCGGCGGCGAGCGCCGATCTCCGGCTCTATCCGGATCCGGTGGCGCTCGGGCTTAGGAAAGCCATAGCTTCCAGATATGGCATTGGGGCGGAGCAAGTCTTTGTGGGAAATGGTTCCGACGAGGTGCTGGCCCACACCTTCGCCGCGCTTCTGAAGCACGACCGACCGCTGCTCTATCCGGACATTTCCTACAGCTTCTATCCGACCTATGCGGGCCTCTTCGGCATCGATGCGATCGAAGTGCCGCTGAACTCCGCCTTCCGCATCGATATCGCCGATTACCGCCGCACCTGCGGCGCGATCATCCTTCCCAATCCCAACGCGCCGACTGGCATCGGCCTGCCGCTTGCCGAGATCGAGAGGCTGGTGGCCGAACACCCGGATCAGCCGGTGGTGATCGACGAGGCCTATGTGGACTTCGGCGGAGAGTCCGCGATGGCGCTCGTTCCAAAATACGACAACCTGCTCGTCGTGCAGACCTTTTCCAAGTCGCGCGCGCTCGCCGGTCTTCGGGTCGGCTTTGCTATCGGTCAGCGGCCATTGATCGCGGCGCTCGAGCGCGTCAAGGACAGTTTCAACTCCTACCCGCTCGGACGGACCGCCCAGGCCGGCGCCACCGCCGCGATCGCGGATGAGGCCTGGTTTGAAGCGACGCGCGGCAAGATCATTGCCTCGCGCGTCCGCTTGACGGCGGATCTGGAGACGCGCGGCTTCGAAGTTCTGCCGTCGCAGGCAAACTTCGTCTTCGCCCGCCATCCCGCTCACAGCGGAGAAAAACTGGCCGCACAGCTTCGGGAGCGCGCGGTCATCGTCCGCCACTTTGCCAAACCGCGAATCTCGGATTTCCTGCGCATCACCATCGGTACCGACGCGGAATGCGCAAGCCTCATCGGGGCGCTCGACGACATCCTGTGAGGCTTGGCGGCACCGCTTTAATTTATTCCGCCGCCGCCTGACCCCGGCCGTAACGCTTCTCGATATAGTCGGCGACGAGAAGCTGGAATTCCTCCGCGATCTTCAGGCCCCGCAGCGTCATTGCCTTCTGACCGTCGATGAAGACGGGTGCCGCCGGCGTCTCGCCGGTGCCCGGAAGCGAAATGCCGATATCGGCGTGCTTGCTTTCGCCGGGGCCGTTGACGATGCAGCCCATCACGGCGACCTTCAGCGCCTCGACGCCCGGATATTTCTCGCGCCAGGCCGGCATGCTCGCGCGGATGTCCTCCTGGATCTGCTGGGCAAGCTCCTGGAAAACCGTCGAGGTGGTGCGGCCGCAGCCGGGACAGGCGGCGACGACTGGCAGGAACTGGCGGAAGCCCATGACCTGCAGCAACTCCTGCGCCACCTGGACCTCGCGGGTGCGGTCGCCGCCGGGCTCCGGCGTCAGCGAAATGCGGATCGTATCGCCGATACCCTGCTGCATCAGGATACCGAGAGAGGCCGAGGAGGCGACAATGCCCTTCGTGCCCATGCCGGCCTCGGTAAGCCCGAGATGCAGGGCGTGATCGGAACGCGCGGCAAGCATCGCATAGACGGCGATCAGATCCTGCACGCCCGAAACCTTGGCAGAAAGAATGATTCGGTTTCGCGGCAGGCCAAGTTCCTCGGCAAGCTCGGCCGAAAGGAGCGCCGATTGCACGATCGTCTCGCGCGTTACCTGCTGCGCCGTCAGCGGAAATCCCTTGGCCTGATTCTCGTCCATCAGTCGCGTTAGGAGCTCCTGATCGAGCGAACCCCAGTTGACGCCGATGCGCACCGGCTTGTCATAGCGCATCGCCATCTCGATGATCTCGGCGAACTGCTTATCCTTCTTATCCTTGAAACCGACATTGCCGGGATTGATGCGGTACTTCGCCAGCGCCTCGGCGCAGCCCGGATGATCAGCGAGCAGCTTATGGCCGATATAGTGGAAATCGCCGACCAGCGGCACATCGATCCCGAGCCGCAGCAGCCGTTCGCGGATTTTCGGCACTGCGGCGGCGCTCTCATCCCGGTCCACCGTGATGCGCACCAGTTCGGAGCCGGCCTTGTGCAGGGCGGCCACCTGCGCGACCGTTTCATCCACGTCGGCCGTATCCGTATTCGTCATCGACTGGACGACGACCGGCGCACCGCCGCCGACGATCACGCCGCCGACGTCGACGGCGACCGAAGCGCGGCGCGGCTGTGGCTCGAAATCGAAGGCAGACGACATGAAGGCCTCTTCTTGGTCCCTTGGTTAAGAGCGTATCCGCTCAATCCCCGTAAATCCGAGCGGCACGCGGGCGAAAACGCCCATAGTTTTCCTCGTGCCGCTGCTTTTTCACCATTCAGGTGGATGAGGAAAGTTTGCTTGTCAACGGCAACATCACGCGCTGACGGCGAATTGATGGCGGCCGGCTTCAATGCTCCTTGCCGTGATCCGCATGGACCGCGTGATGCGATAGGAGGAGCACCACGGCGAAGAGAACGGGAATGGAAGCGAAGATGACCGCAAACCCGCTATGCTCCGCAATGAAGCCGATCAGCGACGGCGCAAACAGCATGCCGGAATAGCCCATGAAGGTCGCGACCGCGAGCCCGATCCCCGGCCGCAGGCCCGGCATGTTGCCGCCGGCCGAAAACGCAATCGGCACCATGTTGGAAATGCCGATGCCCGCGATGGCAAAGCCGATGATCGCGACGGGCGCATTCGGCGCAAGCCCCGCGAGAACCATGCCGATCAGCGCCGTCCCAGTGCAGATGCGCAGCGTTCTCGTTGCGCCGAAGCGATCGCGCACATGGTCTCCAGCAAAACGCATCGCCGCCATCGTCGCCGAGAAGGCGGCAAAGCCGAAACCAGAGAGCTCAACCGAAGCACCAAGCTCGTTGCGCAGATAGAGCGCGCCCCAGTCGAGCACGGCGCCTTCCGGTATCATTGAGAACAGCGCCATCAGGCCGATCAGCCAAGGCAGCGGCGTCATCGGCAGCCGCAGCTTCTCCTTCGCGGCGGCGGGGTGAGGCTGATCGGCAAGCATCATCGGCCAGGCAATGGCAAGCACGGCGACACAGAGCCCGGTGACCACAATTGCATGCGGCAGCACGCCGAAGCGCGCCATCAGGAAGCCGCCGATTCCGGCGCCGATCAGGCCGCCGAGGCTCCAATAGGCGTGACAGGACGACATGATCGCGCGCCGCATCGATTTTTCGACCTCGACCGCATTGGCGTTCATCGCCACGTCCATGGCGCCGACGAAGCCGCCGAGCAGGAACATGCCGATCACCGCCGTCCAGACGTTCGGGACCAGGGTTAGAAGCAGCAGCAGAGGCGACAGGATGATCGCCGTGATCTTGACCACCTTCTCAGAGCCGATGCGGGCGATAAAGCCGCCCGCGATCGGCATCAGCACCAGCGAGCCGACGCCGAATATCAGGATCAAAAGGCCGAGAATGCTCTCGCCGATCCCGAGGCGGTCCTTGAATTCCGGGATTTTTGGAGCCCAACTCCCGGTCACAAATCCGTTCATCATGAACAGGAGCGAAACGGCAAGCCGGTTCTTCGACATATAGCCCTGCCGGACTGCAGCCTTCGGAGCGGTCTCTGTGCGCTGATCCATGGGTTTAGCCCTCTGCTGCCGGTCCCGGCTCAAATGGTGATTTCGATGAGATTGCCGTCGGGATCGCGGATCACGGCCTCATAGAAGCCATCCCCGGTCCAACGGGCCTTGGATACAAGCAGACCTTGCCGCTCGGCGCGTTCAGCCATGTCGTCCACGGCCTCGCCGCTGCCGAGCGACAAGGCGATATGGGCATAGCCGGAACGCTCCACATGCGGCGCGTCGTGAGGCGCCAGCCATGGCGCCTCCATCACCTCGATCGATGCTCCTCCGCCGAGCCTCAGGAAGCGCGAACGGAACCCCGGCCGGCGCCGACTGTCATAAATCTCGCCGGCCTCTGCACCGAGGAACTCGACCCAGAAGTCCGCGATCCGCTCGAGGTCCATCGTCCAGAGGGCAACATGCGCGATGCTCATCGGCCGGGCTCCCTTGCGATGACGACGCTTGCGCCGCATGCGGTGAATGCCGCGACGTACGCCTCCGGCGCGTCCGCCTCGAGAACCAGTGTCGATACGCCTTCGACGCCGATTACCGCGTGCGGCGCCGCCGTGCCGAGCTTGTCGGTGGTGACAGCGGCGAGCACCGAACGGCTGCGCGAGGCGATCAGTCTCTTGAACTCCGCGTCCTCGAAGTGGATGGCCGTGAGCCCGGCCGCGGCATCGGCGCCGCAGGTGCCGAGAATGCAGAGGTCGGGGCGCAGCAAAGCGGCGTCGCGCTGGGCCCGCGCGCCGACGGCCGCGCCGACGGCGCGGTCGAGCGTGCCGCCGATCAGGATGACGTCGAGCCGTGGCTTCTCCATCAGGGCGGAGGCGATCAGCGGTGTATTGGTGACGATCGTCGCTGAAAGTTCCGGCTCGATCTGCCGCGCGATCGCCAGATTAGCCGAACCCGCATCGAGAAAGAGTGTCATGCCGGGCCGGACGAAGCCGACGGATGCCTGCGCCAAAGCCATCTTTCGTTCCGGCGCGAGCGAAGCACGCTCGCTCAAGGAGCCGCCGTCCGGGGCGAACGGCAAGGCGCCGCCATAGACACGCTCACAGAGCCCGGCTGCGGCCATTTCGCGCAGGTCCCGCCGGATCGTGTCCTCCGAAACCCCGAACTCGCGCGCAAGATCGGCCGCCAAAACGCGGCCTTCTGTCTTCAGCCGTTCGCGGATCAGGGATTTTCGCTCGCGCAGTAGCAGGTCCGTCGCCATGATTCCAATCGTGCATAAACATGCATGAATCGATGCAAACGTGAATACCAGCCTTCGCGTGCGGATTCAATCCTCGATCGTCTGGAACATGGAGAAGTGCAGCAAGTTTCTCTGCCGGGTGTTTTCGATGAAAATTCACCCGTTCGAGAAAAAATCTTCATCGAAACCGGCTTGAATTGGTCTTTTATGCGCTCAGATAGCGCAGCTTTTGTGCGAATGTCGGCGCAATCCGGGCTGACGGGCCGGAGAACAGAAATATGGAAACAAGACAATGAAACTCCTTCCGACGCTTTTCGTTGCCGCCCTCCTGCAACTCGCCGCCTTTGCGCCGGCTCAAGCCGGATCGAACCTCGAAGAGATCAAATCCGCCGGCGTGCTGAAAATTGGCACCGAAGGCACCTACGCGCCCTTCACCTATCACGACGCCAGCGGCGCGCTCGTCGGCTTCGACGTCGAGATCGGCCAGGAAGTCGCCAAGCGCCTCGGCGTCAACGCCGAATTCCTGGAAGGCAAGTGGGACGGCCTGATCGCCGGCCTCGACGCCCAGCGCTACGACGCCGTCATCAACCAGGTCGGCATCACCGAGGAACGCAAGAAGAAGTACGACTTCTCCGAGCCCTATATCGCCTCCAAGGCCGTACTGATCGTCCGGGGCGACAATGAGGAGATAAAGGAGTTCGCCGACCTCAAGGGCAAGAAGGCCGCCCAGTCGCTGACCAGCAATTTCGGCAAGCTCGCCGAGGCTTCAGGCGCCGAGCTCGTCGGAACCGACGGCTTCGACCAGTCGATCCAGCTCGTGCTGACGGGCCGCGCCGACGCGACGATCAATGACAGCCTTTCCTTCCTCGACTTCAAGAAGCAGAAGCCGGACGCCAACGTGAAGATCGCCGCCGAACAGGCCGACGCCGATTTTTCCGGCATCATCATCCGCAAGAACGAGCCGGAGCTGCTCGCCGCCATCAATAAGGCACTCGTCGAAATCAAGGCCGACGGCACCTACGAGAAGATCTCGCAGAAATATTTCGGCGCCGACGTTTCCAGATAACGCTGCCGGGCTGAACGTTTATCGATCGGCCTGGTTTCTCAACTTTACGCGGGATGCGAGCGGAAAGGCGCTTCACACTTTTCCTGATCTCGCCCTATGAGTTACGATCCGTTCCGCCCCCGGAGCGGATCGCGCGTTTTGAAAGGCTTCCCCCTTGCCCACTTGGCTTCAACTGATGGCGGATTCGCTGCCGACCCTGCTCTGGGCCGGGCTGATCTTCACGATCCCGCTGACCCTGCTTTCTTTCATTCTCGGCCTGCTGCTCGGCCTCGTCACAGCCATCGCTCGGCTTTTCGCGCCGGCGCCGCTCCTCGCCGTGGCACGCTTCTATGTCTGGGTGATCCGCGGCACGCCGCTCCTCGTCCAGCTCTTCGTCATCTTCTACGGCCTGCCGAGCATGGGCATATTGCTCGATGCCTTCCCGGCCGCTCTGATCGGTTTCACCCTCAATATCGGCGCCTATAGCTCGGAGATCATCCGCGCCGTCATCTCCTCGGTTCCGCGCGGCCAGTGGGAAGCGGCCTATTCGATCGGCATGAGCTGGAGCCAGGCGATGCGTCGGACGATCCTGCCGCAGGCGGGGCGCGTCGCCGTGCCGCCGCTCTCGAACACCTTCATATCGCTGGTCAAGGACACCTCGCTCGCGGCGGCAATTACCGTACCCGAGCTCTTCCAGACGGCGCAGCGCATCGTCGCGACCACCTACGAACCGTTGATCCTCTACATCGAGGCGGCGTTGATCTATCTTGCCATGAGTTCCGTGCTTTCGGCCCTGCAGGTGAAGCTGGAGCAGCGCTTCGCCCGCTATGGCGGTTTCCTGGAGGCACGCGCATGATCGAACTCTCGCATGTCGTCAAGCGTTTCGGCACCAATACCGTCCTGAACGACATCAGCGTCACGCTGGCGGAGGGCACCGTTACGGCGCTCGTTGGCCCCTCCGGCGGCGGCAAAAGCACGCTGCTGCGCTGCGTCAACCTCCTGGAAATTCCGACCGCCGGGACAATCCGGCTTGGCGACGAGCGGCTGGAATTCGCCCCCGGCCGCAGGGTCGGTTGGCAGGCGATCCAGAAGCTCCGCCGACAGACCGGCATGGTATTCCAGAACTTCCAGCTCTTTCCGCACCAGACGGCGCTCGGCAACGTCATGGAGGGCCTCGTGACCGTGCTCAAATGGCCGGCCGACCGCGCCCGCGCCCGCGCACTCGAACTCCTGGAAAAGGTCGGTATGGCGCATAAGGCCGACGCCTGGCCCTCGACGCTTTCCGGCGGCCAGCAGCAGCGCGTAGCAATCGCCCGGGCGCTTGCGCCCTCGCCGCGCGTGCTCCTCTGCGACGAGCCAACCTCCGCGCTTGATCCGGAACTCGCCGAAGAAGTGGTGGAAGTGTTGAGCCGCCTGGCGCGGGAGGGCACGACGATGATCATGGCAACCCACGACCTCCGCCTCGCCTCCCGCGTCGCCGACCACGTCGTTTTCCTCGACGCCGGCCTCGTCGTCGAAAGCGGCCCGCCGCGGAAGATTTTTTCTACGCCCGAGCGGGAAAGAACCAAGAGGTTCGTCGCTTCGCTCAGTGCGCCGATGAGCTATGATATTTGAGCGTTGGCGGGAGCCGAACGCAATCTCGGAAACAAGAAACGGCCGGATTGCTCCGGCCGTTAGATCACGATGATTTTAGGTCGGATCGACCTAAAATCATGAACGTGATCGATTCTAGTAAGTTAGCGCGAGATGCGGGCGGAAAACCGCGCACACTTTTCCTCATCCCGCGCTAGCAATTGAAGGCTCTGAGGAACGCATCACCCCCCAAACACGACCAGCAAATCCTTGGCATCGATCTGGTCGCCGGCCCTGACCAGCACTTCGGCGATCACGCCGTCCTTTTCGGCGTGCAGCGCCGTCTCCATCTTCATCGCCTCGATCGAGAGCAGCACGTCGCCGGCCTTGACTGGCTGGCCGGTGACGACCGCGACGGTCGAGATCACGCCCGGCATCGGCGCGCCGAGGTGGGCGGCATTGCCGAGCTCGGCCTTGCGGCGGATGGCGGTCGAGGCGCCGCGGTTGCGGTCGGGCACCTTGATCGAGCGCGGCTGGCCGTTCAGCTCGAAGAACATCTTGACCATGCCCTTCTCATCGATCTCGCCCTGCGCCTGGTTGAGGATGACCAGCGTCTTGCCCTTCTCGAGGTCGGCGAAGAGCTCTTCGCCCGGTGCCATGCCGTAGAAATAGGCGGGCGTCGGCAGCACGCTGACCGGGCCGTAGGTCTCGCAGGCGATCGCATAGTCGGTGAAGACCTTCGGATACATCAGATAAGAGGCGAACTCGAAGTCGCTCAAGCTCCGCCCGAGTTTCTCCTCGATACCTTTACGCTCCGCGTCGAGATCGGCATCTGCCAAGAGCGAGCCGGGACGAACCGTGTAGGATGTCTCGCCTTTGAGCGCCTTCTTCTGCAGCGCTTCCGGCCAGCCGCCCGGCGGCTGACCGAGATCGCCCTTGAGCATCGAGACGACCGATTCCGGAAAGGCGATGTCCTTGGCCGGGTTCTCGACGTCGGCAACGGTCAGGTCCTGGCTAACCATCATCAAGGCCATATCGCCGACGACCTTCGACGATGGCGTCACCTTGACGATATCGCCGAACATCTGGTTGGCATCGGCATAGGCCTGCGCCACTTCGTGCCAACGGGTCTCGAGCCCCAGCGAACGTGCCTGTTCCTTGAGGTTGGTAAACTGGCCGCCAGGCATCTCGTGCAGATAGACTTCCGAAGCCGGTCCCTTGAGGTCGCTTTCGAAGGCGGCGTATTGGTGGCGCACCGCCTCCCAATAGAAGGAGATGCGGCGGATCCATTCCGGATCAAGGCCGGGATCGCGATCCGAGCCGCGCAAGGCCTCGACGATCGAGCCGAGGCAGGGCTGCGAGGTGTTGCCCGAGAGCGCGTCCATCGCCGCATCGACGACATCGACGCCGGATTCGACGGCGGCGAGCACCGTCGCCGCGGCAATGCCGGACGTATCGTGCGTGTGGAAATGGATCGGCAGATCGGTTGCTTCTTTCAGCGCCTTGAACAGCACCCGCGCGGCGGCAGGCTTCAGCAGCCCGGCCATATCCTTGACGGCGATGATGTGGGCGCCGGCTTTTTCCAGTTCGGCCGCAAGCGCGGTGTAATATTTGAGATCGTATTTCGGCCGGGCGGAGTTGAGGATGTCGCCGGTATAGCAGATCGCCGCCTCGCAGATCTTGTTTTCTTCGGCGACCGCGTCGATCGCCACGCGCATGTTCTCGACCCAGTTTAGGCAGTCGAAGACGCGGAAGACGTCGATGCCGCCTCTCGCAGCCTGGCGGACGAAGTATTTGACGACATTGTCGGGATAGTTCTTGTAGCCGACGCCGTTGGCGCCGCGCAAAAGCATCTGCAAGAGCAGGTTCGGCGCGCCCTCGCGCACCATCGCCAGCCGCTCCCACGGATCTTCCGTCAGGAAGCGCATTGAAACGTCGAAGGTGGCGCCGCCCCAGCATTCGAGCGAGAAGAGGTTCGGCAAGGCCCGCGCGTAAGTGCCGGCAATGCGGGCGATGTCATAGGTGCGCATGCGGGTTGCGAGCAGCGACTGGTGGCCGTCGCGCATCGTCGTATCGGTGATCAGCACCTGCGGCTGTGCCTTGACCCATTCGGCAAACTTCTTCGGCCCGAGCTGATCGAGGAGTTGCTTGGTGCCCGGCTTTACCTCGGCGCCAATGAACGGCACGACGGGCGCGGCGATATCGTCCGACGGCTGCGGCCGGCCCTTCGCCTCCGGATGGCCGTTGACGGTGACGTCGGCGAGATAGGTCAAGAGCTTGGTGGCGCGGTCCTGACGCTTGACCTGCTGGAACAGTTCCGGCGTCGTATCGATGAAGCGCGTCGTGTAGCTGTTGTCGTGGAACTTCGGGTGGCTGATGATCGCTTCGAGGAAGGTGAGGTTGGTCGCAACCCCGCGGATGCGGAATTCCCTGAGCGCCCGGGTCATCCGCTGGATCGCCTCGTCCGGATTCGGCGCCCAGGCGGTCACCTTTTCCAAGAGCGGATCGTAGTAGCGGGTGATCACCGCGCCGGAATAGGCGGTACCGCCGTCGAGCCGGATGCCGAAGCCGGTGGCGCCGCGATAGGCGGTGATACGGCCATAGTCCGGAATGAAGTTCTGCTCCGGGTCTTCCGTGGTGATGCGGCACTGCAGCGCATGGCCGTTGAGGCGGATGTCCTCCTGGCGGGGAACGCCCGATTCCGGCGTACCGATCGCGTAGCCGTCGAGGATATGGATCTGCGCCTTGACGATGTCGATGCCGGTGACGACTTCTGTCACCGTGTGCTCGACCTGGATGCGCGGATTGACCTCGATGAAGTAGAACTTGCCGGTGTCCGCATCCATCAGATACTCGACCGTGCCGGCGCCGATATAGTTGGTCGCCTCGGCGATCTTCTTCGAATAGGCGGCAAGCTCCTCGCGTTGCGCGGCGGTCAAATAGGGAGCGGGTGCACGCTCGACGACCTTTTGGTTGCGCCGCTGGATCGAGCAGTCGCGCTCGAAGAGATGGACGACATTGCCGTGCGTGTCGCCGAGGATCTGGCTTTCGACATGGCGGGCGCGCTCGACGAGCTTTTCGAGATAGACCTCGTCCTTGCCGAAGGCGGCCTTGGCTTCGCGCTTGGCCTCGGTCACCTCGCGCGCGAGATCCTTGCGCTCGCGAATCGCCCGCATGCCGCGGCCGCCGCCGCCCCAGGAGGCCTTCAGCATCACCGGATAGCCGATCTCCTCGGCCATCTTCGCGACTTCGCTCATATCGTCCGGCAGCGGATCGGTGGCCGGCACGACCGGCACGCCGATCGAGATCGCGAGGTTGCGGGCGGCCACCTTGTTGCCGAGCTGGCGCATAGTCTCCGGCTTCGGACCGATGAAGGTTATGCCGTTCGCCGCGCAGGCCTCGGCGAATTCCGGGCTTTCCGACAAGAGCCCGTAGCCGGGATGGATGGCATCGGCGCCGGAAAGCTTGGCGACCCGGATCACCTCGTCGATCGACAGATAGCTCTCGATCGGCCCGAGATCACGCGCGAGATGCGGACCGCGCCCGACCTGATAGCTCTCATCCGCCTTGAAGCGGTGCAGCGCCAATTTGTCCTCCTCAGCCCAGATCGCGACCGTTTTCAGCCCCAGCTCATTGGCCGCGCGGAAGACGCGGATGGCAATTTCGGAACGGTTCGCAACAAGGATCTTCGAGATGGACAAGTCGGACTCCTCATGACTTGAAAACGCGGGAATGCTGCACCCGCGAAATAAAGTATTAGCGAGTCACCGGATGAAGTGCAATTTCAGATGCGACACGAAACCTAACCCTTTGGGTCAGGAGATCAGGCCCAGACGGAAGGCGATGGCGACGACGTGGTGCCGATTCTTGGCCTTCAGTTTTTCCTGAATGCCGTTCATGTACCAGTCAACCGTATGGCTCGAAATGTCGAGAACCTTGCCGATGTCGTTCGAGGTCATACCGTCTGCAAGATAGTTCAGCGCTTCCATTTCCCGCCGTGTCATCTGCACCTCGACGCGCGACACGAGCTCGGCCATGATTTCCGGATCGGTGAGTTCGAGCAGCTTCCAGAACAGCCTCTTGGCGATCGCGTCGAAAAGGCTCAATTCCACCGGGCTGAGATCGACCACCCGGCCACCGACCGTGAGATTGCCCATCAGGCCGCGCCGGCCGTGCACCGGGAAGATATAGCCGTCAAAGAGGCCGTGATTGCGCGCCTCGACCATCATGCTTTCCATGCGCTTGCGGTGGGGATCCGAGCGGAAGGCGACGAGCGTGTCGCGCCAGCGGAAGCCGCGCTGCGCATGCCCGAGGTAACGGATCGTCGGATCGATGACGACGTATTTCTTGCGGATGTAGATCTGCGGCCAGCCATCCGGCCATCGGCCGGCAAGCAGCAATCTCAGCGGGTTCTCGTTCGGTTTCGGCTGACGCACGATGCCGTAGAAGTCGAAGCCGCAGCGATCGAGGAGCCGCTCGAACTCGGGCAGGATCTCTTCTCGTGTCTTCATCTCCTCCAGAAGCGCCAGAAACTGTACGAGCAACGTTATATTCATGGAACACCTTCAGGTCAGATCGATCAGCGCAGCGCCTCAGAAAACTACATGAACGGGCCGTTCAGAAGCCGTTCATGTTGCAACCGCGATAATTCTTCTTATCACGCCCGGTCTTGGACGAAACCTGCAAAAAATCGGAGTCGAGGCACGACGATAGTGAACGATGGATTATCCCGCCAATCCTCCCTTGGAAAGAGATAGTCCGGCCGTCTGAACTGTCCGCTCACGGTTTTCCTGCAGGTTTTCGCAAGACCATCACGCGCGGCTTTGTCGGTCTCGCGAGGTGGAAGAAACGCCATCCTTGTCGAGACTGCCGGAGGCGCAACGCAATTGCCGCATTGAAACGCTATTGCGGCGCAATATCCGATGCCCAGAAGGGGTGAGACAGTGTCTTTATTCCAAGTGTATGCAAGAGCCCTTCAGTATCTTGCTGTTCACAAACTCCGCGTTGGTGCGATCGTCATCGCCAACATCGTGCTTGCCATCATCACGATTGCGGAACCGATCCTGTTCGGCCGCATCATTGACGCGATTTCATCGAAAGGCGAGGTCACGCCGATGCTGCTCATGTGGGCAGGATTCGGGGTGTTCAACACGATCGCCTTCGTTCTCGTCGCCCGCGAGGCGGACCGTCTCGCACATGGGCGCCGCGCCACACTGCTGACGGAAGCGTTCGGACGGATCGTTTCCATGCCGCTTTCCTGGCGCAGCCAGCGCGGTACCTCCAACGCCCTGCATACGCTGCTGCGCGCCTGCGAGACGCTTTTCGGTCTCTGGCTCGAATTCATGCGGCAGCACCTGGCGACGGCGGTGGCCCTGATCCTGTTGGTGCCGACGGCCTTCGCGATGGATTTCCGCTTGTCGATCGTCCTTGTCGTGCTCGGCGCGGCCTACGTGCTGATCAGCAAGGCGGTGATGAACCGCACAAAGGAAGGCCAGGCTTCGGTGGAGAACCATTACCACACGGTTTTCTCCCACGTCTCCGACGCGATCAGCAACGTCTCCGTCGTTCATAGCTACAACCGCATCGAGGCGGAGACGCGCGAACTGAAGAAGTTCACCGAACGGCTGATCTCCGCACAGCTTCCGGTGCTCGATTGGTGGGCGCTGGCGAGCGCGCTCAACCGCATGGCGTCCACCATTTCGATGATGGCGATCCTTGTGATCGGCACCATTCTGGTGCAGCGCGGCGAGCTCGGCGTCGGTCAGGTGATCGCTTTCATCGGCTTCGCCAACCTGCTGATCGGCCGTCTAGACCAGATGAAAGCCTTCGTTACCCAGATCTTCGAGGCCCGCGCCAAGCTTGAGGACTTCTTCCAGCTCGAAGATTCGGTGCGCGAACGCGAGGAACCGGCCGGGGCCAAGGAACTGACCGGCGTCGTCGGCGAAGTCGAGTTCCGCGACGTTTCCTTTGACTTCGCCAACTCGGCCCAGGGTGTGCGCAATGTCTCGTTTACAGCGAAGGCCGGCCAGACGATCGCCATCGTCGGACCGACCGGCGCCGGCAAGACGACGCTCGTCAATCTGCTGCAGCGCGTCCACGAGCCCAAGCATGGCCAGATCCTGATCGATGGCGTCGATATCTCGACCGTCACCCGCAAGTCGCTGCGTCGGTCGATCGCGACCGTCTTCCAGGACGCGGGTCTGATGAACCGCTCGATCGGCGACAACATCCGGCTCGGCCGTGACGACGCTTCGTTGGAAGAGATCATGGCGGCCGCCGAAGCTGCAGCCGCGAGCGACTTCATCGAAAGCCGCCTCAATGGCTATGACACGGTCGTCGGTGAACGCGGCAATCGCCTGTCGGGTGGCGAACGCCAGCGCGTCGCCATCGCCCGCGCAATCCTCAAGAACGCGCCGATCCTCGTCCTCGACGAGGCGACCAGCGCGCTCGACGTGGAGACCGAGGCCCGCGTCAAGGATGCGATCGATGCGCTGCGCAAGGATCGCACGACCTTCATCATCGCCCACCGGCTCTCGACGGTGCGCGAGGCCGATCTGGTCATCTTCATGGATCATGGCCGGGTCGTCGAGATGGGTGGCTTCAACGAACTCAGCCACAGCAACGGACGCTTTGCGGCCCTGCTGCGTGCAAGCGGCATCCTCACGGACGAGGATGTTCGCAAGAGCCATACCGCGGCCTGACGCCCTCTTCGGATCACCGCACGATAAAAATGCCCCGGACGCGTCCGGGGCATTTTTCGTATCCAGGACAGGCATACAGATTCCGAGCGACGCAAGCGCCCGACGGCGACGGCCAGTGAGATCGTCTCCCACGGAAGGAGGGCCCATTGCATCGTTCTTAAATCGGAACCGATTTAAGGATAAGACCATGCAGCAATTCAAAAGTATTACAGCGACCTTTGTGCGTCTGAAAAGACGCACGGCGCTGTAGCTCGATACCTGATATTCCCTGCGCCTGCTGAAGACTCAATATCCGCCTCTGTTGCGGCTCCTTGGATCATCCACCACCCTCTCTCGATAGATATCTCCCTGTCTCGCTTTCGCGCGCCAAGGACGGGCCCTTTGAAGCGGAATTTCATATGCGGGATCGTTCCGGTCGAGCGTTGCAAGTGCCAAGTCAGCTTCAAAGGATTCCGAGCATCGGCTAATCCATTTTCCATCGGGGCCGATTACTCCCGCCGTCCCTTGATGGGCGGTTTGCGCTTGCGTGGCTGCACTTATCCAGAGGCAGTTCAGCCCTGCGTACACCTGCAGTGCGATTTGAAAGCAGGAGGGTATGCCATAGGAGGAGAAGAGAACCGCATCGACCCCGATCGGTCATACACGGCGAATATCTCCGGAAACTGGCACTCGATGCACACCGCGCAGCCAAAACGGTAGCCATCGACATCAAAGGTGATGGGTTTCACTCCTGGCGTGTACCAGCCCCCCAGTTCGGAGTTCGACAGGAATCTCTTGTCGTACCTCGTCCGCAACGTGCCGGTGTCGTCGATAACGTAGAGGCTGTTGTGAGGTGGATGGGCCTCAGCGAGACGATGCGCAGCGCCAACGACCGAATATACGGAACTCTGCGCAAACTCCGGCTATTGAGCGAAGCTCGAATTCCTGTTGATCCCAGTCGAATTCACGCCAATGATCGGGGGTTCTAATATGGGCCTTCGCATAACCTGAGAGTGCGCCTTCGCAACGATGATCAATCGCGCGCCTTGATGCGCAGCGCGCTTGAGCATCTCGCATATCGCAGTTCCATTAGCCGAAATCTCCGGCAAGACGTTGGTCTGTGCTGTCGCCACTTTAAACGATGCGCCCCCTTGCCCGCGAATCAACAATCCACCGGACTCATAACGTCGACAAGCGCCCCCTCATGATCCAGATCGACGAAATCATCCGATCTGTATCTCTTTACGCCGCGCGCAGCGGTTTCCTGACGGCCACCTCTTTCAGCCAATCGAGGTAATAGGCATAGACGAAATGGAGGCCTATGCCGACGAGCACGAACAGCGAGCCGATGAGCGGGTTTCTGCCGGTAACGAACAGCAGCACCTGGCCGGCCATGGCAAGGATTGTGCCGAAGATGAAGACCTCCAGGGAATGTCGGCCGATCATCACCAGCGGATGATTGCTGTCGAGCCGCGTCAGCCGGCTGACGAACGGGATGATCGCGAGAAGATAGCCGAGTGCCAGAACGTGAAGAAGCCGTGTCAGCGACAGGAACGTCTTGTCGAAGCCGGTCAGGACCGCCGGCAGCCCGAACGAGAAATCGAGATTCCACCAGGAAAACAGCACCCAGAAACCGGAAATCAGCAGATAGAGGGCCGAAAGTCCGACCAGCCAGCGGCTTCGCGGCAAGCGGCCGCCGCTCCGGGCGTGGCTCATGCACAGAATGCCGATCACGAAGAGAAACTGCCAGGACCAGGGATTGAGGAACCAGTAGCCCTCGTCGAGGAAATTGTACGGGACGAGCTTGAAACAGCCTGCGGCGAGCCAAAGCCCTGCCGAGAGCACGAACAGCAGTCGCGGGCGGACCACATTCAGCCATAGCAAGCCTGGCAGCATCAGGAACAAGACCGCATACATCGACAGGATGTTGTTGTAGCCGAGCTGGTGGCCGAGAAGGACCATGGCGACGATACCCTGCTCCGCCTGCTCGACGATCGGCCGGATGTTGATTTCTCCTATCAGGTCCTGGCGGCCGAAATAGAGCGCGCCACCGGCGAAAATCGCCAATGTGACGACGCTCGTCATGATATGCGCAACGTAAAGCGTTAGCGCCCGCCGCCAGATCTTCAGCGTCAAAGCCAGCCGCGCGCCGGCGACGAACTTGCCGCCATAGGCCGCGCCGACGGAAAGCCCGGAAATCAGCACGAAGGCTTCGGCCGAATCCGAGAAGCCGTAGTTTTTGTGTGTCAGGTATTCGAGATACTGCCCCGGCACATGGTTGATGAAGATGGTCAACAGGCAGAGTGCCCGGAAAACATCGAGGCGTGTATCGCGCTCCGTCGGAACCGAGTGGGCGACCTTGATCTGGTCCTTACCGCCCCCAAAAGTCTTTTGCAGCATGCGGTCTGATATCCGGGATTTGGCGCCCCGCCCCACCCCTGTTGAAACCGGGCGCCGTCACGCCCGGGTAAGATCCGGGAACGCCTCGGCGCCGTGGATGAAGCACGACCCGAAACGAGGGATCGCGGCACGAGATCACATCTATGCTTTGGCTTGATTTCGACACAAATCATACACGTGATCTATTCTCGTAAGTTAGAGCGGGATTCGGGCGGAAAACCGCACACTTTCCTCATCCCGCTCACTGCATGGTTTCTTGAATCGGAACCGATTTAAGAACGAAATCATGCAGCAATTCAGAGTGCTACAGCGACCTATGCGCGTCTGAAGAGATGCGCGGCGCTGTAGAACTGAGCGGCAAAAAAACCGGCCTTGCCCTTGCGGAAACAAAGCCGGTTTCGCTTCATGCTCAATTCCGGCAGTTACAACAAAACGCCTTCATGCGCGTTTTTTGTGACACTATTATTGACGCTGACGACCGGCTCGCCACTTTTCTCGTCGCGATGGACGGAAATTTGGTGCGTGGCACCGTTCAATTTGACCTCGGCCGAATAGCCGGCCCATTCTGCAGGCAGTACCGGTCGAATAACCAGTCTTTTCCCTTCCTGGCGAATCCCGAGTATGCCCTCGACGCCGGCGCGGTAGAGCCAGCCGGCCGATCCGGTATACCAAGTCCAGCCGCCGCGGCCGGCAAGCTCGCCTTCGCCGTAGATGTCGGCGGCTACGACATAGGGTTCGACCCGATAATGCTCGGCCTCGTCGCGGCTGAGCGCGTGCGATACGGGGTTCAGCATGCAGAAGGTACGCCAGGCTTCTTCCGCCCGTCCCTGGGCGGCAAAGGCCAGCACGACCCAGGTCGCCGCGTGGGTGTACTGGCCGCCGTTTTCACGCACGCCCGGCGGGTAGGCCTTGATGTAGCCGGGGTCCTGCTCCGCCGTCTCCAACGGTGGCGTGAAGAGCCGGACGATGCGTTTTTCCGGGTCGACGAGCTCCGCCATCACCGCGTCCATGGCGCGCTTCGAGCGGTCTGCATCGCCCTCGCCTGAAAGCGTGCTCCACGACTGGGCAATCGAATCGATCCGGCACTCGCGATTTCCCGCGGACCCGAGCGGTGTGCCGTCATCGTAGTAACCGCGACGATAGTAATCGCCATCCCAGCCCGCCTGCTCGAGCGCATGTTTCAAGGCTTCGAGATGCGTCTCCCAAAGCGCCACGCGCGGCTCGTCCTTTCGCTCCACAGCATGCGGCAGGAATGCCCGCAGCGCACCGGCCAGGAACCAGCCGAGCCAGACGCTCGTGCCCTCTCCCGCTTCACCGACGCGGTTCATGCCGTCGTTCCAGTCGCCGCCGAGAATAAGCGGCAGTCCGTTGGCGCCCTTGCGGCTGATCGCGAGATCGAGCGCCCGAGCGCAATGCTCGTAGATATCGGCCAGTTCGTCCGCGGGCTCGGGGTTGTAGAAGCTGTCGTGCTGACCCTCTTCGACCGCCGGCCCGGTAATGAACGGGACCTTTTCTTTGAGGATATCCAATGTCCCGGTAACCGCGCAATAATGCGCGACCGCATAGGCCAGCCAGACGACGTCGTCGGAAATCATCGTTCGAACGCCGGCACCGGTGCCGGGAAGCCACCAATGCTGGACGTCACCTTCGACGAACTGCCGTGCAGCCGCGTTGAGGATCTGCGCGCGCGCGAGTTCCGGCCTGTGCGTGAGGAAGGCCAGCGTATCCTGCAACTGGTCGCGGAAGCCATAGGCGCCGCTTGCCTGGTAAAAGGCCGAGCGTGCCATGATCCGGCATCCGAGGCTCTGGTATGGGAGCCAATGGTTGATCATGTGGTTGAAGGCCCCGTCGGGCGTCTCGACCTTCACGACACCGGTGAACTCGCTCCAGAACGCCTTCGCAGCGTCCAGTGTGGTATCGAAGGCGCCGCCGCGTAGCTCGGCAAGAATCGCCTGTACCTGGTCAGCATTATCGGTGTCGCCGAGGAAGAAGGTGACCTGCCGCTCGACGCCCGGTTCAATGGTGAGATCGGTCGCAAGCGCCGCGCAGACATCGCCGTCGGCCTCGGTCGAGCCGGTCAGGTCTATGCCGGAGAGGACCGCCTGCGGAGCGAGAATTCCGCCTGCGCGGCCAAGGAATTCCCGCCGGCTCGCCGTAAAGCCGGCAACCTCGGCATCGACGGCGAGAAACGCCGACCGGCCCGCATAGTCGATGCTGTACGGATTGGTCGCAACCAGCGCCTCGGACGCCTCCTGCCAATCGGTGAGCACGAACGGAGCCGTCCGGCCGCGATTGCTGCCGAGAACCCATTCGGCATAGCCGTAGATTCGAAGCTGACGGGCAGCGGAACCGCGGTTGCGGATCGACAGCCGCACAAGCTTGACCGGCAAGGTCGCGTGCACGGTGTGCGCCGCTTCGATCTCGAGCTCGTCCTGCGTGCTACGGAAAAGCGAATATCCGAGGCCGTGGCGAGCCTCGAACAGGACGGACTGGCGCCGCGACAGGGCCGCATAAGGCGTCATGACCGAGCCGTTGGCCATGTCCCGGAGGAAGATAGCCTCACCCGGGCGGTTGACGACGGCGTCATTCGTCCAGGGGGTAAGCTGGTAGTCGCGCGAGTTCTGGCTCCAGGAGAAGGCCGCGCCCTCGGCTGAGACATGAAAGCCGAATTGCTCGTTGGAAATGACGTTGATCCACGGGTGCGGCGTAGCCTCGCCGCCGCGCAGCCGTACGACATATTCGCGGCCGTTGTCGGAGAAACCTCCGAAACCGTTCCAGAACTCGAGGCCGTCGCCGGTGACATGGGCGAGCGCTCGTTCCCCTGGCTCCTGCATCGCCGGCACCAGCATCTGCGTGCGCTCGGCCGCTTTTGCCGAAGGCTTCGAATAGAGCGCGGTGGCGCGGGCGATCTGATCGGAGATCGTACCGTTGCGGGCATGGAAGACGGCGCGCGACGCCGAAAGCAGCGTCGACCAGGTTTCCGCCTCCATAAGGTCGCGGCGCACGGCGAAGATGTGCTGGCGCGGGCCGTCCGAAAGGCCGCGAAGCCTCAGGTTCTCGCACATGGAATCAAGCGTATGCTGCAGGTCCTGCGCGTAAGAGGACGCCCGTTCGTTGATGATCACCAGATCGGCGGTGATGCCGCGTGCCCTCAGATACTCCTGCGCACGCAGGGCCTCGCGGGCGATTCCGAGATCGCCTTCGTCGTTGATCCGCAGGCAGAAGATCGGAAAATCGCCCGAGATCGCCAGCGGCCAAAGCGCCGCCTGGGAGGCCAGCCCGCTCTTGATCGTCACTGTGTCCGCGCGAAGGTGCATGTCCGGATAGACCAGATAGCGGCCGAGCATCTGGAAGCTTGCCGCCTCCTGCGAGGTGATCCCGACATGGCGCATCTGCACCTGGCTACGGGTCCAGGCGTGGATCAATTCATGATTGAAGGTTTCCGGATGCCGGTAGCGGTCGATCGCTCGATCGATCGACTCGCGGTTGGGCGCGGCAATCGTCCAGAAGATGACGCTCACCTTCTTGCCTGCCGGGACGCGCACGACGCGGCGAAGCGCCATGATCGGATCCAGCGTGAAGCCGTCAGTTCCCGAAAGAGAGACGCCCGGGTCGAAGGCGGCAGCCTCCGAAAGCGTCCGCCCTTGGCCGATGAAGCGCCGGCGATCGGTTTCCGCTTGCGTATGACGATCGCTGCCGGCGTTGTCGGTGACGAGGTGCGCGACCTCCATATCGGGATCGCCGGGACTGCGCTTGTTGCGCGAGACTCGAATGATATCGCCCTGCCGGCTGATTTCTGTGCGGACGAACATCTTCGAAAAGGCCGGATGGGCACTATCAGCTTCATCCATCGCAAGCACGGGTTCGGCATAGGAGGTCACTTCGATGAACCTGTCTTCCGTGCCCGTGTTGAGCAGGATAACCCGACGGCCTTCCGCGTCGTGCTCGGTGGCGACGATGCATTCCACTTCGCTTGTCAGATCGCCGACGACCTTCACGAACTCGGCCTTGTCGTCTCCGAAGCGGGTCATGGTCTTTTCGCCCGCGGCGCGCCGCGGCTCTGCCGTCGCCGACCACCAGTCTCCGGTGACGGTATCGCGCAGGAAGACGAAGGTTCCCGTCCTGTCTTCGACTGGATCCGGCTTCCATCGGGTGACGGACTGGCCGTTCCAGCGCGCATAACCTGCTCCGGTCGCCGTGAGCATGATCGAATAATGACCGTTCGAGAGGAACACCGTTTCGCGATCCTGCACCAGCGGGTCCTCAATGGCGCGGACTTCGGGTCGCAGGAGTTCGGCCTGGCCCTTGCCGAGCGATTCCGGCTCCCGCTTGGCAGCCATCACCGGAATGTCGCGCGGCGCCTTTTCCTGCAGCAGCAATTCGGCCGCCTCGATGACGGGATCGGCATGGAACCACTCGCGCAGCCGCCCGTTGAAGACGACGTTCGCGACAGCCGCAATCGACATGCCGTGATGGTGGGCATAATAGTTGCGCACCACGGCGCATTTCTGCCCTTCCGGCACACGCGTCGGCGTGAAATCCACGGCGTCGTGAAAACCGTAGTTGCCGAGAGCGCCGAATCCCCGCAAGCGCTTCAGATTGGCGAGCGCCGCCTTCGGATCATACATGCAGGCAAGAATCGACGCGTAGGGGGCGATGACCGCATTCTGCCCAAGCCCGCGTTTGAGCCCGAGGGTCGGCACGCCGAAATTCGTGTATTGATAGGTCAGCTCGTGGTCGCGCGCATTGAACGCGGCCTCGGAGATGCCCCATGGTGTTCCGAGGCGCCGGCCGTGGTTGACCTGTTCCTGCACCACCAGATTGTTGGTCTGGTTGAGAATGCTGCCCTGCCGCTCTTGCATGACCAGCGGCGGCATCAGATATTCGAACATCGAGCCGGACCAGGAGACGAGCGCGCCGCGCGCGCCGATCGGCACGATCGGACGGCCGAGCTTGTACCAGTGCTCGGTCGGCAGATCTCCCTTGGCGATCGCAAAAAGGCTCGTTAGTCGGGCCTCGGATGCCAGCAGATCGTAGCAGGCTTCGTCCAGCTCGTTGGCGTTTATCCGGTAGCCGATCGACAGCAGCCGCCGCTCCGGCCGGAAAAGAAAGCTGAAATCCATCGAGAAGGCGAGGTCTCGGGCGCGGTCCTTGAGAACCAGCAGGCGCCGACGCAGCGCCTCGATCGCACTAAGGTCGAACACGCCGTCGGCGATATGCGCCTCGCAGGTAGCCACCAGGGAACCCGCCCAATTCACCACCTCTGCGCTTAGAGCGGTGCGCACCTCGTGATCGAGATTGACGGTCAGCTTGTGCATGTCGCGCGCCAGCACCGCCAGATTGATCACTCGGATGGACGCGAATTCATGCTCGCGCTTGACCGCGGCAAGGGCATTTTGGAAACCGACGATCCGCTCTTCTATCAAGCGCCGCAGCGGCCGCACGGTCTTGCGATCGTCAGGAAGATCATCCAGAACCTCAGAGAGGATGGTGGCAACGTCGCCGATGCCGTCGAGATTGCCCTGTACGTGAGCGGAGGGCGCCTCGGCCCATTCCCGGCACATCGATGAAACCGCAATCAAATGTCCGGCAAGATTGCCGCTGTCGACGGACGAAACATAGCGCGGCTCCATCGGTTCCAGCGATCGGGTGCGGTACCAGTTGAACAGATGGCCGCGGTATTTCGGCATGCGGTCGATGGTGGCGATAGTCTGTTCGAGCCGCGTGATGCTTTCCTCGAAGCCGATCCAGCCGAAGTCGCGCGCGGACATGACCGACAGCAGATAGACGCCGATATTCGTTGGCGAGGTGCGTTCCGCCAGCACCGCCTGCGGCGTTTCCTGGAAATTGTCCGGCGGCAGGAAGCTCTGCTCGACGGTGACAAAGGTCTCGAAGTAGCGCCACGTCCGCCGCGCGATCTTGCGCATCTCCTCGATCGCCTCATCGGAAACGACGAGCTGGTCTTCCGTCTCCGCCGATTGGCTGACGAACCAGGCGACCGCAGGCGAGAGTGCCCAGAGGAGCGCAAAAGGAATGCCGATGAAAGGCAGTCCCGTATCGGAGACCGCCGCCAGCCCCAGCGAAACGAGCGATAGTGCCGGTGCCGTCCACATCGCCCGGAAATAATCGCCGATCGAGCCGTGACCGGCGCTTTGGACCTGCGCGGCAGTGCGCCATTCAAGCATCAGCTTGCGGCTGACGAAGGTCCGATAGAGCGAACGGACAATCGCATCCGCCATCATCGCAGCATTATGGGCGATGAAGACGATGCGCAGCGCCACCTGGGCATTGGCAGCTCGGATATCCGAGAGCACCGTATGGAGATGCGCCCTGGCGACGATATCGTTGCGCCGCGGCATCAGACCCGAGATGAGCGACAGAGTCGGGGCGACGAACAGGCTGAAGATCAGCACGATCTGCCAGATCAGCGCCTCCGTCGGCTCCATATAATACCAGCCCATGACGGAAGCGGCGAGCCAGGCGCAGGGGATCAGCGACCGGCGCAGGTTGTCGTACATCTTCCATCGACCAATCATCGACAGGCTGTTCGAAGGATTGAAGATGTAGGGAAGCAACTGCCAGTCGCCGCGCGCCCAGCGATGCTGACGCGACATTTCCACTTCATAGCGAATGGGAAAATCTTCGACCAGCTCAACATCGGTTACAAGCGCGCAGCGGACATAGGAGCCTTCGAGCAGGTCGTGGCTGAGCACGGCATTCTCTTCGATCCTGCCCTTGAGGGCTGTTTCGAAGGCATCCACGTGATAGAGCCCCTTGCCAGTGAAGCTGCCTTCGCCGACGATGTCCTGATAGACGTCGGACACGGTGAAGACATAAGGATCGATGCCGCGATTGATGGAGAAGATGCGCTGAAAGGCCGAGGCTTCGCTCCCCGTGGTGAGCGACGCGGCCACCCGAGGCTGCAGCAGACTATAGCCGGCGGCGACCCTTTGTGTCCGGGGATCGACCACCGGCCGGTTGAGCGGGTGATAGAGCTTGCCGACGAGCTTGGTCACCGCATCTCGCATCAGGCGCGTGTCGGAATCGAGCGTCATCACATATTGGACGTCCTCCGGCACCGTGTTGGCGCCCTGCAGGAATGACGTATCACGATCCCCGCGCAGGAGAAGGTTGAGTTCGTGAAGCTTGCCACGCTTGCGCTCCCATCCCATCCACACGCCCTCGGATTCGTTGAACAGCCGGCGGCGGTGCAGCAGGAAAAAGCGCGTTTTGCCGTCGTAGGCATAACGGGCCGCGAGCGAGGCCACTTCGCCCTTGGCGTATTCGAGGACGTCCATGTCGGCGGGCGTTTCCTCGAGCTTGCTGTCTGGCCAGTCGCTGAGGAGCGCAAAACAAATTTCGCCGCGCGGATTGGCGAGATAGTGGACCTCGAGATTGCGCACGAGTTCATCAACGTGATCGCGCTTGGCGATGAGACAGGGCACCACGACCAACGTGCGGGCATCTTCGGGGATACCGTCGAGAAACTCGTAGCCGACGAGCCGTGTCGGTTTGACGAACAGCGTGACCAGCGTGTTGAACAAGCCCATGGCGCCTTCGGACGCCGGCAGGGCGAAGAGCAACAGCATGATCAGCTTCGCTCCGCTTGGAATACCCATCGGGCTGACGAAGGCGTACACCGCGATCATCGCGAGAATGGTCAAGAGAACGTTCGGCCCGGCGATCGCGAACCAATCCAGCTTGCGGGCGAAGCGGACGATGCGCTGAGCCACCGATGGCGAATAGCCGATCCTTGCCTCCAGCCGCTTGCGCTCGTCGCCGACCAGAAAGAAACCGACATTCGGCTCCTGCAGCGGCGCCTCAGCCGCGGCCGCCGCCTTCGCCTCCTCGACCATTTCGATGGCGATCTCAGTCACTTCCTGTTCGCTGTGACCGGAACGGCGGGCGAGCTTCTCGATCGTGTCGCGATATTTGTTGCGCGACCCGAAGTCGAGCGCTGCATAGTCGGTGCCTTCCCGCAGCAAGGCATCGACCTTGCTGACGCTTTCGAACCAGACCGCCCAATCTGTGTCATCGATCTCGCGCAGGCTGCGGATGATATTGCTCATCGTCGCATTGCCGGACGATAGGCGGTTCTGTTCGGCGACCAACGCCTCTTCGACGTCGCTGCCTCTCCTTTCGAGTGTTTCCTCGATCCAGCCGATCACGATGCCCGAAGTCTGGGAACCGTCTCGCATGCGGTAGAGAAGCTGAGCGATGAAGGTGTTGTCGCTCGCAAGAGCTTCGGATTCGGCAAGCAGCTCCCGGCATGTTTCGGGTTCGCTCAGGCGGATGATCTGGTCTGCGACCTCATTCGCCTTCTGGCGCATCCCGCGCGAACGCTCGACGCGGATGGCGATCCGGCGCAGGTTTTCGATGAGAACGAAGCGCAGGATGGAAGGCAGCGCCCACAATTCACCAATCTTCAGGGTCTCGTGCTGCTGGAAGCCCTCGACCATCGCGGTAACGCTTTCCCGCGATACGGTACTGTGGGTGTGGGCGACGTAAAGCCAGGCAAGTGCCATCGTGCGCGGAATGACGATGCCGGAGACCGAGAGCGTCGGCAGTTGACGGTAGAACTTGCGCGGAAAATCGCGCCGGACCTCCTGAATTGCCTCCTCAACGACATGATGGTTGTCGAGCAGCCACTCGGCGGCCGGAGTGATCGAGGCACCGGCTTCGACGTCCGCGGCCGTCGCCCTATAAACGCGGAGAATTTCCTTCTCATTCTCCCGATGCCGCGAACGGAACTCGAATGGAAAGAAGCCCGGCAGAGACGAAATGCCGTTGAGCGCGAGATCCGCACCGCAGGTCCGCAGGTTGTCTAACGAGAAATAGGTCGAGCGGATCGAATCGTTATAATCGATTTGCTTCGCTTCGGGTTCGCGCGGAGAGGTAGGCGGCGTAGTATGCTGGAGCATGGGTGCGTATTCTGATTCCAATCGGGGTTGATCGGCTCGGCTGTCGTTTTTCTGCCGGACTGGTTGCGACTTTGAGGTTTCAAGCGGCGCCGGCGCTTTTCTAGACACGGTCATGTGTCCCCCCATTAGCCGTCATCGTCCCGGTAGCGCGAAGCCGGCGGAAACAGGCGCCGGACCGGGATGTGGACATCGAAGATCGTAAAGCCGACAGCGCGCTGCTCTCACGGCCGCGTGGTGCATGAAAGCGGCATTTTTTAGCCGTAGTGGCGGCCGCTTGCAAGGATTGCGAGCGTCGCTTTGGACGAATTCGGCAAGCCCGGAACGGGAGAAGACGGGTCAGTTGCCACGCTCCCGCCAGCTCAAAAAACGATTCTGTCAAATCCGCCCCTTCCTGGTGCATTGCAGCGTGGCGATCCGGATGTGGAGCCGCGGAAAAAGTTCCATCTCGGATCTCCCCTACTGTGCCGGGTCTTCAACCGACCTGTTCGGTGATCCACTCACGGAAAGCGAGGCTGATCGGATTCTCAAGCTTGCCTTCCGGAATGGCGAGATAGTAGCTGTTTTCGGTCTGCATCGGTCGATCAAGAACAATCCTCAGGGTGCCTGCGGCAAGTTCCTGTTCGATCAGATAGCGAGGCAAAAGGGCAAAACCGAGACCTGCGGTTGCCGCCTCAATCACCATGGAAAACTGGTCGAATCGGTTGCCGCGATAGGCGCCGCGGCCGTCCACGCCATTTGCCTCGAACCATTGCGCCCAGAGCTTGGGCCGAGTAGCGAGATGGAGCAATGGTCCGCCGCCGATATCCTCCGGCGTTTCGATCGGATTTGCTTGCAAAAGCGCCGGGCTGGCCGCCGGAACGATAACTTCGCTGCAGAGATAGCTGCAGGTCGCCCTCGCCCAGACGGGCTGACCGTAGTGGATCGCCAGATCGAAATTCTCCTCGTCGAAATCGAACGGCGCGGAACGGGAGGCGATATTCAGAACCGTGCCGGGACGGCGTCTCAGGAAATCGGGAAGACGGGGCACCAGCCAACGGCTGCCGAAGGTCGGGAGCGACGCGATCGACAAGGTGGAATCGGCACGCGCCGAGGCCATGGCGCGGACCATCAGCTCCTCGGTCTGGTGCAGCAGGCGGCGCACTTCGGGCAGAAACTTCTGCCCCGCGTCAGAAAGGATAACCCTCTGGCGCACGCGCTCGAAGAGAAGGACGCCGAGTTGGGTCTCGAGATCCTTGATCTGGCGGCTGACGGCGCTTTGCGTGAGGTTGAGTTCGGCTGCCGCCTGGGTGAAGCTCCCGTGCCGCGCGGCGCATTCGAAGGCCTGCAGTGTCGTCACGTCGGGAACCAGTCGGCGGCTTAACTTCATTCCAGCCTCGCATCAACATAGTCAGAAGCAGCGCGATCCACGGCCATCCTGTTTCGATATGATCAGAATTAAGAATGACCTTGTCCTTCACCCTTAGCGCGAGGCGAGCCCCAGTGAAAGAGAATAGTTTCGTATCCGCCGACGATATTCGCTCGGCCTTTTCCGCCGCGATGTCCGCGATGTACCGCGAGGAGGTTCCAGCTTACGGCACGCTGATGGAGCTGGTAGCGAAGGTCAATGCCGAGACCTTGGCAACGGATGCCGTCTTGAAGCGGCGCCTGCAGGCGACCGATTCGCTCGATCGCATCTCCGAGGAGCGCCACGGCGCGATCCGTCTCGGCACCCCGGCCGAGCTCTCGACGATGCGCCGCGTCTTCGCGGTCATGGGCATGTATCCGGTCGGCTACTACGATCTTTCGACCGCGGGCGTACCGGTTCACTCGACGGCCTTTCGCCCGGTCGGTGACGCCGCGCTGAAGCGCAACCCGTTCCGCGTGTTCACTTCGCTGCTCAGACTCGAGCTGATCGCCGATGTGAAGCTGCGCGCCGAAGCGGAAGCGATCCTCGGCGAGCGGAACATCTTCATGCCAGGCGCGATCGAGCTTACGGAAAAGGCCGAGCGCGACGGCGGCCTCGATAAGGCCGACGCCGAACGCTTCGTCGCCGAAGCGCTCGAAACCTTCCGCTGGCACGACAAGGCCAATGTCAGCGCCGACATGTACACGCGCCTGCACGATGCGCACCGGCTGATCGCCGACGTGGTGTCTTTCAAAGGTCCGCACATCAATCATCTGACGCCGCGAACGCTGGACATCGACCGGGTGCAGGCGCTGATGCCCGAATACGGCATCGCTCCCAAGGCCGTGGTCGAAGGGCCGCCGACGCGCAACTGCCCGATCCTCTTGCGCCAGACGTCTTTCAAGGCCTTGGAAGAACCGGTTTCCTTCCAGGACGGCGATGGCGGTTGGAAGATCGGCTCGCACACTGCGCGCTTCGGCGAGATCGAACAGCGCGGCATCGCGCTGACGCCCAAGGGACGCGGCCTCTATGACCGGCTGCTCGACCAATCGCGCAAAATCGTCCGTCCCGCCGCCGATGGTTCCAATGCGGCACAATACGAAGCGGCTCTTGCCGAGGCTTTCGGAGCCTTCCCGGACAGTTGGGCCGAAATCCGCGAGGCGGGCCTCGGCTATTTCAGCTATTCTCTGACCGAAAAGGGCCGGCAGACGAAAGTCACGGGCAATCTCGACCTCGGTTCGCTGATCGCCGACGGCCTCGTGCAGTTCGATCCGATCGTCTACGAGGACTTCCTTCCGGTCAGCGCCGCCGGTATCTTCCAATCGAACCTCGGCGACGGCGCACAGCAGGACTTCGTCGCGAGCCCCAACCAGAAGCGCTTCGAGGCCGATCTCGGTGTCGCCGTGCTCAACGAATTCGATCACTATGCCGGAATCGAGCGGGCATCGATCGGGAGCTGCCTTCGGGCTCTGAGCGCCGCCATGGCGGCAGAATGATACGTCGCTAATGATTGAACAGGAACATCTCGACCGGCTGGTGAAGATCCTTGGCGACAAGGGCGTCCTCACGCGTGCCGAAGACATGGAAGCCTACGAGACCGGCGCCCGCTATGATCACGGCCGCGCGGCCGTCGTGCTGCGCCCGGCGACGACCGCGGAGGTGTCGGCCGCGGTTGCCTATTGCGTCGCCAACGGCATCGCTCTCATTCCGCAGTCCGGCAATACCGGCCTGGTTTCCGGATCGACGCCGGACAGTTCCGGCAACGAGGCCGTCCTCAGCCTCGACCGGCTGACCCGGCAGTTCGAGCTCGATCTCGACAATCGTTCGGTGCGAGTCGATGCAGGATTTCGCCTGTCCGACCTCAACCGGCGACTGGAAGAACACGACCTGTTCTTCCCGATCGATCTTGGCGCCGACCCGCGGCTCGGCGGCATGATCGCGACAAATACCGGCGGCTCGCGTTTCCTGAAATACGGGGACGTCCGCCGTAACACGCTGGGCTTGAAGGTCGTGCTCGCCGACCAAACCGGCACGGTACTCGATCTCGACTGCGACCTGCGCAAGAACAATACCGGTGTCGACTGGAAGCAGATTTTCATCGGGACCTCCGGCGCCTTCGGCATCGTCACCGAATGCATGCTCAACCTCGAGCGCGTTCCGAAGCAGACGTCGACGGCGTTTCTGGTGCCGGCGAGCGGCGCTCATGTGCTGCCGCTGCTCAAAGCCATGGAAGAGCGGCTCGGCGCCTATCTCTCGGCCTTCGAAGGCATGTCGAAGAACGCGATCGCCGCCGCCTTTGCGCATGTGCCATCGCTGAAGAATTCATTCCACGGCGGCAATATCCCGGACTATGTGATCCTCGCCGAAATCTCCCGCACCTGGGAACCGCGCGAGGGGGAACAATCGCTCGATGCGGTTCTCGAAACGGTGCTCGCGGAAATATGGGAGACGGAAGAAGCGCCGCTCGCCGACGCTTTCGTCGGGCCGCCGCACGAGACCTGGGCGCTCCGCCATGCGCTTTCGGAAGGCGTGAAGCATCTCGGCAAGCTGATAGCTTTCGATCTTTCCTTCCGCAGGGGTGACATCATGGCCTTCTGCGACCATATGAAGGCGGAAATGCCGGAGAAATTTCCCGGCGTCACCGTCTGCGATTTCGGCCACATTGGCGATGGCGGCGTCCACTTCAACCTGGTCGTTGCGAGGGATAGCTCGCTATTGACCGACGGCAGCTTCGAGCAGCGCCTGCGCGAATGGGTGTTCGCCGTTGCAGTCGAGCAGTATCGCGGCAGTTTCAGCGCGGAACATGCGATCGGCCGCAGCAACCAGGCACTTTACGATTTCTACACACCGGAAAAACTCAAGGACATGGCCGCCGGCCTCAAGACACTCACCTCGCCAGGAAAACTCGGCAGCGTGCGTTTTGGCTAGGTCGTCGGAAGAACACGGGAGCAAGACGAGATGAACATTGCAGCCAAGAAAGTCGACGTCGCCAAGGAGGCAGCCGCCCTCCTCGATAAGATGGGCGTCGCGAAAGAACTCTATACCGGCGGCGACATGCCGTCCTACAGCCCGGTCACCGGCGAGAAGATCGCGAGTCTGAAAACCGTTTCGGCGGCCGAAGCCGCCGCGAAGATCGAAAAAGCCGACGAGGCCTTCCGCGCCTGGCGGCTCGTGCCGGCGCCGAAGCGCGGCGAACTCGTGCGGTTGCTGGGCGAGGAGCTGCGCGCCTTCAAGGCCGATCTCGGCCGCCTCGTCTCGATCGAAGCCGGGAAGATCCCGTCGGAAGGGCTCGGCGAAGTGCAGGAAATGATCGACATCTGCGATTTCGCCGTCGGCCTTTCCCGCCAGCTCTATGGTCTGACGATCGCCACCGAGCGCCCCGGCCACCGGATGATGGAAACCTGGCATCCGCTTGGCGTCGTCGGCATCATTTCCGCCTTCAACTTCCCGGTCGCCGTCTGGTCGTGGAACGCCGCACTGGCGCTCGTCTGCGGTGACGCCGTCGTCTGGAAGCCGTCCGAAAAGACGCCGCTCACCGCACTTGCATCGCAGGCTATTCTCGAGCGTGCCCTCGCCCGCTTCGGCGACGCGCCGGACGGCCTGTCGCAGGTCTTGATCGGCGACCGCGCAATCGGCGAGGTTCTCGTCGACCATCCGAAGGTTGCGCTCGTTTCGGCGACCGGCTCCACGCGCATGGGCTGCGAAGTCGGGCCGCGCCTTGCCAAGCGCTTCGCCCGCGCCATCCTCGAACTCGGCGGCAACAATGCCGGCGTCGTCTGCCCTTCGGCCGATCTCGACATGGCGCTCCGCGCGATCGCCTTCGGCGCCATGGGCACCGCCGGCCAGCGCTGCACGACGCTGCGCCGCCTCTTCGTGCACGAGAGTGTCTATGATCAGCTCGTGCCGCGGCTGAAGAAGGCCTACGCGTCCGTCTCCGTCGGCAATCCGCTCGAAAGCACCGCGCTCGTCGGCCCGCTCGTCGATAAGGCGGCCTTCGACAGCATGCAGAACGCGATCGCCGAAGCAACGGCTCATGGCGGCACCCTCACCGGCGGCGAACGCGTCGAACTCGGCTACGAGAACGGCTACTATGTGAAACCCGCGCTCGTCGAGATGCCGAAGCAGACAGGCCCGGTCCTCGAAGAGACCTTCGCCCCAATCCTCTACGTCATGAAATACAGCGACTTCGACGCCGTGCTTGCCGAACACAATGCCGTCGCGGCCGGGCTTTCGTCTTCAATCTTCACCCGCGACATGCAGGAGTCCGAGCGCTTCCTGGCAGCCGACGGCTCGGATTGCGGCATCGCCAATGTCAACATCGGCACCTCCGGTGCGGAAATCGGCGGCGCCTTCGGCGGCGAGAAGGAAACCGGCGGCGGCCGGGAATCCGGCTCCGATGCCTGGAAGGCCTATATGCGCCGAGCCACCAATACGGTGAACTATTCGAAAGCTCTGCCGCTGGCGCAGGGCGTCTCCTTCGACATCGAATAGGATCGGCCATGACCATCAATGCAACGGTCAAGGAGGTGGGCTTTCTGCCCGCCTCGCGGATCTCCTCGATCGGCGTTTCGGAAATCCTGAAGATCGGCGCCCGTGCCAGCGCCATGAAGCGCGAGGGCAAGCCGGTCATCATCCTCGGCGCCGGCGAGCCGGATTTCGACACGCCGGACCACGTCAAGCGGTCGGCCTGGGAAGCGATCCAGCGCGGCGAGACGAAGTACACCGCGCTCGACGGCACGCCGGAGCTGAAGATGGCGATCCGCGAAAAGTTTCAGCGCGAGAACGGCCTCATCTACGAGACGGACGAGATCACCGTCGCGACCGGCGCCAAGCAGATCCTCTTCAACGCCATGATGGCGACGATCAATCCCGGCGACGAGGTGATCATCCCCACGCCCTACTGGACCTCCTATTCGGATATCGTCCAGATCTGCGCGGGCAAGCCGGTGCTGATCGCCTGCGATGCAGCGGCGGGGTTCCGCCTCTCGGCAGCACAGCTCGAAGCGGCGATCACGCCGAAGACGCGCTGGCTGCTCTTGAACTCGCCCTCGAACCCGTCGGGCGCCGCCTACAGCGCCGCCGACTACCGGCCGCTGCTCGACGTCCTGCTTAAGCATCCGCATGTCTGGCTGCTCGTCGACGACATGTACGAACATATCGTCTATGACGATTTCCGCTTCGTCACCCCGGCCGCGCTCGAGCCTCGTCTGAAAGAACGCACGCTGACCGTCAACGGAGTGTCGAAAGCCTATGCGATGACCGGCTGGCGGATTGGCTATGCCGGCGGCCCGCGCGAACTGATCAAGGCGATGGCGGTCGTGCAGAGCCAGGCGACTTCCTGCCCGGCATCGGTGAGCCAGGCAGCTTCCGTCGCGGCACTCACCGGCCCGCAGGATTTCTTGAAAGAGCGCACCGCGAGCTTCCGGCGCCGCCGCGACCTTGTGGTAAGCCGGCTCAATGCGATCGATGGTCTCGATTGCCGCGTGCCGGAAGGCGCGTTCTACACTTTCTCCGGTTGCGCCGGCCTGCTTGGTAAGGTGACACCCTCGGGCAGAAAGATCGAGACGGATACGGACTTCTGTACCTATCTCCTGGAAGACGCGCATGTCGCCGTCGTCCCGGGTTCCGCATTCGGGCTTTCGCCCTTCTTCCGTATTTCCTATGCGACCTCGGAGGCGGAACTGCAGGAAGCGCTCGCCCGCATCGCCGCCGCCTGCGCGCGGCTTTCCTGAGAATTGGAGAGGCGGCCGACAGCCTGGCCGCCCTTCCCGCTCTCGGCACAGCACAGCTCCGACGCAACGGAACGATGCGGCCGCCAATTTCGGCGCCGACTGGTCAGCACTTTTCGAGATCTGCTGGCGCACGCGGAGCGGGACGTCCGCCCGCCGCGCGGGCGCGCCGATCAGCGAATCAATATCGCCCGGAAATCGTTGACATTCGTGCCGGTCGGCCCAGGAACAAAAAGATCGCCACTCGCGGCGAAAGCCGACCAGGCATCGTGCCGGGCGAGATGCGCCCGGGGATCGACGCCTGCCGCCCGCATGCGGCCCACGCTCGTCGCGTCCGCAAAGGCACCGGCATTGTCCTCCGAGCCGTCGATGCCGTCCGTGTCGGCGGCAAGCGCATCGATCCCGGCGACGCCATCGATATCGAGTGCCAGCGACAGCAGGAATTCGCTGTTGCGCCCGCCCCTGCCGTAACTGTCGCCGGAAATCGTCACCGTGGTCTCGCCGCCGGAAAGTAGCACGACGGGTTTGGCGAATGGACGGTCGCGCAGCATCACCTCGCGCGCGAGCGCCGCATGCATGCGGCCGATGTCGCGCGCCTCGCCCTCGATTGCATCCGAGAGGATCATCGCCTCGAAGCCTCTCTCCCGCGCCCGCACCGCCGCCGCTTCGAGCGAGACGCTCGCCGAGGCGATCACGTGGTATTCGTTGCCGGCAAAGGCCGGATCGTCTGGACTGGGCGCACGCGCGGCATCGGAAGAGAGATGCGCCATCACCCGCTCGGGCAGAGCCATGGCATAACGTGCCACGATCTCGCGCGCCTCCTCGACGCGCGACCGGTCCGGCACCGTCGGGCCGGAGGCGACGAAGGCAGGGTTGTCACCGGGAACGTCCGAGACGACCAGACTGACGACGCGCGCCGGCGATGCGGCAAAGGCGAGCCGGCCACCCTTGATCCGCGAGACATGCTTGCGCACGACATTCATCGCGGAGATCGGCGCGCCGGAGGCGAGCAAGGCCTTGTTGACGGCAATCTCGTCTTCGAGCGTCAGGCCTTCGGGCGGCGCCGGCAAAAGCGCCGAGCCACCGCCGGAAATCAGCGCCACCACCAGATCATCCCGCGTTAATCCTTCGACCAGCCTTAGGAGCGCCGACGAGGCGACGAGCCCCGCCTCGTCGGGCACCGGATGGGCCGATTGCAGCACCTTGATCCGCTCGCATGTCTCGACCGGTCCGTGCCGCGCGACGACGGCGCCCTCCAACGGACCGTCCCAGAGGCGCTCGAAGGCGGCCGCCATCTGGCTCGCCGCCTTGCCGGCGCCGACGACGATGGTGCGCCCCTTCGGCCGCGCCGGCAAATGGGCCCGAATGGCGGCGTAGGGATCAGCCGCCGCGACGGCAGCCTCGAAGAGAACTGTGAGAAAGGAGCGTGGCTCGATCGATGCCATGGAATCAATCCGGGATTTCGAGGTCGTAGACGAAGACACCTTGTACGCCGCCTTGCGCCGCTGCAACGATTTTTCCGCCGGCCCTGCGATGCTCAGGATCATCCAGATAGGCATCGCGCGCCGCCGCATCGGCGAAATCGACGATGAATCCTTGGGAATAACCCTTGTCCATGCCCGTCTCCGGGCTGACATTGGCGCCAATATGCGCGCCGAGGAAGCCCGACAGACGCTCGCTCAGGACCGCGATCTCCGCAAAGATCGCGGCCTTTTCAGCCTCGCTCACCTCTTGGCGAAAGCGGATGAAAACACAATGCCGAATCATGGTCATCCCGCCTCAGCAGATATCGGCGCGGGCGCGCGGGCGGGTATCGTTGCGCTCATACTGAAAGATCGCGCGCGGCAGCGGCGGCAGCCCCCGGATGATGTCGGCGCCCTTCTCACCCATCATGATCGTCGGGCCGTTGGTGTTGCACGACGGGACCCGCGGCATCACCGAGCTGTCGCAGACGCGTAAACCTTCAAGCCCATGCACTTTCAGTTCCAGGTCCACAACCGCCATCGCGTCTGTTCCCATCTTGCAGGTGCCGACCGGATGATGATCGGTCTTGGCATTGGCGCAGCCGTATTCGAAGAGCTCGTCTTCCGTCTTGATGTTGTTACCCGGCAAACGTTCCGCCAGCACATAGGACTTCAGGGCCGGCTGCTGCATGACCTCGCGAGCGATCCGCAATCCCTCGATCGACATTTTCCGATCATGCGGGTCCTCCCAGTAATTCGGGTCGATCAGCGGGGCCGCCGCCGGATCGGCGGAAGCAAGCCGAACGGTTCCGCGCGAGCGCGGGTGCAGATAGGCCGAGTTCAGCGTCACGCCGGCATTCTTGAGCCGGGCGACGCCAGCCTCGATGCCCGAGCCGAGGCCGAGATGAAACTGGATATCCGGAGAGCGGGCGTTCGGATCGGCATACCAGAAGCCGCCCGTCTCGAACAGCGAAGAGGCGACGGGGCCGGAGCGGAAGAGCACATACTGCAACCCGGCCCAGAGCGTGCGGTGCAGCTTGGCGGCGTTGTCGTAGGTGTGATCGCCCGTGCATTCCGAGATAACGAAAAGATCGAGATGGTCCTGAAGGTTGCCGCCAACGCCGGAGAGATCATGGCGGGCCTCGATGCCGACCGAACGCAGGTGATCGGCCGGGCCGATGCCCGACTGCAACAGCAGCTTCGGCGAGCCGATGGCACCTGAAGAAACCAAGACCTCGCGATCGGCGCGGATCGTCTCGTTGCCCTTCGCCGTCACCACCTCCACGCCGACCGCCCGTTTGCCCTCAAGCAGGATGCGGGCGACGCGAGCGCCGGTACGCACCGTCAGATTCTTGCGATCTCTGATCGGTGAAAGATAGGCGAGCGAGGCGGAGGAGCGCCGGCGATTGCGCTGCGTCAATTGGTAAAAGCCGACACCCGCCTGCTGTTTCCCATTGAAATCGTGGTTATAGGGAATGCCGAGTTCCTGACCGGCGCGGATATAGGCGTCGCAGATCGGCAGAGCCGAGACCGGCATCGAGACGCCAAGCGGGCCGCCATAGGAGTGATAATCATCGGCGAAACGCTCATTGTCCTCGGCGCGCTTGAAATAGGGCAGCACGCTGCGATAGTCCCAGCCGGTGCAGCCATCCTCGCTCGCCCAGAGATCGTAGTCGAGTGCGTTGCCACGGGTGTAAAGTTGCGCATTGATCGACGAGCCACCGCCGATCACCTTTGCCTGCGTGTAGCGTAGCACCCGGCCCTTCATGTGCTTCTGCGGCACCGTATGCCAGCCCCAGCTTCCAACGCCCTTCGTCATCTTGGCAAAGCCGGCCGGCATGTGGAACAGCGGGTTCCAATCGCTGCCGCCCGCTTCGAGCAGCAGCACCTTGACCATCGGATCCTCGCTCAGGCGATTGGCAAGCACGCAGCCCGCGGGGCCGGCACCTGCGATGATGTAGTCATAGGTCATTCACATCGTCCTCAAGGTCCGCGTTTTTCGCGGGGTATGATTGTGGCACGCCTCTCATCCGGCTGCCGCCACCTTCTCGCCGCACGCGGGGAGAGGGCTAGGGTGAGGGGCCACTCACAGACGGCTGATCGATAGCCCTCCGTCCGCCTGGATGACCGAGCCCGTGGCGAAACCGAATTTGCCGCTGGCAAGCCCGGCGACGATATTGCCGATATCCTCGGGATCGCCCCATCGCCGCATCGGCACCAGCCCGGCCTCGATCAGCGCGTCGTATTTGCCGGAGACCGCCGCGGTCATGTCGGAACGGATGATGCCGGGGCGGACCTCGAAAACCGAGATGCCGGTCTCGGCAAGCCTGAGGGCCAGGCCCTGGCTGAAGGCCGCAAGCCCCGCCTTGCTCATGCAGTAGTCGAGCCGCTCCGGCGATGTCATCGCTGCAGAGACCGAGGTGATGTTGACGATTGAGCGCGGCGCGGCGGCTGGCGTCGCCAGCATCGCCTTCAGCACAGCCTGCGTGAAAAAGACGGTGCCGCGCAGATTGATGCCGACGATCGCATCGAAGTTCTCGGGTTTGAGATCGAGGAAATCGCCGCGCACGACAGGGGCTATGCCGGCATTATTGACGAGGCAGTCGATCCTGCCGAATTCTGCGGCAACCGCATCGACGCTCGCCTGATGGCTGCCGAGGTCGGCAAGATCGGCCCTGAGAAAGACGGCCCGCGCACCGAGCGCGCCGAGATCGGCAATGACCCGTGCCACGCCTTCCGCATCGCCGATGCCGGTAATGGCGATATCGAAGCCGCTTACGGCGAGCGCCCGGGCTATGCCGAGCCCGATGCCGCGCCGGCCGCCGGTGACGATCGCGACCGGGCGTCTTGCTTCCGTCATGATCGAAGATCCTCTCGAACGATGTGATCGGCGACCCGCAGCGCCTGTGCCGCGACGGTCAGCGCCGGATTGACCGCAGCCGAAGTCGGCAGGAAGCTGGCATCGACGACGAAGAGGTTCGGATGGTCGAAGGCGCGGCAATAGATGTCGAGCGGCGCCATGCCGGGATCATTGCCGATCCTGACCGTCCCGCACTGATGTGACGGCGTGCGTTTGTCGAACGCTCGGGCCAGAACGACCGGGAAGCCAGCCCGCCGCAACACGGCCTTCACCTTGGCGACCAGATTGAGATGTGCCTGCCAGTTCGTCCGCACCCATTTCAGCACGATGCGATCACCGTCGACCATGACCCGGCTTTCCGGCGACGGCAGATCTTCGCTCATCGCATAAAAATCGATCGCCCGGCCGGAAACCTGATGGAGCAGCCATTCCGGAACCGATGGCATGTTCGCTTTGAGGATCGCTCCGGAGACGCGGCCGAGCAGCTGGATATTGCCGAGCGGCGGCCCGCCCTCCCCGTCCGACAAATAGAAATCGTTGAGCCCGAACGTCTTCTGATAGATCGAATCGTTGCGATACCAGGGGCTGAACGCGATCACCGCGCTCGAATTGTGATTCATGAAGTTGCGGCCGACCTGATCCGAGCGGTTGGCAAGCCCTCTCGGATTGCGGTCATCGGCGGAACGCAGCAGCAGCGCCGCCGATTGCACCGCGCCAGCCGAAAGAATGACCAGCCTTGGCGAGATGCTCCGCTCTACACCGTCCTTGACATAGAAAACGGTCTCTATCGTCTTGCCGTCTGGCACGGTCTTCAGGCGCGTGACGCGCGAACCGATCTGGAGCCTGACGTTCGGATATTCCAGCGCAGTGGTCAGCGCCGCCGTCTCGGCGTCCATCTTGCCGTCGAAACTGTTCGGATGCGCATCCCACGGCGTTTTCGCCTTGGCGAGCCAACGATCGATGTCGATGCCGAGCGGCAGCGAATAGGGATGCAGCCCAATCTCGCGCAGGCGCTGCCGCACCTTGGCGACCGCCGGCTCGTCGGGCACTGGATTATAGGCGTAGCTGTTCGAATGAGCGGGTTCGGTCGGATCCTCGCCCAGCGTGCCGCGGACTTGGTAAAGCTGTTCGGCCCTGGCATACCACGGCTCTAGTTCCTCATAGGGAAACGGCCAGGCCGGCGAGACGCCTTCGAGATGCTGCATCTCCTCGAAATCTTCGCGGCGATAGCGGGTGAGCACAGCGCCATAGAACTTCGAATTGCCGCCGACATTGTAATAGTTTCCGGGGTTGAAACCGGCACCGCCAGCTTCGTACCAGATTTCCTTCGGCCGGAAGTGGCCGCGTTGGAAGATCGCCCGCTGATCGCGGTTTTCCGGCCGATCCTCGATATGGACGCCCGCTTCGAGGATGAGGATTTCGGCGCCCGAGGCGGCAAGGCCCGCCGCTACGGTAGCACCGCCCACTCCCGACCCGATGATGACGATATCCGGCTGGCTCTGCATGCTGACGCTCATGCGATCCGCTTCTCGCTTTGCGGATCAAAGAACACCGCCTTGTCGAGATTGAAAGCGAGTCGTGACATCTGGCCGGGCGCAATGCGCGCATCGGCGCGCAGACGGGCGACAATTTCCTTGCCGCCGAGCCGGGTGACCGCAAAGGTGTCGGATCCGGCAGGCTCGACGACCTCGATCAGGCACTCCCCCTCGGCCACGAACTTGGCATTGCGGTCGGCGCCGTCCGGATCGGTCAGCGCCTCCGGACGGATGCCGAACACCACGTCCCTGCCGGCGTAGGCGGAAAGCGCCCCATCATGCGGGATCGCGAGCTTCAGCGGCTCGGCGTTTGGCCGGGAGAGCGTCACGGCCACATCGGAACCGGCTTTTTCGATGCGCGCGGTCAGAAGATTCATCGCCGGCGATCCCATGAAGTCGGCGACGAACATATTGGCCGGGTTGTTGTAAATCTCCGCCGGCGTTCCGAACTGCTGCAAGACCCCGTCCTTCAGCACCGCGATCTTGGTTGCGAGCGTCATCGCTTCGATTTGGTCGTGGGTGACATAGACGATCGTCGTCTTCATCCGGTGATGCAGACGCTTGATCTCGGTGCGCATGTCGACGCGCAGCTTCGCGTCGAGGTTCGACAAGGGCTCGTCGAAAAGGAAGACCTGCGGATTACGCACCAGCGCGCGGCCCATGGCGACGCGCTGGCGCTGGCCGCCCGAAAGCTGACTCGGCTTGCGGTCGAGCAGATGACCGATCTGCAACATGTCGGCGACCTGCTTGATCGCCTTCTCGCGCTCCTCCTTCGGCACGCCGCGGATTTCCATGCCGAAGGCAATGTTTCCGGCCACCGTCATGTTGGGATAGAGCGCATAGGACTGGAAAACCATGGCGATGTCGCGCTTCGACGGATGAAGTCCCGAAACTGACCGGCCGGCGATGGCGATGTCACCGGACGTGATCGGCTCGAGGCCGGCGATCGTATTCAGAAGCGTCGACTTGCCGCAGCCGGAAGGGCCGACGAGCACGAGGAAACCGCCCTCCTCGATCTCCAGATTGATGTCCTTGAGGATTTCCAGGGAGCCGTAGGATTTGCGTAGATTGGTGATCTTCAGGAATGACATGGGCTTATCCTTTCACGGCGCCGGACATCAGCCCGCGGACGAAGTAGCGGCCGGACACGATGTAGACGATCAGTGTTGGCAGGGCGGCGAGGATCGCGCCCGCGAAGTGGACGTTGTATTCCTTGACCCCCGTCGACGAGCTCACGAGGTTGTTGAGCGCGACCGTCATCGGCGTCGAATAGGGGCCGGAGAACGAGGCGCCAAACAGGAAGTCGTTCCAGATATTGGTGAACTGCCAGATGACCGAGACGACGATGATCGGCCCGGAGGACGGCAGCAGGATGCGCCAGAAGATCTGGAAGAAGCTTGCTCCGTCGATCTGCGCCGCCCGCACGAGCTCGGTCGGAAAGGCCTCGTAGTAGTTGCGGAAATACAGCGTCGTGAAGCCGATGCCGTAGACGACATGGACGAGGATCAGCCCCCAGATCGACCCGGCGAGGCCGAGAATGCCGAGAATGCGGGCCATCGGGATCAGCACGATCTGGAAGGGGATGAAGCAGGAGAGGAGCAGCATGCCAAAGAACACGTTTGCTCCCGGGAAGCGCCATTTCGTCAGCACGTAGCCGTTGAGCGCTCCGATCATCGTCGAGATCGCGACGGCCGGAACGACCATCAGGATCGAGTTGATGAAGAAGGGGCGCAGGCCGGTCGGCTGCACACCGATCTGCGCCGTCGACCAAGCCGAAAGCCAAGGCTCGATGGTCCAGACCTGCGGCAGGTTCAGCATGCCACCCTGGCGAATTTCATCGAGCGGCTTTAGCGAGTTGACCACCATCACGTAGAGCGGCAGCAGCGAATAGAGCGCGAAGAGGATCAGCGCCGCATAGATCAGCGCCCGCACGAGGCGATTGTGCGAGATGACGTTCTCTGGACTGGGAGCACCCATCAGCGTTTTCCTCCCCGGACTTCGGAATAGAGATAGGGAACGATGATCGAGAAGATCATCACCAGCATGATGATCGCCGAAGAGGCGCCGATGGCCATCTGGTTGCGTGTGAAGGTGTAGGAATACATGAAGGTCGCCGGCAGCTCGGTCGCCTGCCCCGGCCCGCCGCCGGTCAGCGCGATGATCAGGTCGTAGGCCTTGATGGCAAGGTGAGCGAGGACGACGAAGGCCGACAGGAAGACCGGCCGCATCAGCGGAATGATGATCCGCCGGTAGATGGTCGGGGTCGACGCCCCATCGATCTGGGCGGCTTTGATGATCTCATTGTCGACGCCGCGCAGGCCCGCCAGGAACATCGCCATGATGAAGCCGGTGGATTGCCAGACGGCGGCAATGACGACGCAGTAGATCGCGAAGTTGCGATCCTTGATCCAGTTGAAGGAGAAGCTTTCCCAGCCCCAGAGGTGCATGGTGTTCTCGAGTCCGATGCCGGGATCGAGGAACCACTTCCATGCCGTTCCCGTCACGATAAAGGACAGCGCCATCGGATAGAGATAGATCGGCCGCAGGAATCCTTCGGCCCGGATTTTCTGGTCCAGCAGGATCGCGAGCGCCAGGCCGAGTACGGAGCAGATCACGATATAGAGCGTCGCGAAGATCGCGAGGTTGCTGACCGCCCGCCACCAGTGCGGCAAGGCCCAGAGCTTGCTGTAGTTGCTGAAGCCGACAAAATTGTAAGACGGCAGCATCTTGCTGCCCGTCAGCGACAGGAACCCGGTGTAGGCTATGAAGCCGTAGACAAAGATCAGGACGATGAGGAAGCTCGGGCCTAGCACCAGCTTGGGCACCAATTCCTGCAATCGGCTGCGGCTATCCATGGGCGGTCACCACTCGTGGCGTATCGTGCAGGACGGAAAATGATGTGCTCCGTCAGGGCATACGCAGGTTTGAAGTTTCAAAGCTCCTCCGCGGCGTCCGCGGGGGCGCGGCGCTTCGAGGACGCTTGCATGGGCTTAGGGCGTCCGGGGCGCTGGCAGCACCCCGGACCCGGGTATGAACCCGTTACTTCGCGGCTTCGACCGCCGCGACCAGTTCCTTCACGGCATCTTCCGAGCTGAGCTCGCCGTTGAATTGGCGGGTCACCACGTCGTAGATCGCATTCTTGACGGCGGCCGGGTTGGCATGGCCGTGCGCCATGGAGCCAAAGAGCGTGCCCTTGGAATTGGCTTCGGCGAGATCCTTGATGCCCTTCTTGCCGCAAGCGTCGAAGTCGGTATCCGGAACGTCGGTGCGGGCCGGTACTGAGCCCTTGACGACGTTGAAGGCCGACTGGAATGTCGGGCTTTCGATCGCCGATGCCATCTGCAACTGCGCCGGAACCTTGTCTTCGGAAACCTTGAACATCGCAAACTGGTCGGAGTTGAAGGTGACGGAGCCTTGCGTCCCCGGGAAGCGCATGCAGACGAAATCGGTGCCGGGCACCTTCTTCGCTTTCAGGAATTCACCCTTCGCCCAATCGCCCATGAACTGCAGGCCGGCCTTGTTCTCGATGACCATGGCGGAAGCGAGATTCCAGTCGCGGCCGGAGAAGTTGTCGTCGACATAGGAGCGCAGCTTCGTCATCCGATCGAAGGCTTCCTTCATCTTGTCGCTGCCGAGTGCGGCAGGGTCGAGATCGATGAAGGCCTGCTTGTAGAAGTCGTTGCCGAGCGAAAGGACGACCGCGTCGAAGATCGTCGCATCCTGCCAGGCCTGACCGCCATGGGCGACCGGGGTGATGCCCTGCTCCTTGAACTTGTCGAGCAGCGCAATCAGCTCTTCCCAGGTCGTCGGTTCCTTGCCGCCGGCCTTGTCGAGCGCCGCCTTGTTGATCCACACCCAGTTCGTCGAATGAACGTTGACCGGAGCGGCGATCCAGTGGCCGTCATATTTGGAAAACTGCTGCAGCGCGGCCGGAACAACCTTATCCCAGCCTTCCTTGGCCGCAACCTCGTCCAGATTGCCGAGGGCGCCTTCCTTGGCCCAGTCGAGAATGTCGAAGCCGAGCATCTGCACCGCCGTCGGCGCGTTGCCGGAGGTGACGCGAGCACGTAGCACCGTCATGGCCTCCGTGCCGCCGCCGCCGGCGACCGGCATGTCGGTCCAGCTAATGCCCTTGCTTTCCAGGTCCTTTTTCAGAACGTCGAGTGCTGCCGCCTCGCCACCGGACGTCCACCAGTGCAGCACTTCCACGTTCTCAGCTGCGTGCGCGGCCGTCGCCGTCAACATCAGTGCTGCAACAGCCGTCGTCGTCATCAACTTGCGCATCGTTTTCCTCCCGTTTGCAAGTTACCGAAGCGGAAACCTCCTCCCGCCTTTTTTTGAATGCCGCCCCTCTGGGAGGCCGGCAGTGGGCTTGCGGCATGCGCCGCCCGCCCAATTTAAAACGTTACAAGTTCCCTCAAGTCAAGCAGACCGCACCTGTAGGCTGTCTTTGACCCAAAACTGACTGAATTTCCTGCGTTCGGCGCGACAGAAACATGCTGCGGAGCAACAAAACCAGCCCTTTTCGGGGACTTAAAACGTTTTCATCATACGATTGCCTATCGGTTCGCGTCACGTTACAAATGCCGCTCTTCAGCCTTCGCAGGAAAGCAATCATTTGGCCGATCCTTCCAAACCCTCGCGTTCCGAGAGCCGTCCCGCAAAGGGGCGTGGAAAGCCGACCCTGCGCACCATCGCAGACATCACCGGGCTTGCCGTGACCACGGTCTCGCGGGCGCTCGCCAATGCGCCGCAGATATCGATCGAGACGCGGAAGCGCGTGCGCCAGGTGGCGATCGATATCGGCTACTCGCCCGACCGCGCCGCCCAGCGCCTGAAGACCGGCCGCACCAATGTGATCGCGGTTCTGCTGGAGCCGCATGAGGAGATCCTCGGCTATGGAACCTCCGTGATGGCCGGCGTCGCCAAGGCCCTGCAGGGCACCTCCTATCACCTGATCGTCATGCCGAATTTCCTCAACGGGGCAAACCTCGATGCGGTGAATTACATCATCCGCAACGGCATGGCGGACGGGCTGATCTTTTCGCGCACCGAACCGCTCGATCCACGCGTCATGCTGCTTTCGGAGACCGGCTTTCCCTTCGTCACCCACGGCCGCACCGAGCTCGCCACGGCGCATCCCTTCGTCGACCACGACAATTTCACCTTCGCTTACGAGGCGACGCGCCGGCTGATCGCCAAGGGGCGGCACAAGCCGGCGCTGATCAGCGGCCCGGCTGGCTTCACCTTCTCCGGACACATTCTGCATGGCTTCATGACGGCCGTGCGCGAAGCCGGCTGCGCCTATGAAATCCTCTCCGACATCGACCTCGACAGCCCGGCCGGCGCGATCCGGGACCGGATTCGCCGGCGCAACACGGAAAAGGATCCGCCGGACGGCTTCGCCTGCGGCGGCGAAGTCTGTGCCTTGGCGACGATCACCGGAATGAGCGATTACGGACTGACACTCGGCGTCGAATACGACATCGTCGCCAAGCAGACGTCGCATCTCTTGAGCGCGATCCAGCCGCGGGTCGATACCATCTACGAGGATTTGACGGCAACCGGCGAGCACATGGGGCACATTCTTCTGCGCCGCATCGGCGGCAGCTTGAGTATGCGCGAGCTGCAACTGCTGCTGAGCCCGGAGCTTCCCTTCGAGACGCGGCCGCCCGAGATCGCAGTCCGAGACGAGGCGAGCTGAAGCGGACGCAGCCGAGCGCCCAAGGGCCGGCCCCAAACCTCCTTTCCCGATTCTTTCTGCGCTCATTGTGCGCAAGTCCATGTTCCACTCGCCTTCCGTCGATCTCAACGCGGCATCCACCAGTGGGTGCGCTGGCCGATATGCATGTTCAGCGTCTTGGTTTCGGTATAATCCTCCACCGCATGCCGCCCGAGTTCGCGGCCAAGACCCGATTGCCGGTAGCCGCCGAAGGGCAGCTCCGATGCGCCGTCCATGAAGGTGTTCGTCCAGATGGTGCCGGCACGCACGCGCCTCCCGATGGTCAGGCAAGTGTCGAAATCGCGGCTCCAGACGCCGGCCGAAAGCCCGTAATCGATCGAGTTGGCGATGCGGATCGCCTCTTCCGTCGTCTCGAAGGTAAGCACCGAAAGGACCGGCCCGAAAACCTCCTCACGCGCGACCGCCATTTCCGGCCTGACAGCGGAAAGAATTGTCGGTGCCATGAATTGCCCCATGCCGAGATCAAGCGCCGCTCCGCCATGGCTGACTGTCGCGCCCTCGCCGGCAGCGGAAGAAACATAGCCGGCGATCTTTTCCAGATGCTGCGGCGTGATGATCGCGCCAACCTGCGTTTCGGGATCGAGCGGATCGCCAACCTTGACCTTTGCCGAGAGGCTTGCGATGCGCGCCGTCACCTCCTCGGCAATATCGCGATGCAGGATCAGCCGCGAACCGGCATTGCAGCACTCGCCGGCATTGAAATAGGCGCCGAAGACGGCGGCATCGGCGAACTCGTCGAGATTGGCGTCGGGGAAGACGATCTGCGGGTTCTTGCCGCCGAGTTCCAGCGAGACCTTCTTCAAGGTCTGTGCGGCGTTCGCCATGGTCAGGCGCCCGACACCGGTCGAGCCGGTGAAGGAAACCATATCGACATCCGGGTGGCTCGTCAGCGGCGCACCGGCCTCCGGGCCTGTGCCGACGATGATGTTGACGACGCCGGCCGGCACGCCGGCCGCCTCGAGGATTTCGCCGAGAACAAGCGTCGAGCCGGAGGTGAGCTCCGACGGCTTCACCACCGTCGTGCAGCCGGCAGCGAGCGCGAATGGTAACTTCTGGCTGACGATCAGGAATGGGAAGTTCCAGGGCGTGATGATCGAGACGACGCCGATCGCCTCGCGAAGCACGACGCCGAGCGTGCCGTCGCCGAGCGTGTTGTAGCTCTCGCCGGAAAGGTCGCGGGCAAGTGCCGCGCCATAGCGCCAGATATCGACCGCGCCCGCGAGCTCGCCTTTTGCCTGGTTTATCGGCTTGCCGGATTCGATCGCATCGAGAAAGGCGAGTTCGTCCGCGCGGGCCGCGATCATATCTGCGGCTCTGAGCAGGATCAGCGAGCGCTCCGACGCCGTCATGCGCGGCCAGGGCCCCTCGTCGAATGCGCGCCGTGCCGCGGCGATGGCACGCTCAGCGTCAGGTTTCGTCGCCGACTGGTAGCGGCTGACGACGACGCCGTGCCCCGGCGCCACCCGCTCTATCGTCCGGCCCTCGGCGCCCGCCACCCATTGGCCGTCAATCAGCATGCGAAAGTCGCGGGCCTTATAGTCGCCGAGCGCCTTCGGCCTCACCAGAACCGTCATCACCATTCTCCCTTGAAGCGCGCTTCGCGCTTTTCGCTGAAGGCAGCGATGCCCTCCTTGAGATCGCCGGTCTTGGCGACGAGGATCGAGCCGAGCGTCTCGACTGCGGCGCCGTTGTCCTCGCCATTCGCCGAGGCGATCATCAGTTTCGATATTTCGAGCGACGCTGGCCCGCGGCTGGCGATCCGCGCCGCATAGTTCCGCGCCGCCGCCATCACCGTGCCCGTCTCGACGACGGCATCGACCACCCCTTCGGCCTTCGCCTCTTCCGCCGAAAACATTTCGCCGCCGAGCACCATGCGGCGCACGATCTGCGCGCCGAAGCGCGCGACCAGACGCTGCGTGCCGGACCAGCCGGGCACCATGCCGAGGCCCGTCTCCGGCAGACCGATCTTCACTTGGCTTTCGGCGATGCGGATATCCGCGGCGGCAGCGAGCTCCAGGCCGCCGCCGAGCGCGTGGCCGTTCAGTGCCGCAATCACCGGCATGCGCAAGGTCGCGAGCCGCTCGAAGACGCGGTGGCCGAAGCGCACCCAGTCATAGCCGAAGGCGGCCGCATTCATGCCGCCCCAGGCCTTGATATCGCCGCCGGCCGAAAAGGCCTTGCCCTCGCCGGTCAGAATCGCGACCCGCACGTCGCGGTTCGCCTCGACCGTGTCGCAGGCCGAAGCCAGCGCCTTCAGCATGTCGATGTCGAAGGCATTGAGCTTTTCGGGGCGGGCGACGGTCATCGTCGCGACCGGCCCGTCGAAATCGACGCGGATTCGGTCATCAGCCATTTGCACCTCCCGCAATGCTGCGCCGCGCCTTTGCAGGAAGCGCCAGGCCAAACGGCGCCTCGTGGAACAGTGCCGCATCCATCCGCTTCAGCCGGTCGGAGACGGTCAGCGGAAATTCCGACTGGTCGAGAATATCAGTCTGCAGGTCTGCCCCCGGTGCGATTTCAGTGAGCACGAGGCCTTCCGGCGTCAGCTTCATCACGCAGCGCTCCGTGACATAGGTGATGTCCTGCCGCTGTTCGACGGCGCGGCGCCCGGAGAAGGTGACGTGCTCGACTTGATTGACGAGCTTCTTAAGCTTGCCCTCCTTCTCGATGACGAGCCTGCCCTCGGCGACCGAGAGCTTGGCGCCGGCATTGAACATGCCGGAGAAGACGATCTTCTTTGCCCGCGCGGTGATGTCGACGAAACCGCCGGCGCCCGCCGTCACGTGCGGCCGGAAGCTGAGTTTCGAGACGTTGACCGAGCCGGTGCGGTCGATCTCCAGGAAGGAGAGCAGCGACGCGTCGAAGCCGGCACCCTGGAAATAGGTGAACTGGTAGGGCGACGGCATGAAGGCGTCGGCATTCGAGGCGCAGCCGAAAGCGAAGTCGAGCAGCGGCACGCCGCCGACCGCGCCCTGTTCGATCACCCAGGTGACCGCGCCGTGCAGCCCCTCTTCGAGCAATATGCGCGGCACATTGGCGGAGATGCCGAAGCCGAGATTGACCGCGCTTCCGGCTTCGAGCTCCTGAGCGACGCGGCGGGCAATCACCTTCTGGATGTTGAATTCAGGCACGCGGAAACTGTCGAGCGGGCGGAAGATTTCGCCGGAAATAGCGGGATCGTAGAGCGTCTGCGTCGTCTGCTTCTGGTCGGGATCGACGACGATATGGTCGACGAGCATGCTTGGCACGCGCACGTCATGGGGCTTCAGCGTGCCTCCCTTGGCGATGCGCTTCACCTGGGCGATGACGATGCCGCCATTGTTGCGGGCGGCCAGCGCCTGGTCGAGGCCGCCAAGATAGGCGCCTTCATGTTCATAGGTGAGATTGCCGCGCTCGTCCGCCGTGGTCGCGCGGATGATTGCGACCTGCGGAGCGATCGCCTTGAAATACAGCCAGTCCTCGCCCTCGAAGGCAATCTTCTTCACGACCGGTTCTGCCGCGGCCGACGCATTCATGGCACAGCCTTCGCGCGACGGATCGGCGAAGGTGTCGAGCCCGACCTTGGTCATGACGCCAGGGCGCTTGGCCGCCGCCTCGCGATGCATGTCAAAGAGGATGCCGGACGGAATATTGTAGGCCGCCACCTCGTCGGCGCCGATCATCTGCCAGATCAGTGGCGGCTCGGCGCTCGATGGGCCGGACGGATAGGAGCCACCGATGATCGTTTTCAGAAGGCCCTTCTTGGCGATGTAGTCGACGCCCTTGATGCCGCTCATGTCGCCGGCGGCGATCGGATGCAACGTCGTCAAGCCGCGCGGGTGGCCGGTCGCGTCGAAGCGGTCGCCGATCGCCTTCAGCATCAGGTCCGGGCAGCCAAGGCCGCTGGAGGAGGACACGGAGACAATTGCTCCATCCGGAATCAGGCCCGCCGCTTCGGCCGGGGAAATATGCTTGCTCATATGTTCGGGTCGGAAGGACATGCGGTTCAAAGCCCCGGTTCGATTGGGGCAGCCACGCCGGTGGCCGCTGCCTTGACGACGGCGAGTCCGGTGGCGAGCGACCAGACCCCATCCTCGCCCGTGGCCGAAGGCCGGCCGTTTCCTGCAATGGCGGCATGAAAAGCGTTGAGCGCCGTCTCATAGAGATTTCGGTGATCGAGCGGCAACTCGCTCTCACCTTCCTCGTTCCTCAGCAAGACCGTACCGACCGGCCGCTGCGTCATCACATTGCGGCCGATCAGCGAGCCTTCCGTGCCGTGCACTTCGAGCCCGGTCTCCGCGTATTTCGTCGTAAACGCATCATGGAACTGAGCGATCACGCCGGAGCGGAAGCGCAGCACGCCCATGACGCCGTCCTCGAGCCCCTCCTTGCCCATGCCGGCGCTGTGGCTGATCGCCACGGCCTCAAGCGGATCGTCATCGAGGATGAAACGCAGCGTATCGGCGTCATGCACGGTGATGTCGAGGATGACGCCGCCGCCGGCTTCCGGCTTGTCGAGCCGCCAACCTTGCAGATGCGGCGGCAGATAAACGGCGTGGAACACCCGCGCCGCGATCGGCCTGCCGATCCGGCCCGCCTTGATCGCCTCGCGCATGGCGCGGTGCGTCGCGGCATTGCGCAGGTGATGGTTCGTGCCGAGCACGACGCCGGCCTCACACGCCATCAGCACCATTTCGCAGCCGTCATTGAGGTTCATCGCCAGCGGCTTCTCGCAGAGTACATGCTTGCCGGCGCGGATCGCCGCGAGCGCCTGATCGTGATGAAGCTCGTTCGTCGTCGAGATATAGACCGCATCCACGTTCGGATCGCCAACGAGATCGTCGAGATTGGTGACGGCCTTCGCGATGCCGTTCTCCGTCGCATAGGCCTGTCCACGCTCGGCATTCGAACTCATCACCGATACCGCCTCGCCGCCGGCGGCACGGATGGCACCGATCACCCATTCGCGCGCGATCGTGCTCGCGCCGATCAATCCCCACCGAATCATGACGAAATCTCCTTCACTCTGCGCTCGACAGGCGCGCCGCAGCTTTGGCGGACGACGAGCCGCACCGGGCTGACGATCGCCTCGGGCTCCGCACGCCCGGCATGGATCTGCTTCAGCAGCAACTCCGCGGCGCGCTCGCCCATGCCCTGCGGATCGACGGAAACCGTGGTCAGCGCCGGCACCGCCGTCTTCGCCTCGATCACGTCGTCGAAGCCGATCACCGCGAAATCCGCGCCAGGCTCCAGACGCCGAGACCTGAGACCGTCGCAAACCCCGAAGGCGACGGCATCGTTGAAGCAGAGCGCCGCGGTCGGCCGCTCTTTGAGCATCATCGCCTGCTCGATCGCGACAACGCCGCCGGCACGCGACGGCGCAGAACCGATGATCAGTTCATCGCCGGCACTCAGCCCCGCCTCGCCTAGCGCATCGCGATAGCCGCGCATGCGCGCTTCGAAAACGGCTGTGTCGGCGAAGCCGCCGAGGAAGGCGATGCGGCGATGGCCCAGGCCGATCAAGTGGCGGACGGCCGCCAGGGCGCCGGCGCGATTGTCCGAGATCAGTGATGAAACGCCTGCCCCGGCGATATCGCGAACGACGAGCACCACGGGAATGCCGCTGGCGACGAGCGGCGCGAGGTCAGCGGCTTCGGTGCCGCGCGCCGGCGAAATGATCAGCCCGGATGTGCCGTGCTCCCGCATCGACGCAATCACCTCGCGCTGGCGCTCGATCTTTTCGCCGGTATTGGCGAGGAACTGGACGAAGCCCGCCGACTGCACGACCGCATCGACGCCGACGGCGAGTTCCGCGAAGAAGCTGTTGGTCAGATCATTGACGACGATGCCGATGATCTTCGATTTCGACTGGCGCAGGTTTGCGGCGCTGCGGTTATAGACATAGCCGAGCTCGCGGATCGCCGCGTTGATCTTCGCCCGCGTCGCCTCGTTAACCAGCGAACTGCCTTGAAGGACGAGCGACACGGTCGACTTCGACACGCCGGCGGCGCGCGCTATGTCGATAACCGTCACCCGCTCCTTCGCCATGAATGGCCTCCCACGAATTTCACCTCTTGCACCTTTAATAATTGGAACGTTCCAAACTCGTCAAGAGGGTTCTGTCACTTTTTTTGATGGTCAGTAGATCGGCCACGAAATCAGGTCGTCGCGGCGAGGAGTGGAAAATCATCATTCTTTCCGTAACTTAGCTATCCTCGAAACGCAAGCCAGCCTTTCTCCGGGATAATTTCGATGCTTCCGGCATAGGCGAGACGCCCGGCGATGGGCGGCAAAAGCGATATTCGAGCTTGAAGTTTGGAACGATCTAAATTATTCGATGCAGCAAGCTAGAGGAGGACGCTCGCCGATGACCAGCCTGATGTTGCCGCGCCAAGACGGCTCGCTCGAAGAATACCGGCTCCAGGGAACGCCGATTGCCCGGCCCGGTGCGGTACCGGTTTTCAATCGCATCGCCTATGCAGCGGCGCATGTGGTTTCCGATCCGCTTCGCGATGCCGATCCGTGGGGAAACCCCGCGATCGACTGGGAAGCGACGCTCGGCTTTCGCCACCACCTCTGGAGCCTCGGCTTCCGCATCGCCGAGGCGATGGACACGGCACAGCGCGGCATGGGGCTTTCCTGGCCCGGCGCACAGGAATTGATCCGCCGCTCGCTCCAGGAGGCACGCAGCGTCGCCGGCGCCGATCTCGCTTGCGGCGCCGGCACCGACCAGCTTTCGCCCACCGAGGCGCGGTCGATCGAGAACGTCATTGCCGCCTATGAGGAACAGATCGGCTTCGTCGAGGCCTATGGCGGGCGGGCGATCATGATGGCGAGCCGGGCGCTGGCCCGCGTGGCGCGCTCCGCCGACGACTACCGGCATGTCTATGGCCACATCCTGCGCCAGGCGAAGGACAAGGTCGTGCTCCACTGGCTCGGCGACATGTTCGATCCGCAGCTCAATGGCTATTGGGGATCGGTGAATTTCGAGGAGGCGCTCGAAACGGTGCTGTCGATCATCGGCGAGAACAGCGCCAAGGTCGAAGGCATCAAAATTTCCCTGCTCGACAACGCCAAGGAAGTGGCGCTGCGCAACCGGCTGCCGGAAGGCGTCCTCTGCTTCACCGGCGATGACTTCAACTATGCGGAACTGATCGAGGGGGACGGCGAAAAATACAGCCATGCGCTGCTCGGGATCTTCGACGCCGTCGCGCCGTCAGCCTCAAAGGCGCTGGCGGCACTGGCGCGCGGCGATCTCGCGACCTTCCGCGGCGTCATCGAGCCGACGGTACCGCTGTCGCGCAAGATCTTCGAGACGCCGACGCAATACTACAAGGCCGGCGTCGTCTTTCTCGCCTGGCTGAATGGTCACCAGCGCCATTTCACCATGCCGGCCGGCATGCAGTCCGCTCGTGGCCTGTTGCATTATGCCGAGATCTTCCGCCTGGCGGATCGGGCCAACGTACTTGACAAGCCGGAACTGGCGGCGGCGCGGATGCGCAATCTGCTCTCCGTCTTCGGTATTGAGCAAGCGGCCTGGCGGTAGCTTTGGAATCGACCACGATGGGCGCGCGCCTCTTCGAGGAAACCGAAGCCTCCAGAAGGCTGGCCCGTTATGTCGCCAACCCCTTCTTTGCCAGCATCGCGTCGGGGCTCGGCAGCTTGCCGCGGAAGGCCTTGTAGGCGTCCTCCGGATCGATGGCGCCGCCGACGGAGTAGATGTTGTCCTTGAGCTTGCGCGCCGTCTCCGGGTGGAAAGGATCGCCGGTCTCCTCAAAGGCGGCAAAGGCGTCGGCGTCGAGCACTTCCGACCACATGTAGGAATAATAGCCGGCGGAATAGCCGTCGCCGGAAAAGACATGCAGGAAATGCGGACTACGATGGCGCATGACGATCGATTGCGGCATGCCGATCTTCTCAAGCGTCACCGCCTCCAACGCCATCGGATCGCTGATGGCCCCCGCCGTATGATAGGCCATGTCGACAAGCGCAGAGGAGGTGAACTCGACGGTGGCGAAGCCGGAATTGAAGGTTCTCGCCGACAGCACCTTGTCGAGCAGCGCCTCCGGCATCGGCTCGCCGGTCCGATAGTGCACTGCGTATTTTTTCAGGATATGCGGCACGGTCAGCCAATGCTCGTAGAGCTGCGACGGCAGCTCGACGAAATCGCGTGAAACGCTGGTACCCGATACGGACGGGTAGGTGACGTCGGACAGCATGCCATGCAACGCATGACCGAACTCGTGGAAGAGGGTACGGGCGTCATCGATCGACAGCAGCGCCGGTTTGCCATCGGCGGGCTTGGCGAAATTACAGACGTTGTAGACAATCGGAATTTCGCCAACGGCGCCGTTCTTCAGCTTCAGCTTGTGCTGCGACTGGAAGGAACTCATCCAGGCGCCGGAGCGCTTGGATGAGCGGGCGAAATAGTCGCCGAGGAAGAGGGCGACGAGTCGGCCCGAAGCGTCGCGGATCTCGAAAACGCGAACATCGGAATGGTAGCCGGCAACGCCCTTCTTCTCCGTCACGGTAATGCCGAAGAGACGATGGGCGACGTCGAAGCACGCATCGATGATCTTTTCGAGTTGCAAATAGGGCTTCAGTTCGCTTTCGGAGAAACTGAACTTTTGGGCCCGCAGCTTTTCGGCGTAGTGGCGCCAGTCCCACGGCATCACATAGTGATTGCCGCCCTCGGCGGCAATCAGCTTGGCGAGGTCCGCCTCTTCCTCGCGGGCGCGTACGACGGCCTTCTCCCAGACCTCAATCAGCAGCCCGTTCACGGCTTCGGGCGTCTTCGCCATCGTGTCGTCGAGCTTCAGCGCCGCATAGTTCTCGTAGCCGAGCAAGTTTGCCTTCTCCGCACGAAGCGCCAGCGTCTCGGCGATGATGCCGCGATTGTCGGTCTCGCCACCGTTTTCGCCGCGCGCCGTCCAGGCTTTGAACGCCTGTTCGCGAAGCTCGCGGTTGTCGGAGAAAGTTAGAAACGGCTCAATGATCGAACGCGACAGCGTGACCGCATATTTGCCGTCTTCGCCCCTGTCGCGGGCAACGGCCGCCATCGCGTCCTTGAGAAAGTCCGGCAGTCCCGCCAGTTCCTCTTCGCTCGTCAGCAGCAGCGCCCAGTTCTTTTCGTCGGCAAGCACGTTCTGGCCGAATTTCGCGCCGAGCCCGGCGAGTGTCTCGTTAATCGCCGAAAGCCGCTCCTGGTCCGGCTTGTCGAGCTTGGCGCCGGATTTGACGAAGCCCTTCCAGTGCCGCTCGAGCACGCGCGTGGCCTCGAGATCGAGGCCGAGCTCCTCATGTTTCTCCCACAGCGTGTCGATGCGCCTGAACAAGGCCGGGTTTGTGCCGATCTTCGAATAATGCCGCGACATCTTCGGCGCGATCTCGCGTTCGAGCGCCTGGATCACATCGTTCGTGTGGGCGCCTGCCTTGTTCCAGAAAAGCGCCGAAACGCGGGAAAGCTCGTCGCCGGCAATTTCCAGGGCGACAATGGTGTTTTCGAAGGTCGGCGGCTCGGGATTGTTGGCGATCGCGTCGATTTCCGCCTCATGTGCGGCGAATGCCGCATCGAAGGCGGGTGCAAAGTCCTCGTCCCTCACCGCGTCGAAGCGAGGCAGGCCCTCGTGTCCGGTCCAGTTCACCAAAGCGGGATTGAGCGAAGCGCTGACGGTCATGAGGGTTCCTTTCGCATGCGGGCCGGCGTGGCACGGAATCGGCTAGCCGGCGGAGACGTTGAAGTGGTCGGTGAGCGCGGGACCGTCAAGGCCTGCGCACGCCAAAAAGGCCCGGCGCCGCATGCCAGATCGCCTGCGCGGCGAAGCCGATGAACAAGAGGCCCGAGAGACGCACGATCGCCAGCTCGTGGCGGCGATAGAAGCGGCGGACGACAGAGGCGCCGATGATGGCGATCAGGATCACGTCGGCCAGGAGAAAACCGATCAGCGACACCGCGAGCAGCATTGGCAGAGTATTGAATTCCAGCGCATTGGCCGAACCGGCGAGGAGCGCCGTGAAGGTCGCAAGCGCAACCGGGTAGCCTTTGGGATTGGTGAGCCCGAAGATCAGTCCTCGGCGCAACGGCCGTTCGACCGTCAGGAGTGCCCGGTTCTCGCCCTTCGGACGGGCGTTGAGCGCGGTCCAGCCGATCCAGCCCAGATAGAAGCCGCAGAAAAGGCCGAGAACGTCGAAGATTGCCGTGCCGATCGATCGCGCTCCGACGATGGCGACGAGCGCGAGCGCCGACCAGAGGATGTCGCCGGCAAGATGGCCGCCCATGAAAAGCGCGCCGGCCTTTCGCCCCTGACCGGCGCCGATGCCGAGAAGCGCCAGAAAGGCGGGGCCGGGGATGAGCGTATAGGAAAGCGCAGCGAGAAAGGCACCGACAAGAAGCGTCACGGACATCTCGGAAATCCCCGATTGCAATCGAGCCATTCGAGCGTCAGCTGTCGATTCCGTCAAGGGAAAGGTGAGGGCTCGTGATCGGACGGCACGAACAAATCTTTCGCCGGCGCGATTTCCCTCGACACGAAGTTGCGCTAAGAACGCGCCCGAGTTTTTCCCCGCGAAAAGGACTTTCCATGACTGTGCGCAATCTCTTCCTTCTGCCCGGCGACGGCATCGGCCCGGAAGCCATGGCGGAAGTCCGCAAAATCATCGCTTACATGAATGCCGAGCTTGACGGCGGCTTCGCGACGGACGAAGGGCTTGTTGGCGGTTCGGCCTATGATGTCCATGCCGCGGCGATCTCGGAAGACGACATGGCGAAGGCGCTTGCCGCCGATGCCGTCCTCTTCGGCGCCGTGGGCGGTCCGAAATGGGATGCGGTGCCCTATGAGGTGCGGCCGGAAGCGGGTCTTCTCCGCCTGCGCAAGGACCTCGAGCTCTTCGCCAACCTGCGGCCGGCGATCTGCTATCCGGCGCTCGCCAATGCCTCCTCGCTGAAGCCAGAGCTGGTCGAAGGGCTTGATATCCTGATCGTGCGCGAACTGACGGGCGGCGTCTATTTCGGCGAGCCCAAGGAAATCATCGACCTCGGCAACGGCCAGAAGCGCGGCATCGATACACAGGTCTATGACACCTACGAGATCGAGCGTATCGCAGGCGTTGCCTTCGAACTGGCGCGCACCCGCAACAACCGCGTCTGCTCGATGGAAAAGCGCAATGTGATGAAGTCGGGCGTACTCTGGAACCAGGTCGTGACGGAAACGCACAAGGCGAAATATGCCGACGTCCAGCTCGAGCATATGCTGGCGGATGCCGGCGGCATGCAGCTCGTCCGCCAGCCGAAGCAGTTCGACGTGATCGTCACGGACAATCTCTTCGGCGACATGCTCTCCGACGTCGCGGCGATGCTGACTGGTTCGCTCGGCATGCTGCCTTCCGCTTCGCTCGGCGCTCCCGACGCCAAGACCGGCAAGCGCAAGGCGCTCTACGAGCCGGTGCACGGCTCCGCTCCCGATATTGCCGGCAAGGGCATCGCCAACCCGATCGCCATGATCGCTTCTTTCGCCATGTGCCTGCGCTATTCCTTCAACCTCGTGAAGGAAGCCGACGATCTGGAGAAGGCGATTGCCAACGTGCTCGACAAGGGCGTCCGCACGGGCGACATCATGGCGGAAGGTTGCCGCCAGGTCGGCACCGCCGAGATGGGCGACGCTATCCTCGCCGAGTTCAAGGCGCTCTCGGCCTGATCGCCCGTCAGGGTCGATCGGTTTTACTGTCTGCTCCGTAACGAGCTTCGATGAACGGGCACCTCCGGAAACTCCGGAGGTGTTTTCCGTTTGGACCTCTTGATTTCATCCGGTTCGCCTTCACATCCCGTGAAAAGGAAAAGGAAGGAGTGACATGAACCAACCGCTTTCCTCCACCGGCTGGATAGTGCTGACGACGGTCATACTTGTGCTGGCTTTCGTTCCCTTCGACCCGCAACTGGCGGAGTGGGCGCAGGATCTGCCGGAAGAGATCGTTGCCTTCAACCGGACGATCACCGATTTGGGCACCTTTGCCTGGATGATCTACACGTCTGCCTTCCTGCTGCTGATCACCTTCATTGTCCGGCGAACGACCGACCGCGACACGGTCCAGAACCGGGCTCGAACCGCGCGTAATCTTTCAGCCTATTTTCTGCTGACGATCGGCACTGCGAGCGCGCTGGTGCATGGATTGAAATTCCTCATCGGCCGCGCACGCCCGGAACTTGTCGCCGACTACGGCGCCTACAGCCTTACCCCGTTTACCGGCGACACATTGTTCGAGAGCTTCCCCTCCGGCCATGCGACGGCCGCCGGGGCATTCTTCGGCGCCTTCGCGATGCTGATGCCGCAGCTCCGGCCGTTGTTTCTACTACTGGCGCTGATGATTGGCGTCTCGCGCGTGATCGTCGGCGCCCATTATCCGAGCGATGTCGCGGCGGGCCTGCTCCTCGGCCTCTGGGTCGCCCTGATGGTCGCCTTTCTCTTCGCCAGCCGTGGCTGGCTGTTCCGGTTCGATGCAGGCGGCTGGCCGACACCAAAGAATGCAGGTCGCCTGCCGAGGGGCAAATAAAAAGCCGGCGCGGAAGACCGCGCCGGAGTCAGGAGAGCTTCTTCGACCGGTCCGCTTAGTCCATCGTGTGGATATCGCGGTCCTTGGTTTCCGGCAGGAAGAGCATGCCGATGACCAGCGTGATGCCCGCGAAGACGATCGGGTACCACAGGCCGTAGTAGATATCGCCCTGAGCGGCACTCATCGCGAAGGCGGTCGCCGGAAGCAGGCCGCCGAACCAGCCGTTACCGATATGGTAGGGCAGCGACATGCCGGTGTAACGAATACGGGTCGGGAAAAGCTCGACCAGCAGGGCGGCGATTGGGCCGTAGACCATCGTCACATAGATGACGAGAACCGTCAGCACCGCGATGATCACCGTCCAATTCACGCGGGCAGGATCGGCCACCATGGTGAAGGCGCCGGCCTTGTCGATCGTGTAGACCCCCATTTCGGTTGCGCCGCCAAGTTCCTCTTTGGTCAGGAGCTTGTCGGCGATCAGCTTGTCGGCCGGCACCACGGTTTTTTCGCCGGTGCGGACGGCAGCCGCGTCGAGCCCCAATTCCGGATTGGCTGCGACGAAAGTGTCGAGCTTCGATTCCGGCACCTTGGCAGCAGCGCGCACCAGCGGATAGCCGGAGGCCTGAAGCGCCATGTTGACCTGCTTCTGGAAGGCAGCGTCCTGTGCCTTGGCGGCGTCGCCCGCAGCGACAGCATCATAGCTGGTGATCGTCGTTTCACTGATTTTCACGGTCGCCGGTGTCCCCGCAGGAGCCGTCGTTACCACGTCGTAAGGAACCGAGTTGCGGGTTAGGAAGGCGGTCGCAATATCGCACGAGGTGGTGAACTTCGCGGTGCCGGTGGGGTTGAACTGGAACTTGCAGTCGCCGGGAGCGGCGGTAACCGTCGCGCGGACACTCTGCTGCGCTTCGGCAAGTGCCGGATTGCCGGCCCAGGTCAGCGTCTTGAACAGCGGGAAGTACGTCAGCATGGCAAGCAGCAGACCCGCCATGATGATCGGCTTACGGCCGATCTTGTCCGAAAGCCAGCCGAAGAAGACGAAGAAGCCTGTGCCGATCAAGAGCGAAGCGGCAACCATCAGGTTCGCCGACTGGCCGTCGACCTTAAGAATGCTCTGCAGGAAGAACAGCGCATAGAACTGGCCGGAGTACCAGACGACCGCCTGGCCGACGACGGCGCCGAAGAGCGCGAGCAACGCGATCTTCGCGTTTCTCCACTGGCCGAAGGCTTCCGTCAGCGGCGCCTTCGAACCCTTGCCCTCTTCCTTCATCCGCTTGAAGGCGGGCGACTCGTTCATCTTCAGACGAATCCAGACGGAAACGCCGAGAAGGATGAAGGAGAGCAGGAACGGGATGCGCCAGCCCCAGGCAGCGAATGCGTCCTTGCCGAGCATGAACTGAACAAGCAGGATCACCACCAGCGAGAGGAACAGGCCAAGCGTCGCGGTCGTCTGGATCCAGGAGGTGAAGTAACCGCGGCGTCCATGCGGTGCGTGTTCCGCAACATAGGTTGCAGCACCGCCATATTCACCGCCAAGAGCGAGACCCTGCAGCAGGCGCAGGCCGACCAGGATGATCGGCGCGGCAATGCCGATGGAGCCGGAGCCCGGCAGGATGCCGACGAGGAAGGTCGAAAAACCCATGATCAGGATGGTGACGAGGAACGTATATTTGCGACCGACGAGATCGCCGAGGCGACCGAAAACCAACGCGCCGAAGGGCCGCACCAGGAAGCCAGCGGCAAAGGCGAGCAGCGCGAAGATGTTGCGCGTCGTCTCCGGATACTGGCTGAAGAAGGCGGCGCCGATATAGACCGCGAGCGAGCCATAAAGATAGAAATCGTACCATTCGAAGACGGTACCAAGCGACGAGGCGAAGATAACCTTCTTTTCCTCGCCGGTCATCGGGCGGGCTTTTGAGCCTTCCGCTGTCGCGACGTTTGCCATTTTGATGATCCTCCACTCCAAAATCAGCATATTGGAGCGCCCATTCCCCGGCCCGAAGCTCCTCCCTGAGTGTTCGGGCGTGGTGCGCCTCGTAACAAGATGTCAGAAAAGCGGCGCACCGGGCAGGGATGCTTTGGACTTATGACTTTCGTCTAATGCCGCGATCGTGACACTCCGAATGCCGACGGCGGCTTGACTCTTCACGAAAAGCCGGTATGAGCAGCGGCGAACGAGGAAACCGCCATGCGACCGAACCGCGCGTCCATCGCTGCGCCGATCTTGCCGGCCCATGCCGCCGGGCAGGTTTGCCATTTCTCGCTCGCTAGCAAAACAACGGCCAAAACGACGACGAAAACCGTCTGACGTCTCTGGCCCGCCGCTCTCTCCCCGGTAAGGCCGGGGACAGGAACCCTCGCGGCAGTCCGCGCGGTTTCCCCCTCCACCAGACGAGGAGAGACAGAAAGAGAGCTTAGATAATGGGTTTCAAGATTGCAGTCGCAGGCGCTACCGGCAATGTCGGCCGGGAGATGCTGAATATCCTCTCGGAACGCGGATTTCCCGCAGACGAGGTAATTGCGCTCGCCTCCTCCCGCTCCGTCGGCACCGAAGTCTCCTACGGCGACAAGACGTTGAGGGTCTCGAACCTCGAAACCTATGATTTCTCCGATACCGACATTTGCCTGATGTCCGCCGGCGGCGCGGTTTCGCAGAAATACTCGCCAAAGATCGGCCAACAGGGGTGCGTCGTCATCGATAACTCGTCCGCCTGGCGTTACGACGCCGACGTGCCGCTGATCGTGCCGGAAGTGAACCCGGACGCGATTTCCCTCTTTTCCAAGAAGAACATCATCGCCAATCCGAATTGCTCGACGGCGCAGCTCGTCGTCGCGCTGAAGCCGCTGCACGACCACGCCAAGATCAAGCGCGTCGTCGTTTCCACCTATCAGTCCGTTTCGGGTGCCGGCAAAGACGGCATGGATGAACTCTTTAACCAGACGCGTGCGGTCTTCGTTGCCGATCCGATCGAGAGCAAGAAGTTCACCAAGCGCATTGCCTTCAACGTCATCCCGCACATCGACGTCTTCATGGAGGACGGTTACACCAAGGAAGAGTGGAAAGTTCTGGCTGAGACCAAGAAGATGCTCGATCCGAAGATCAAGGTAACCTGCACGGCCGTGCGCGTGCCGGTGTTCATCGGTCATTCGGAATCGGTCAATATCGAATTCGAGAACGAGATCAGCGCTGAAGAGGCGCGCGAGATCCTGCGCGAAGCTCCGGGTTGCCTTGTTGTCGACAAGCACGAGAACGGCGGATACGTGACTCCTTATGAGTGCGCCGGCGAAGATGCGACCTATATCTCACGCATCCGCGAGGACGCAACGGTCGAGAACGGCCTCAATATGTGGGTCGTTTCCGACAACCTGCGCAAGGGCGCTGCCCTCAACGCCATCCAGATCGCTGAGCTGCTCGTTAATCGCGGTCTGGTCAAGCCGCGGAGGCAGGCCGCCTGACAGGCACAGAGATTGAGACGGAAGCCCCGCTCGGACCTCCAGCGCCGAGCGAGGTTTCCTATTGAATTCGGCGGATGACGGATTCACGTGAAACCACGACGCCGCAAGTAAGAATGAGGTCGGCGAAGGCCGGCATTTTTGAAGGCAACACGATTCGGGCAATGACGGGGTATTTCATGCATATGGTGAAGTGCGCAGCAGTTGGGCTTGCGGTCCTCATTTCAACGGCAACTCTTCCCGTGAGTGCCGCCGCGGCGCAATGCGGCAATGACAGCAGCGGCTTTCAGGCCTGGGTAAGCGAGTTCAAACGGGAGGCGGCGGGCAACGGCATCAGCCCCTCGGTGCTCGACCAGGTACTCGCGAATGTCTCCTACAGCAGGGCGACGATCCGTGCCGATCGCGGCCAGAAGAGCTTTAAGCTCTCGCTCGATCAGTTCATGAAGAAGCGCGGTGGCCAGGCGATCATCTCGCGCGGCAGGAAGATGCGAGCCCAGAACGTCGAGCTTTTCGCAAGCATCGAACAGCGCTTTGGTGTCCCCGCCGGTCCGCTGATCGCGATCTGGGGCATGGAGACCGGTTTTGGCTCCTTCATGGGCAAGGAACACACACTCTCTGCGGTTTCGACCCTTGCCTATGACTGCCGCCGCTCCGACTATTTCACCAACCAGCTCTATGCCGCTCTCCAGCTCGTGGAGCGCGGGGACCTGAGCCCCGCCGCCCGCGGCGCCGCCCATGGCGAAATCGGCCAGACGCAGTTTCTGCCGGTAAACGTTTTGAAATACGGCGTCGACGGTGACGGCAACGGCCACATCGACATGGTCCGCTCTAAGGCAGACGCGCTTGCTTCGACGGCGAACTTCCTGCGCGGCCACGGCTGGCAGCCGGGTGCCGGCTATCAGCCGGGTGAAGCGAACTACGCAGCGATCCAAGGATGGAACGCCGCCAGCGTGTATCAACAGGCGATCGCCATCATCGGCGCCGAAATCGACGGCAACTGACAAGGCTGATTAGAACGGAATGAATGAAGGGCCCGGTTCGAAAGAATCGGGCCTTTTCCTTGCGATTACATGCCGGGCCGGGCAAAATCGCCGGTCTTGGCGTCCATCACCCAAAGCTCGCCGGTCGAAATATCGAACCAGGCCCCGTGCAGCTGCAGCTTTCCCTTCGCCTCGAGGATCTGCACGCAGGGGAAAGTCCTGAGGTTGGCGAGCGAGTTTCGGATCGACACGCGCTCGAGTGCTCGCTGGCGTTCCCCCTCGGTCATGAAGCCGTTGCTCTGAATCTGCTCCGCCGCCGGTTTCAACAGGTTCATCCAGCGGCCGATGAAATCGCCGGGCGAGAGAGGTTCCGCGTCCGTGTCGAGCGCTGCCTTGATGCCGCCGCAACGGCCGTGGCCCATCACGACGATGTCGCTGACGCGCAGAGACTGGACCGCGAATTCCAGCGCCGCCGAAGTCGAATGATAATGCCCGTCGGGCTCATAGGGGGGCATAAGATTGGCGACGTTGCGGACGACGAAGAGTTCGCCCGGACCGCTGTCGAAAATCGTCTCGGGCGCGGCTCGCGAGTCGCAGCAGGCGATGACCATAGTCTTCGGCTTTTGGCCGCTCTCGGCGAGCGTCCTGTAGCGTTGCTGCTGTTCGTTAAAGCGACCGCTCATGAAATTGCGGTAGCCGCTCAGAAGATGTTCCGGAAAGCGCTGCATGTCCATCGGTTACCCTGCCCCGATCGTCTGATCAATCCATTATCAGCAGTTTCTTTTATTTCCGCCGGGCTTGGCTCGGATGCATGAGGCGGCGCATCTGCACCATAGCCATCGGCGTTGCGAGGCTCGCAGCGTCCTGCTCAAGCGTTAGCTCGTCGGCGCCACGCCGAGCGGTGCGCGCGATGATTTCGAAGACGCTGGCGGTCGCCATCTGCAGTGCCCGCTCTTCCGCCAGTCCCTGCAGCAGCCGCGCCAGAAACACGGCCGAGAGCAGGTCCCCCGTGCCGTTTGGCGGATTCTCGATCATCCGATGTTCGGCGAGCAGCGCATGGCGGCCCGACAGATAGAGATTGCCGGTGCCGCCGCTCATCATCGGGATTGCCGACGTGACCAGCATGCGAGAAGGCCCGAGAGCGAGCGCTGCGTCGAGAATAGCAGCGTTCGTTTCTAGCTCGGCGCCCGCAAGCCAGGACAGTTCAAAACGGTTGGGCGTTGCAAGTGTTGCCAGAGGCAGCAGCCGGTCGCGAATGGCGACGGCGGTTTCGGCCGGCACATAAAGACCGTTCGCGTCGCCGATGACCGGATCGCAGGCATAGAAAAGGTCAGGAGTGCGTTCGCGCAGGGTCGTCACCAGTCTGGCGACGCCCTCGGCCTGATCCGACGAACCGAGATAGCCGGAGAGGACAGCCCCCACCTCGCCGGTCCACCGCGCCCCGGCGAGATCATCGATGACCGACTGAAAGTCCGCGTCCGGCATCGTCACGCGCGTCGACCGGCCATGTCCCGGATGCCAAGGGAGGATCACCGTCGGCAGGGCCCAGACCCGGTGCCCGAGCGTTTCCAATGCAAATACTGCGGCACGGTTGCCCACGGCGCCGCGAACCACATGGCTGGAAATGACAATGACGGCGGCGGGCGCGGCGGGCGTTTCGGACATCGGCGATCCCATTCCTTCGAGACGAATGTGATCGCCCGACTGCCGTCGCCATGTCAACAGCGCACGTCCGGAGCAGGCTCTGAACAGAGCTCAGGCGTTTTCGTTCGTTTTCGCCGTTTTTGGAGCAATTTTCGCAAAATCACCTTCGATTTAAATGGATTTAAGCCGAAATCGCGTGAATTTCTCCAAAATTCGGCTCGATTTAGCCGAAATCGAGGATAAAAACGATCGCCATTGGCCATGGTTCTGATAGGCTCCGTCCTATCTTGGATGGGGAGTGACTTCATGGGCGTGAAATACAATCCGAAGCGGGATAGGCATATCGACGCGGCCCGAGCGGCAGCGACCAAGATCGGCGCCGACGCTTTGGCGCCGGAGATCCTCTTCGGCGGCGCCAGCAACGACGATCTCGACCTTTACTCGGCCGATATGCTGGCGTTGACTGCCGCCCATGCGCGGCGGGAATTGGCCCTCTGGGACGGCGGCAAGCCTCGAGTTTCGGTCGAAACGGTACCGGGGGTTGCGCCGGGCGGCACCGAAGTCTCGACTATCGCGATCACCGAGCGCAACATGCCGTTCCTCTATGATTCGATCATGGGGGAGGTGACGAGTACCCATCGTGACATCTATCTCGCGATCCATCCGATCCTGGTCATGGAGCCGGGTGAGCCGGTGAAGCTGCTCGATCCGGATGAAGAAAGCGATCCTGCGCACCGCGTGAGTCACATCCAGATTCATTTGAATAAGCTCACGGAGCTCGAGGCGCGCTCTTTGAGCAAGCGCATCGCCGGCGTCCTCGAACAGGTCTATCAGGCGGTCCACGATTGGCCGGCCATGACGGTACTGCTCGAGCAGGCCATGCGCGAGCTGGAGAATTACAATGCCTCGCGTAAGAAAAGCGATCGTGACGAAGCCCTGGCTTTCCTTCGCTGGCTAAAGGACAACAATTTCATCTTCCTTGGAATGCGCGAATACACCTATTCCGGCAAGGGCGAGAAGGCGACGGTGGAGCGCGGCAAGGGTAGGGGCCTCGGTCTTCTTTCCGATCCTGACGTCCGCGTGCTGCGCCAGGGCAAGGATGCGGTGCTGACGACGCCGGAGATCCTGGCCTTTCTCGAAGGCCCGGAATTCCTGATCGTCACCAAGGCCAATGTGAAATCCGTCGTCCATCGCCGCGCTCACATGGATTATATCGGCGTGAAGCGCTTCGACGCTTCCGGCAACGTCATTGGCGAACTGCGCATCGTCGGCCTGTTCACCTCCTCGGCCTACACTCGGCAGGCGGCCGAAATCCCCCTGCTCAGGCACAAGATCGAGAAGATCATCGACCACTTCGGCTATGATCCGCAGAGCCACTCGGGCAAGATGCTGGCCAACACGCTCGAATCCTATCCGCGCGACGATCTCTTCCAGATCGATGTCGGCCTGCTGGCGGCTTTCTGCGAACAGATCAACGAACTCGGCGACCGGCCGCGTGTTCGCGTCCTGCCCCGCATCGACCATTTCGATCGCTTCGTGTCCGTGATCGTCTTCGCGCCGCGCGAGCAATACGACTCGGATGTCCGCGAGAAGATCGGCGAGTATCTGAAGACGGTCTATGACGGCCGCGTGTCCGCCTACTATCCCGCCTTTCCGGAGGGCGGGCTGGCGCGCGTTCATTTCATCATCGGCCGCTCGGGCGGCAAGACGCCGCGCATTCCGCAAGCCAAGCTCGAGGAGGCGGTTCGCACTGTCGTCACGCGGTGGATAGACCGGTTCAATCTGCTTGCGCGCAAGGACGGTATCGAACTCTCGGTTGGCGAGGCCTATCAGGCGGCCTTCACGCCGGCGGAAGCTTATGCCGATCTCGGGGATATCGCCGCTTGCAGGGCCGAGGACCCCATCCGCATCTCCTTCTACCACCGCCATCGGCAGAGGCCGGACACGCTGGAGCTGAAGATCTTCCATGCAAATGATCCGGTGTCGCTGTCTCGCCGCGTGCCGCTGCTTGAAAATCTCGGTTTCCGCGTCATCAGCGAGCAGACCTACGACATTGGCGTCCGCACGCCAGGAGAGGGGCAGTGTGAGGTCGTATTGCACGACATGGAGCTCATCCATCGCGATGGCCACGCGGTCAACCTCGGCAAGACGGGACCGGCGCTCGAGGAGGCGTTCCTCGCCGCCTGGAACGGCACGACCGAGGACGACAACTTCAATCGGCTGATTCTGCTCGCGGGGCTTAACGCCCGGGAAGTGACGGCGCTACGCGCCTATGCGCGTTATCTTCGTCAGGCCGGCATCACCTATTCCCAAGGCTATATTGCCGATACGCTGAACAAATATCCGTCGATCGCCGCCGATATCTTCCGGCTGTTCGCAACGCGCATGGACCCGAAGCTCGAGGCGAAGGCGCGCGCGCGGAAAAACAGCGCGCTGCTCGCTGATATCGAGGAGGCGTTGGCGGCCGTGCCGAGCCTCGACGAGGACAGAATTCTCCGCCGCTATGTCAATGTGATCCAGTCGACGCTCAGAACCAACTATTTCCAGAAGGATGCGGAGGGTAAACCGCGCGCGGTCCTCGCTTTCAAGCTGGATCCGAAGCAGCTCGAAGGCCTGCCCGAGCCTCGGCCGTTCCGCGAGATCTTCGTCTACGGCACCGAAGTGGAAGGCGTGCACTTACGCTTCGGCAAGGTGGCACGCGGCGGACTTCGCTGGTCCGATCGGGCGCAGGACTACCGCACCGAAGTTCTGGGCCTCGTCAAGGCTCAGCAGGTCAAGAATGCGGTTATCGTACCGGTCGGCGCCAAGGGCGGCTTCTATCCGAAGCAACTCCCCATCGGTGGCAGCCGCGACGAGATATTCAAGGCCGGGACCGAGGCTTACAAGACCTATATCCGAACCCTCCTGTCGGTGACCGACAACATTGTCGGCCAGGAGGTCGTGCCGCCTGAGGACACGCTGCGGCTCGATGGCGACGACCCGTATTTCGTCGTCGCCGCCGACAAGGGAACCGCAACCTTCTCGGACACGGCGAACGCGCTCGCCCAAGAAGCAGGCTTCTGGCTGGATGACGCCTTCGCCTCCGGCGGTTCGGCCGGTTACGACCACAAGAAGATGGGCATCACCGCCCGCGGCGCCTGGGAGGCCGTCAAGCGGCACTTCCGCGAAATGGATATCGACATCCAGACGACTCCCTTCACCGTCGCCGGCGTCGGCGACATGTCGGGCGACGTCTTCGGCAACGGCATGCTGCTTTCGCAGAAGATCCGCCTCATCGCCGCCTTCGACCACCGCGACATCTTCATCGATCCGAATCCGGATACCGATCTCTCCTTTGCCGAACGCAAGCGCATGTTCGCGCTGCCGCGGTCGAGCTGGCAGGACTATGACCGCAAGGCGCTCTCGTCCGGAGCGATGATCATTTCGCGCTCCGAGAAGCTGGTGACGCTGACGCCGGAGGCGATGGCCGTCATCGGCATCGACAAGCAGAAGGCAACTCCGTTCGAGATCATCAGCGCCATCCTCAAGAGCCCGGTCGACCTCCTGTGGTTCGGCGGGATCGGCACCTATGTGCGCGGCAGCAACGAATCCGACGCCGAGGTGGGTGACCGTGCCAATGACGCAATCCGCGTGACCGCCGACGAGGTGCGCGCCCGCGTCATCGGCGAGGGCGCGAATCTCGGCGTGACCCAGAAGGGGCGCGTGGGCTTCTCGCTCAACGGCGGACGTTGCAATTCCGATGCGATCGACAATTCGGCCGGCGTCAATTCCTCCGACGTCGAGGTCAACATCAAGATTGCACTCGCTTCAGCCATGCGGGACGGGCGGCTGACGAGACCGAAGCGCAACACGCTTCTGGCTTCGATGACCGACGAAGTGGGGCATCTGGTCCTGCGCAACAACTATCAGCAATCGCTGGCAATCTCGCTCACGGAAATGCAGGGCCTTGCGAATCGGACCTCACTGGCGCGGCTCATGGCGCGGCTCGAGGCCGACGGCCACCTCAATCGCAAGGTGGAGACCCTGCCAACGGATCAGGCGATGAGCGAGCGCTACCAGACGGGCAAGCCGTTGACGCGGCCCGAGATCGGTGTGCTGCTCTCCTATGCCAAGCTGGTGCTGTTCGATGAGCTGATCCTGAGCGACCTTCCGGACGATCCCTATTTCACGGCGACGCTCGAGCGCTATTTCCCTGCGAAGATGCGCAAGGCCTATGCCGGCGACATCCACGGGCATCGGCTGCGCCGCGAGATCATCGCGACGGTACTCGCCAATGAGACGATCAATCGCGGCGGCCCCGCGTTCGTTTCCACGCTCACGGATGCGACCGGCTTTCTCTCAAGCGATGTCGTCAAGGCCGCCGTTCTTGCGCTCGACGGCTTCGATCTGCCGCGGATCTACGGCGAGATCGACGCGCTCGACAACAGGATCAGCGGCATGATCCAAAATGCGCTCTATCAGGAGGTCAGCCGCATCTTCGCGCTCGTCACCGAAAGGGCGCTGCGTACCCGTGCCTCGCAAGGACCCGTTTCCGATGCCGTGGCGCGGTTGCGCGACGGGCTGCAGAAGTTGCGCGCGACGATGCGCGCGGCGATTTCCGGCGAGAGCGCCGAGGAGGCACGCCTGAAGACGGCCGCTTTCATCGAAAGCGGCGTGCCAGCGAAGCTTGCCGAAGAGATCGCCGAACTGTCGCTGATGACGCTCGTACCCGAGATCATGCAGATTGCCACCGTCACTGGCGAATCCCTGAACCGCACGGCGCAGGGATATTTCACTGTCACGGAAAACCTGCGGGTTAATCGTCTGCTGGCGGCCGCCGACCGCGTTCCAGCCACCGAACAGTTCGAGGCCATGGCTCTGTCGCGGGCCGTCGCCGACATTGCCACCGCCCGCCGCGACATCACCATCGCCGCTCTCGTCGAACAGAAGGGCGAGCGCAACCCCGCTCTCGCTTGGCAGGATCAGGATCGCGAGCGGGTGATGCTGGTCGGCGATCAGCTGAAGCTCCTGACCGAAAAAGGCGAGACGACGCTCGCCAAGATCACGGTTGCGGCCGGCCTTCTCAGCGACCTTGCACGCGGCAGGGCGAGATGACACAGTTCCCTCCGGGTTACTGCCTGATTCCTTAAATCCGGGAGCATGCGGCAACTCGAAATGTTATAGCGACCTTTGCGGGTCTGATCAGACGCGGGCGCTGCAGCGCTGCGGGTCTGATCAGACGCGCGGCGCTGCAGCGCCGACCCGGAGGGCGGTTTCCGGTTCAAGCGCGATTTCAATGCGTTGCCGGCTCCCGTGTCTTGCGAGAGTCGGCGCCCCGGGAGGGCAGCTTGGACATCACATCCGCACAAGCCGAGGCACGGCCGAAAACCTCACGTCTCGGCATTGCCGGCTGGATGCTGTTTGACTGGGCGGCCCAGCCTTTTTTCACCGTCATAACCACTTTCATCTTCGCACCCTACTTCGTTTCCCGGCTAACGGCGGATCCCGTGCACGGGCAGGCAGTCTGGGGATATACGCTTGCAGCTTCTGGCATCGTCATTGCCGTGCTCTCCCCCGTCCTCGGCGCGATTGCCGATGCGAGCGGGCCACGCAAGCCGTGGATCGGCTTTTTCGCGGTCATCAAGATCCTGTCACTCGTCCTTCTGTGGTTCGCCGTTCCAGGGTCGCCGCTGATCTATCCGGCAATCTGTCTCGCACTGGCGACCGTCGCGGCCGAATTTTCGATTGTCTTCAACGATTCGATGATGCCCCGTCTCGTCAGCGAAGAGGAAGTCGGACGCATCTCCAACATTGCCTGGGCCTTGGGCTATCTCGGCGGCATGATCGTGCTGATCGCCGTTATCGCCCTTCTTGCGGGAAATCCGGTGACGGGCAAAACGGCGCTCGGTCTCGACCCGCTGTTCGGCCTTGATCCGGCAAAGGGCGAGGATGCCCGCATCACCGGGCCGATTTCGGCCGCCTGGTATCTGATCTTCACCCTGCCGATGTTCCTATTCACGCCGGATGCGACCAGAGCAGCGATGTCGCTCCGGCAAGCGACGACGAGCGGCCTCGCGGACCTCAAGGGCACGCTCGGCGAACTCAAGCAGAGAGCCGGCATATTGCGCTTCCTGATCGCCCGCATGATCTTCCAGGACGGCGTCAACGGCCTGCTTGCACTCGGGGGTACCTTTGCTGCCGGCATGTTCGGCTGGCAGACGATGGAACTCGGGCTCTATGGCATCATCCTCAACGTCGTCGCGATCGGCGGCTGCCTTTATGCGAGCTGGCTTGATGCACGGCTCGGCTCCAAGGCGATCGTCGTCACCAGCCTGATCTGCCTCACCCTTGCGACGCTCGGCATAACTTCGACCGGCCCCGGTTTCACGCTGTTCGGGCTGGTGCCATTGCCGAACGACGATTCGGGCGGGCTTTTCGGCACCGCCGCCGAGAAGGCATATATCGTCTATGGCTTGCTGGTCGGCATCGCCTTTGGTCCGGTTCAGGCGTCGTCACGATCCTATCTTGCCCGCAGCGTCGCGGCCGACGAGGCGGGACGATATTTCGGGCTTTACGCGCTTTCCGGACGCGCCACATCGTTCCTGGCGCCGGCCTCCGTGGCGACGATCACGGTGATGACCGGCTCGGCCCGCATCGGCATGATGGCGCTGGTCGCCTTTCTCGCCGCCGGTCTCATCATCCTTTTGCGGACACCCTATCCAGCCTACCGGCCGGCATGAAAAACCGCCGCGGCAGACGCGCGGCGGGTTGCAAGACCGTGGTTCGTCCCGGTCAATGGCGGAAATGGCGCATCCCCGTAAAGACCATGGCGACGTCATGCTCATTTGCCGCGGCGATCACTTCCTCGTCCCGCATCGAGCCGCCCGGCTGGATGACGGCAGTCGCGCCGGCGGCAATTGCCGAAAGCAATCCATCTGCAAAGGGCAGGAAGGCTTCCGATGCCACGGCCGAACCGCGCGTAAGCGGCTCGGCAAGGCGGAGAGCCTTGGCGGCTTCCTCCGCCTTGATGGCGGCGATGCGGGCGGAATCGACGCGGCTCATCTGCCCTGCACCGATGCCGGCCGTCTGACCGTCCTTCGCGTAAACCACAGCATTCGACTTGACGTGCTTCGCCACCTTGAAGGCGAATTTCATGTCTTCCAACTCCTGCGCGGTCGGCGCGCGCTTGGTGACGACCTTGAGCTCCAGATCCTCGACCATGCCATTGTCGCGCGTCTGGACAAGAAGACCGCCTGCTACCGTCTTGGCGGAGAGCCCGGGGACACGGGGATCAGGCAGACCGCCGGTTGCCAGCAGCCGGAGATTGGGCTTGCGGGCAATGATCGCCTTCGCCTCGTCGCTCACCGACGGCGCGATGATGACTTCGGTGAAGAGTTTGACGATCTCTTCCGCCGTCTCCGCATCGAGTTGCTGATTGAGCGCGATGATACCGCCGAAGGCGGAGGTGGAATCGCAGGCGAGCGCACGGCGATAGGCTTCCGCAAGCGACGGCGCCGCTGCGACACCACAAGGATTGGCATGCTTGATGATTGCGCAGGCGGGAGCTTTTTCCGGCAGGAATTCAGCGATCAGTTCGAAGGCTGCGTCTGTATCGTTGATATTGTTGTATGAAAGCCGCTTACCCTGCAAAAGGGTGGCCGTCGCCACGCCCGGCCGGTTCTCGCCGGTGACATAGAAGCCGGCCTTTTGGTGCGGGTTTTCGCCGTAACGCATGTCCTCCTTGAGCACTCCGCCGATGACCCGGTGACGCGGCATCGGCGTGTCGAGCACCTCGGCGAACCAGTTGGAGATCGCCGCATCGTAGGCGGCCGTGCGGGCATAGGCCTTCGCCGCCATCTTCTGGCGGAAGGCATAATGCGTCGTGCCACTGGCGATTTCGTCGCGCAGCAGAGAATAGTCGCCCGGGTCGGTGACGATCGTGACATAGGCGTGGTTCTTTGCCGATGCGCGGATCATCGCCGGACCGCCGATATCGATATTCTCGACCGTGGTCGGATAGTCGCCGCCCTTGGCGCGAACCTCTTCAAATGGGTAGAGATTGATGACGGCGAGATCGATTGCGGCAATGCCGTGCTCGCTCATCGCAGCCGCATGCTCGGCATCGTCGCGAATGGCGAGAAGTCCGCCATGGACACCCGGGTGGAGCGTCTTGACGCGGCCGTCCATGATTTCCGGAAAGCCGGTCAGCTCCGAAACGTCACTGACGGGAAGACCAGCATCGGAAAGCGCCTTATGCGTGCCGCCGGTCGAAACCAGCCGCACGCCTTTTTCATGCAAAGCGCGGGCAAGCTCGACGATACCGGTCTTGTCGGAAACGGAGAGAAGGGCGGTACGGATCCGAACCTCATCGGGCGCGGGGATTTTCTTGGAGGCGACAGCCATCAACCATGCTCCTTTGGCAGCGCCGGACGCTTGGGCGAGTGGTTCCGGCGGGTGGTTTGGCTGCCCGTTAGCATAGCTTGCGGCCGGAAGAAACCTTCGCCGCCACGAGGACCGGAAAATAGGCCGGAGGCATGGAGCAGATCTCTAAGCGCCTTTCCGCCGGGGTGCTGGGTTCACTTCGCAGCTTAACCCTCGCGCGTGAGCGTCCACTGGATCTCCGGTTGTGCCGCGGTAAACGTGACGGTTATCTGCGACGAGGCTCTCACGCCGGAAGGATCCGCGAAGAAGATGTCCTCCTCGATGGCGAGCTCTCCATCCGGGCAGGCGAAGAGCCAGACCTCGCCGTCCGGTGCGCTCAGGTATATTTCACTCTTGCTATGTTGGCGCATTCCGATGGCGGGATGAATGTGAAAACGCGCGACGGCAGTGGCGGCGTCGGTTGCATCGGGATCGCTGCCGTCCTCCCGTGCCAGCCGGTCCCGGCCGCGGACCAGCCGCCCGCCGTTCAGGACACCGACGTCGCGCTCATGGAGCAGGTCGAACGCAGCGAGATAGCCGTCATGGCTGGCTTTGACGAATTCCATACGGCCGGGGTCGTCCCTTCGCTCGACCACCACGCGCGACAGACCGCTCGTCATGATCGGGCCCAGAAAGCGCGATTGGGAAAAACGACAGGAGGACGTATCGTTGACCGTTACGGTGGAATGCGCGGCGGTCGTGCGCGCCATCTGGCGAAATCGTTCGCCGGCGAATTTCGGTGCGCCGGAATTGATGATGAAGCGATTTCTGCCCGAGGACATCTCGAAGGAAAGGCAGCCGGCATGCGCGCTCCGTGAGAGGTCGACCGAAAGCGGACGGCCGGTGTCCATGATGATGACCGTGTCGCCCAGAGACAGGCGCTCATAGTGGATATGCGGCAGCGATCGGAAGGGTTCGCCCGCCGTTTCGTCGTAGCGGAGCACGGAGGCGAGTTCATGGGCGAGCACGGAGGTTGCGCCGTTGAAGAGCGCAAGCTCGCCGCCCTGGTGGCGAAAGAAGCGCAATGCCGGATACATCCGGTCAATGCAGGGAATGAGCCGCGAAGGCACATCATGGCCGAGATTGACATAGGTCTGCCGGAGCGGCAGCAGATCGAGCAAGAGCTCCAGACCCGCCCGAGGGCTGCGGGAGAAATGCCCGCCGTCCGGCAGGATCTGGCGATCCAGTTCCAGATCGAGATGACGCGACGCCTTGCGGACCGCCGAAGCCGAGGTGGACATCGACACGGACGCCATTGCCAGCGCCATTCGCACCCTGAGCCGCGCCTCTCCGTCGCAGACGGTATCGGCTATGTGGCGCAGATAACGGACCTGGAAGGCCAGGCTCTTTAGGAAGCGTCGGTAGAACCCGTGCTCGGCATTGCGCAGCACCACGGGCGAGTGCGACAGCCATGCGATGATGCGCTGAGCAACCACATCCGCGTCCCAGGAAATATCTGCGATGTTGCGCCCATGGGTGCCGATCCAGTCATCGACGATCTGACGCAGCCTGACAAACCCAGCATCGTCGCGTACTGCGCGAAGATGGCGCAGCCAGCCGAACGAATGGAGCCGGACCGCAAATTCGTGCGACGGCAAATCGATCTCGAAAGGCGATTCGCCTTCCGTATCGAGCACGCGGCCGGCAAGCGGGTAGCGGCCCTGGAGAATTTCTTCGGCGACGAAAGGATCGATGGCCCGAAGATCCGTGGGCGCAACGATGAGGCGATCGGGCGTCGATCCGGCAAAACGCAGCGCCGTCATGCGGCTGAGCGAAAGGCGGCGCGAAAAGCGGCGCCAGCCTTCACGCAGATAGAGATAAAAGAGCCTTCGCTTATTGGAAAACAACATCGGCGCCCGTCGGTTTCCTCAATTCGGCAACGGACCCTTCGAAGCGCTTGAGCAGCACCTGCCCGGATTGCGCCAGAATCCCTTTCCGGAGCGGAATCGTGCCGGAAAGATTATTAAACTTTTATCAATCCTGCCGCCATTGATAGGCTGATGGTCAGAAAGCGTCAATTGTCGCGGTAAAACAGCCTGTTGACGGCTGTCTTGCCGACTGCGTTCGCGCCGCCTGCTGCGCGCGGTTTTCCGCCCGCATTCCGCTCCAACTTGTCGTGATCTAGTTTCTCGCGCGGCGGAGTACGGCAGCATAAAATCCGTCGAGCCCGCCGGAAAACGGCGGCGCCATCGGTAACATCGCAGGCGTTGTACGGAATTCGCCATGTTCGGTGATCGCTTCTTCAAGCCCCGGCCAATCGGCCGCGACAACGGGGACGCGTTCGCATTCTCCGTCTGCAAGAACGCGCGCGACAACCTCTTCGCCCTCGCGCGGGTCAAGCGAGCAATTGGAGAAGACCAGGATACTGCCGGGCTTTACAAGAGTGAGCGCGTGGCGCAGCAGCCGCTCCTGAAGCCTGGCAAGCTTGTCGATATCATCCGGCCCTTTTGTCCAGAGCACATCCGGATGACGGCGCGTCGTGCCTGTCGAGGAGCATGGCGCGTCGAGGAGCGCAGCATCGAAGAGCTCATCCGCCTCGAACTCCGCCATGTCGGCTTCCTTCATCTCGGCTTCGAGGCCCAGTCGCTCCAAATTTGACTTCAGCCGCCGCAACCGACTGGCCGACTGGTCCAGCGCCGTGACCTTCGCGCCGGCGAGAAGGAGCTGGGCGGTCTTGCCGCCCGGAGCGGCGCAGAGATCGACCACAGCCTTGCCGGCGAGATTTCCAAAAAGGCGCGCCGGAATGCACGCAGCCGCATCCTGTACCCACCACGCGCCTTCCGAAAAACCCGGCAGCGACGGAATGGAGCCGGAAAACGCGCCGAGGCGAACGGATCCGGTCGGCAAGACCGTGCCGCCGAGGCGCTCGGCCCAGAAAGCAGGATCCGATTTCACCGTGAGATCGATTGCAGCGGGAACGAGTTGCGCCTCCGAAATGCGTTCTGCCTGGGCGCGGCCGTAGTGGACTACAAGCCTGTCGTAGAACCAGGCCGGCATTGCCGGAACGGTTCGGACCTTTTCAAGAATGGCTTCCTTCTCGCGCGAGAGCCGCCGCAGCACGGCATTAACGAGGCTTGCAAAACGGCGATTGCGCGGATCCGATTGCGCCTGCTCCACCGCAAGGTCCACCGCCGAGTGATCCGGAATATCGAGATAGAGGATCTGCGCTGCGGCAACGGTCAGCACGTGGTCGAGCGCGCGCGCGCCCTCCGGCAGCGGCGTTTGCAGGAGCGAGTCGATCGCAGCCCGGATACGCGGCAGATGTCTGAGCGCGGAATTCAGAATGGCGCGCACCAGCGCGCGGTCGGCGTCGCTCAGCTCGCGATAGACCGGATTGCCGTGCTCCTGGTCGAGCATACCGTCGAGCGGCGTCTTGCGGTCGATGACCGCCGCCAAAATCTTGGCCGCGGCCTGACGGCTCTTCAGGCCCGGCTTTGCAACGGCAGCAGCGCCCGGCAGCGTCCCGGAATTATGGGACGCCTTGTGTGTTCGGGCTCGTTTCGGCTGTGAATCATTTCTTTTTTCAGGCATCAGGACCAGGGACCTTTCGGCGGCTCGGAACCACCGCGACCCCAGCCGGTTTTCGGAACAGAGCGCGATTTGCGCACGGCATTATCAGCACGAACCGGTGGCGTCGACCCCATCGACATCTCGCGCGCCATCCGCTCAAGCGCCGCGACACGGTTTTCCGTGCTCGGATGGGTCGAGAACAGATTATCCATCCGCTCGCCGGAAAGCGGATTGATGATGAACATATGCGCCGTTGCCGGGTTACGCTCCGCGTCATAATTCGGAATAGCATGAGCGGCACCGGCGATCTTCCTGAGCGCCGAGGAAAGCCAGAGCGGATTGCGGCAGATTTCCGCCCCGCGCCGGTCGGCCGAATATTCGCGTGTGCGGCTGATCGCCATCTGCACCAGCGCCGCCGCGAGCGGGGCGACAATCATCGCAATGAGCACGCCGACGACGCCGAGCGGATTGTTGTTCTCGCGGTTGCCACCAAAGAAGAAGGCGAAATTGCCGAGCATCGAAATGGCGCCGGCAAGCGTTGCGGTGAGCGTCATCGTCAGTGTATCGCGATACTGGATGTGCGCGAGCTCATGCGCCATGACGCCGGCGACCTCTTCATAGGAGAGCGAATGCAAAAGGCCGGTGGAGGCGGCGACCGCCGCGTTCTGCGGATTGCGGCCGGTAGCGAAGGCGTTCGGCTGCGGACTGTCGATGACATAGACGCGTGGCATCGGAAGGCCGGCATTCTGCGCAAGATCGCGGACAATACCGTAATATTCGGGAGCGCTACGCTCATCCACTTCCTGGGCCCGGTACATGCGCAAGACCATGCGATCCGAATTCCAATAGGAGAAGAAGTTCATGCCGGCAGCAATGACAAGGGCGATCATCATGCCGCCCCTGCCGCCAATCGCATAGCCGACGGCCATGAAGAGAACGGTCATGAAGGCAAGCAGCATTGCGGTGCGCACGAGGTTCATCGATCAGCTCCAGGCATTTTCAAGTTCCATCCACTCGGCGGCTGGCGAAATGCGGCGGTAACCGCATCACTGCTCTCAGCCGAGCGTTTCACGTGAATCAGGGTTTCCGCTCGCGCGGAAGCACCTTATATGATGGGGATAAACCTCCCGGTCTTCAATACAATTAGGGAAATCCGGCACCCCCATGCAAAACGACAACGACAACGCCCCCGATGGTCGCAAACGTCCACTGTCACCGGCGGCGCGGCGGGCGCTGAAGGAAGCGGAAGAAAGAAGGCGGGCTGAGGCACCGCAGGTCATGCCGCCGGAGCTTGGCGGACGCGGCGGCCCCGACCCGGCTCGTTTCGGCGACTGGGAAATCAAGGGACGGGCGATCGACTTCTGAGCCGGATCAGCAGCGCTGCAAAGCCATCTGGGATCGTTTCGAAGATGAATCGAGTTCGGCGACCTTCAGGACCGGTACCGTGTTTCACTTGGTGCCTAGCCGTAAGGGTTCGCTTCATCATGCCGAATACCGTCCGATCGACCGAGAAGAATCCGGCTCACGATGAGCCGGTCTCCTACATGGTATCCAGCTGACAGGTAAAACTGTGGAGCGATCCAGGTGTCACAGACACCTTTGTGCGTCTAATGAAGACGCACGGCACCGTTGCTATTCAGCGACAGATGGGCGCGGACCTCGCGCTTGCCGGCACGTGGTCCGCGCAGAGGGTCAACCGCGGTTCTGGCGATTGGCGATCAGGTCGTCGACGACCGCCGGATCGGCGAGCGTCGAGGTATCGCCCAGCGAACCGAAGTCGTCCTCGGCAATCTTCCGCAAAATCCGGCGCATGATCTTGCCCGAGCGCGTCTTCGGCAGCCCGGGCGCGAACTGGATCTTGTCCGGCGTGGCGATCGGCCCGATCTCCGAGCGCACGTGCTTGAGAAGCTCCTGGCGAAGCTCGTCACTGCCGACCTCGCCCGCCATCAGCGACACATAGCAATAAATGCCTTGTCCCTTGATCGGATGCGGATAGCCGACCACCGCCGCTTCCGAGACGAGGTGGTGTGAGACAAGCGCCGACTCGACCTCCGCCGTACCCAGGCGATGTCCGGAGACGTTGAGAACGTCGTCCACGCGACCGGTGATCCAGTAGTAGCCGTCCTCGTCTCTACGGCAGCCGTCACCGGTGAAATATTTGCCCTTATAGGTGGAGAAATACGTTTGAACGAAGCGCTCGTGGTCGCCATAGACGGTGCGCATCTGCCCAGGCCAACTGTCGACGATGCAGAGATTGCCGTCGGCCGGCCCTTCGAGCACCTTACCCTCGTTATCGACGATCTGCGGCTGAACGCCGAAGAAGGGCCGCGTCGCCGAGCCGGGCTTGAGATCGGTTGCGCCCGGCAGCGGCGTGATCAGGATGCCGCCAGTCTCCGTCTGCCACCAGGTATCGACGATCGGGCAGCGTCCCTCGCCAACCACATGGTAGTACCACTCCCACGCTTCCGGGTTGATCGGCTCGCCGACCGTGCCGAGGAGGCGAAGCGAAGTACGCGAGGACTTTTTGACAAAATCGTCGCCGGCGCCCATCAGCGAGCGGATCGCCGTCGGCGCCGTGTAAAAGATGTTGACCTTGTGCTTGTCGACGACTTCCCAGAAACGCCCAGCATCAGGGAAGTTCGGTACGCCTTCGAACATCAGCGTCGTCGCGGCGTTGGCGAGCGGCCCGTAGACGATATAGGAATGGCCGGTCACCCACCCAACATCCGCCGTGCACCAGTAGATGTCGCCATCGCGGTAATCGAAGACATATTCATGCGTTATTGACGCGTAGACGAGATAACCGCCGGTCGTGTGCAGCACGCCCTTCGGTTTGCCGGTTGAACCCGAAGTGTAGAGGATGAACAGCGGGTCTTCGGCCTTCATCTTCTCCGGTGGGCAATCGGGCTCTACCGTGGCGATTTCCTGGTGGTACCAGAGGTCCCGTTTCTGGGCCCAGCCGATCCTGCCGCCCGTGCGGCGCACGACGAGGACCTTGTCGACCTTCACGTTCTGCTTGGCGGCGATCTGGATGGCCGTATCGGTATTTTCCTTGAGCGGAATGGCCTTGCCGCCGCGCATGCCTTCATCGCAGGTGATGACGAAGGTGGATTCGCAGTCGACGATACGGCCAGCCAGCGCATCCGGCGAGAAGCCGCCGAAAACCACCGAATGGATGGCACCGATGCGGGCGCAGGCGAGCATCGCATAGGCGGTTTCCGGAATCATCGGCATGTAGATGGTGACGCGATCACCCTTCTTGACGCCGTGTTTCTTGAGCACGTTGGCAAGCCGGCAAACCTTGTCGTAAAGCTCGTTATAGGTGATCTTCTTGTCGAGGTAGGGCGTGTCCCCTTCCCAGATGATCGCGGTCTTCTCGCCATGTGTCTTGAGATGGCGATCGATACAATTGTAGGAGATGTTGGTAAGCCCGTCCTCGTACCACTTGATCGAAACCTCGCCTTTGAAGGACGTGTTCTTGACCTTGGTATAGGGCTCGAACCATTCGATCCGCTTGCCGTGCTCGCCCCAGAACTTCTCCGGATCGGCAATGCTGTCCTCATACCACTTCAGATAGGTCGCATTGTCGAGCAGCGTCCGGCTCTTGGCCGCTTCCAGGACCGGATAGGTCTTCACCGACATATTTTCCTCCCTATGCATTCTGACCAAGGACGGCACTCCAAGCCGCCCCTTTGCGACGATTCATAGCAGGTCAAATCCCCGCCGCAATTAGACAAAAGGACATTTGGAAGTGAAGAATTGCAATTTCGCGACAACGGCGATATAGAGGCGCTCAATTCCCGGAAATCAGTGGTAGACTCCACGGCCCGCGACACCGGCGCGGACGGACAAAAGGACTATATCCATGGCTCAGCAACTGCTTATGCCCAAGGCAACAGCCGTCTGGCTCGTTGACAACACCGCTCTGTCGTTTGACCAGATCGCGCAGTTCTGCAAGCTGCACCCGCTCGAAGTCAAAGCGATTGCCGACGGTGAATCGGCGCAGGGCATCAAGGGCCTCGATCCGATTGCCACCGGTCAGCTTTCGCGCGACGAGATCGCACGCGCCGAGGCAAATCCGAACCACAAGCTCAAGCTTTCCGAACCGAAGGTCCGCGTTCCGGACTCCAAGCGGAAGGGCCCGCGCTACACGCCGGTGTCCAAGCGCCAGGACCGCCCGAACGCTATTCTTTGGCTCGTGCGCAACCATCCCGAGCTTAAGGACGCGCAGATTTCGCGGCTCGTCGGCACCACGAAGGCGACGATCGAGCAGATTCGTGAACGCACCCACTGGAACTCGGCCAATCTTACCCCGATGGATCCGGTAACGCTTGGCCTCTGCTCACAGATCGATCTCGATCTCGAAGTCGAACGCGCCGCAAAGGGCCGTCCGCTGCCCACCGCAGCCGAGACTGGCGCAACGCTCGAGGCGGCACAGGAGACCGAGAAGCTGAATTACAACTTCGATCGCGAGGAAGAGAAGGAAATCGATGCCGATGCCGTCTTCGCGAAGCTGAAGTCGCTGAAATCGGATCGCAAGGACGACGAAGACGACAACTATTGATCGTTCGTCATCCGCTACTGCATGTTTCCTTTAATCGTAGCCGATTTAAGGAAACATGCAGCAATTCAAGGTGCTACAGCGACCTTTATGCGTCTGAAAAGACGCACGGCGCTGTAGACGAGAAGCCCGGATCGCTTGATCCGGGTTTTTTATTGTCATCGCCTTTCCAGCGGGGGGCCAGCGGGGCTGGTTGCTCGAGCGTCTTCAGACGCCGATGCCCTTTGCGTGAAGTGCCGCCGTAATCTCGTCGAGGATCGCCGGATCGTCGATCGTCGCCGGCATTTTCCAGGGTTGGCGATCCGCGATCTTCTGGATCGTTGCCCGCAGGATCTTGCCCGACCGGGTCTTCGGCAGTCGCTTGACGCAGATTGCCGTTCTGAATGCGGCAACGGGGCCGATTCGCTCGCGCACGAGACCGATGAACTCCTGCTCGATGTCCGCGGTTTCACGGGAAACATTGGAGTTGATCACCAGGAAGCCGGCCGGGATCTGTCCCTTCAGCGGGTCGGCAATGCCGATGACGGCGCACTCGGCGACATCCGGATGGCTGGCGCACACTTCCTCCATCGCCCCCGTCGAAAGGCGATGACCCGCGACGTTGATGATGTCGTCGGTGCGAGCCATGATGAAGATGTAGCCGTCGTCGTCAATGTAACCGGCATCCGCCGTTTTGTAATAACCGGGATATTCCTCGAGATAGGCCGCATGGAAGCGCTGGTCGGCATTCCAGAGGGTCGGCAGGCAGCCGGGCGGAAGCGGCAGCTTGATCACCACGTTGCCGAGCGTCCCGGCTGTGACCGGATGACCCGCGTCATCGAGGACCTGGACGTCGTAACCGGGCAGGGGGACCGCCGGCGACCCATACTTCACCGGCACCAGCCCGAGACCCATCGGATTGCCGGCGACGGGCCAGCCGGTTTCCGTCTGCCACCAGTGATCGATGATCGGAATCCCAAGCGCGCGCTCGGCCCAGTGGATCGTGTCCGGATCGGCCCGCTCACCCGCCAGATACAAGGCACGGAACCGCGAAAGGTCATATCGGCTCACATAGGAAGCGTCAGGATCTTCCTTGCGGATCGCGCGCAACGCCGTCGGCGCAGTGAACATGACGGCGACGCCGTGTTCGGCGATGATCCGCCAGTAGGTCCCGGGATCGGGTGTGCCGACCGGCTTGCCTTCGAAGAGGATCGACGTATTGCCGTTCAGCAGCGGTCCGTAGACGATATAGGAATGCCCGACCACCCAGCCGATGTCGGACGCCGCCCAGAAGACTTCACCCGGCTGGACACCGAAGAAGCTCTCCATCGACCACTTCAGCGCCACCATGTGTCCGCCATTGTCGCGCACGACGCCCTTCGGCTGCCCGGTGGTTCCGGAGGTATAAAGCACATAGAGCGGATCGGTAGCGGCGACCGGCGCGCAGGGCGCTTCCTCGCCGGCCTCCTTCGCTGCGGCGAGCGCCTCGGCGAAATCGAGATCACGCCCCGGCAGCAGCTCGGCCGCGAGCATTTCCCGCTGAAAGATCAGGCAATGGGCGGGCTTGTTGCTGGCGATCTCGATTGCCGCATCGAGCAGCGGCTTGTAGGCGACGGCGCGCCCGGGCTCCAGACCGCAGCTTGCGGAGACGACGAGTTTTGCCTGACAATCATCAATGCGCACAGCAAGTTCGTTCGCTGCAAATCCGCCGAAAACGACGGAATGCACGGCGCCGATGCGCGCGCATGCCAGCATGGCGATCGCCGCCTGCGGGATCATCGGCATGTAGATGATGATCCGATCGCCCTTGCCGATCCCAAGTTTGCGGTAAACCGCGGCCATCGCCTTCACATCGGCGAGCAAGGCTGCATAGGAAATCTTATCGATCCGACCGGTAACGGGGCTGTCGTGGATAAAGGCCACCTGCGAGCCACGCCCAGCGCTCACATGCCTATCGAGGCAATTGTAGCAGGTGTTGGTCACGCCATCGGGAAACCAGTGCCCGTAGGGTCCGCGCTGAGGCTCGAAGAGACGCTTCGGCCTTTCGAACCAGTCGATCGCATCAGCGGCATCCGACCAGAAGCCGTGCGGATCGGCTTTCCACGCGGCATACACCTCGGAATAGCGGCTCGCCATTTCCGTTCTCCTCACTTACCTCCCGACCCACTGCACGGCGCTGTGGATCCGTCTCCTCGCGATCGAGGATAGGCTAATGAAGGGTAAGGCAGAACCCCGACGAAAGCGTAATGGCCTACAGCGCCGTGCGTCTTTTCAGATGCACAAAGGTCGCTGTACCACTTTGAATTGCCGCATGTCTTTATCCTTAAATCGGCTCCGATTTGAGGATGCATGCAGCAGTCTGGCTCAGCGCGCTCCAAAAATGGCCGAGCCGACGCGCACGCTGGTGGCCCCGAAAGCGATTGCCGTTTCGAAATCGCCGGACATGCCCATGGAAAGCTTGGCGAGACCGCATGCGCGGGCGAGTTTCGCAAGCAGCGCGAAATGCGGCCCGGGATTCTCATCGACGGGGGGAATACACATCAGTCCTTCGATGTTCATTGCCAGCTCGCCGCGGCACAGATCCACGAAAGCGGCGGCGTCTTGCGGCGCTATGCCTGCCTTTTGCGGTTCGAGACCGGTATTGACCTGCACATAGAGGCGAAGACGGCGACCCTGTCGCGCCATTTCGGCGGCAATCGCGCGGGCAATCTTTTCGCGATCGATGGTCTCAATGACATCGAAGAGTGCGACGGCGTCTGCGGCCTTGTTGGATTGCAGCGGGCCGATCAAATGAAGCTCGATGTCGGGCGTTTCACGCCGGAGCTGGGGCCATTTGCCCTGCGCTTCCTGGACACGGTTTTCACCAAATATCCGCTGACCGGCCTCTATGACCGGGCGTATCGCCTCGGCATCGAAAGTTTTCGAAACGGCGACGAGACTGACCGCATGTGCGGGACGATTCGCCGATTTTTCGCTTGCGCGAATCCGGCTAACGACATCGTTCAACGCCTCTTGCACATCCATGCTCATGCTCCCGTCTCAGAACGCGTCTATAAACTGCCTTCGCCGATTATTGAAACTTACGATGCTTGCCAAGCCCGCGTACCGAGCGGCAGTCCGCAAATGTGCCAAAGTGCGCCGCAGAAACCTTCAAAACTTGACGCTTAGGCGGTTTCGTGGTGAAGGTCACGCCAGCTATCATGAGGGCTTTGGGCCCCGTAGAATTTCCGGAACATCGATAAAGACATGGCTACCGAACGATATAATCCGCGTGATGCCGAGCCGCGATGGCAGGAGGCATGGGAAACAGGCAAGGTCTTCGAGACCAGCAACAATGATCCGCGCGAAAAATACTACGTGCTCGAGATGTTCCCCTATCCGTCCGGACGGATCCACATGGGGCACGTGCGCAATTACACCATGGGTGACGTCGTCGCTCGCTACAAACGCGCCCGCGGCTTCAACGTGCTGCATCCGATGGGGTGGGACGCTTTTGGCATGCCTGCGGAAAATGCTGCCATGGAGCGCGGCGTACATCCGGCAAGCTGGACCTACCAGAACATCGCCTCAATGAAGGCGCAACTGAAGGTGATGGGGCTCTCGCTCGACTGGAACCGTGAATTTGCGACCTGCGATCCGGCCTACTATCAGCGCCAGCAGCACCTCTTCCTCGATTTCCTCGAGAAGGGTCTGGTTTATCGCAAGCAATCGAAAGTCAACTGGGACCCGGTCGACAACACCGTGCTCGCTAATGAGCAGGTGATCGACGGGCGCGGCTGGCGCTCGGGTGCGCTGGTGGAACAGCGCGAGCTGACGCAATGGTTCTTCCGCATCACCGACTTCAGCCAGGAACTGCTCGACGCGCTCGATACTCTCGACCAATGGCCGGAAAAAGTGCGGTTGATGCAGAAGAACTGGATCGGCCGTTCCGAAGGCCTGTCGCTGCGATGGGAGCTCGATCCCGCGACCACTCCCGGGGACATGACGGAACTGACCGTCTATACGACGCGGCCGGACACGCTCTTCGGCGCTTCCTTCCTGGCAATCTCGGCGGATCACCCACTGGCAAAGCAAGCCGCTGCCAAGAACGCCGCGATCGACGCTTTCTGCGAAGAATGCCGCCGCGCAGGCACATCGCTCGCAGCGCTCGAAACAGCGGAGAAGAAGGGCATCGATACCGGCATCCGCGCCAAGCACCCGCTCGATGCAAGTTGGGAGCTGCAGGTCTATGTCGCGAACTTCGTGCTGATGGACTACGGTACGGGCGCGATCTTCGGGTGCCCCTCCGGCGATCAGCGCGACCTCGATTTCGCCCGGAAATACGGCCTGCCCGTTGTGCCGGTCGTCATGCCGAAGGACGCCGACGCCGCGAGCTTCACGATCGGCGACGAAGCCTACATCGGTGACGGTGTGATGATCAATTCGCGCTTCCTCGACGGCCTTTCGACGGAAGCGGCCTTCGAAGCTGTCGCTTCGAAGCTCGAGAACGACGTGCTGAACGGCGCCCCACGCGCCGAACGCAAGGTCAATTTCCGCCTTCGCGATTGGGGTATTTCGAGGCAGCGCTATTGGGGCTGCCCGATCCCGGTGATCCATTGCGACGACTGCGGCGTGGTCCCCGTGCCGAAGGCGGATCTGCCGGTCACCTTGCCGCCGGACGTGACCTTCGATAAGCCCGGCAATCCACTCGACCGGCACCCGACGTGGCGACACGTCGCATGCCCGCAGTGCGGCAAGGACGCGCGCCGGGAAACCGACACGATGGATACCTTCGTCGATTCCTCCTGGTACTTCGCCCGTTTCACCGCGCCCTGGGAGAACAATCCGACCGACCCGAAGGCTGCCAATCACTGGTTGCCGGTTGACCAATATATTGGCGGCATCGAGCATGCGATCCTGCATCTGCTCTATTCGCGCTTCTTCACCCGCGCCATGAGGGCGACCGGCCACGTGGCGGTGGACGAGCCCTTCAAGGGGCTCTTCACGCAGGGCATGGTGGTGCACGAAACCTATAGCCGCGGCGAAGGCGCCCAGCGTGAATGGATCACCCCTGCCGAAGTCCGCGTGGACGAAGTTGACGGGCAGCGGCGTGCCCTCCTGATCGAAACCGGCGAGGAAATCGCCATCGGCTCGATCGAGAAGATGTCGAAATCGAAGAAGAACGTCGTCGATCCGGACGATATCATCGGCTCCTACGGTGCCGATACGGCGCGCTTCTTCGTGCTTTCCGATTCGCCGCCGGACCGCGACGTCATCTGGTCGGAGGCGGGCGTCGAGGGCGCTCACCGCTTCGTTCAGCGCGTTTGGCGGCTGTTGGCCGAAGCCTCGGAAAACCTGCGCCAAAGCGAGGCTTTGCCGGCAAGCGAAGGCGAGGGCCTCGCTATTTCCCAGGCGGCTCACCGTACCTTGCGTGCCGTCGAGGGGGATTATGACAAGCTCGCGTTCAACAAGGCCGTTGCGCGTATCTACGAAGTGGTCAACGTGCTCGCCGCACCGCTCGCACAGGTGGCGAACGGCAAGGCGGACCAGTCCGTGACCGCTGCCGTAAAGGATGCGACGGCCATTCTCATCAATCTGATCGCGCCGATGATGCCGCACCTCGCGGAAGAATGCTGGCGCGTGATCGGCGGCGAAGGACTGATCGCCGAGAGGCCGTGGCCGAAGTTCGATCCGGCTCTGGTCGTCGAAAATGAAATTACCATGCCGGTTCAGATCAACGGTAAGAAGCGCGCCGATTTGACAATCGCGCGCGACGCAGATCAGAGTGCGATCGAAAGCGCCGTTCTTGCCCTCGACGCCGTTCAGACCGTGCTCAACGGCGGCAGCCCGAAAAAGATCATCGTCGTGCCCCAAAGGATCGTCAATGTCGTTGTCTGATAAAGCTGGCTTTCGCTTCCGCTCGCTTCCGATGCTGGCCGGCGCTCTCTTGCTGACCGCACTGGCCGGTTGCCAGGTGAGGCCGCTCTATTCGGATGGGCCAACCGGCGCTACTTCCACGGGACTCGCCTCGATCGAGATCTCCGATGCGGACGATCGCGTGGAGCAGGAAGTCCGCAACGCGTTAGTCTTCATGACCTCGCGCGGCCAGGGTGAGCCGGTTAACCCGCAATATCATCTCGCACTGAACGTCTCGCATCGAACGATGGGCGTGCTTTACGATCAGGCGAGGGACCGGGCCGGGGCCGGTCGGATTGTCGTCAAGGCGGACTATAATCTGACGAAAACCGCAACCGGCGAGACGGTAGAGTCCGGCAACCGCTCGGCCGTCGCGCTTGTCGATTTCCCTGCCCAGGAGTTTGCGAAGGTGCGCGCGGTTCGCGACGGCGAGAACCGCGCGGCGAAGGAATTGGCGGAGATCATCAGCGCAGACATCGCCGCCGCCCTCGGCCGCTGATCCGGTGGGGCGATGAGCGAGGTCAAGTCGCACGAATTCGACAATTTCCTGCAGAGGTCTGCAGCGAGCTACCGGCTTTTCCTGCTTTACGGTCCCGATCGCGGCCTCGTTTCCGAGAGGGCAGCACAGCTTGCCGGCAGGTTCGGCGTAGCGCTCGATGATCCTTTTGCCGTCGTGAAACTCGATGCCGCGGAGCTGCAGCAGGGCGTTGGCAGGGTTCTGGACGAGGTCAACGCCATTGGCCTTTTTGGTGGCGAAAAGCTGATCTGGGTGCGCGGCGCCTCGGCGGAAAAGGGGCTTTTCGAGGCCCTGCAGATACTTGCAGCAGAACCTCCCACCGGCAGTTATCTGATCATCGAGGCGGGCGACCTCAAGAAAGGCGCGGCGCTGCGAAAGGTGGGCGAATCTTCCCGTACCGTCGCCTCGGTCGCCTGCTACAGTGATGATGCTCGCAGCCTGCATGCACTTGTCGACAAGGAGCTCGCGGATGCCGGCCTCAGGATAAGCCCCGCGGCGCGCCAGCGGCTCCTGGAAGCTCTCGGCGGCGATCGCCTCGCCTCACGCAATGAAGTTCGAAAACTGGCACTTTATTGCCGCGGCAAGGACCTCGTCGAGGAGGAAGATGTTCTCGCCATCGTCGGCGACGCCAGTGCCATCTCGGTGGATGACGCCGTCGACGCGGTTCTTCAGGGCGATCCCGATGCGCTGTTGCACGCTATGCGAAAGATCACCACCTCGAAAACGCCGCCTTTTCTGGTACTTCAGGCCTGCTTAAGACAGTTCCAGCAGCTGGATGTGATGCGCGCGGAAATGGACGCCAGCGGGCAATCTTCCGGCCAGGTGATTACCAGCCTTGGACGCAATCTGCATTTCCGGCGCAAGCCGATCGTCGAAGCCGCTTTGCGGCATTGGACCTCTCCGGCAATCCGCCGTGAATTGAACCGGCTACAGGCGACGATTTACCAGAGCCGAGCTCGCCAGAGCCTGGAAGACAGCCTGGTCTTGCAAAACCTGCTCGCCATAACCGTCCAATCGGCCCGCCGCTAGAGCCTTCATGGCTAATTGGAAACATTCTGCCGGAGCAGATTTTCGTCAAGATCAGAGGCGATTGCCGAGTGCCGTACACAGACGTACGGCCGAGGCGATCGCCTCTGATCCTGGCGGAAAGATGCCCGGCCCTTCGGGTTGGCTGAAGCGGGCCGCCTGTTTGCTCGGCTGGCTTGGCGGTATGCTTTGGCTACGCCACGCGCCAGCCGAGCAAACATTCCACTCCGCTTAAGCCAACAGAATTGTTTCCATTTAGCCATGAAAGGCTCTAGGTTCCGTTACTCCATTGATCCTCAGCAAACGCAAAAATGGCCAGCACGCGCGCTTTTCGAGCTAGTACTGCACAATCCGAAATTGTGCAGAGACTCGGAGCGGCTACTTTCTGCGTCCGAAAGGGCGCGCAGGTAATCAGCGGCGTTCCAGCAGACGGCAAATCTCTTCAAGTTGATCGAGCGTCTTGTAGGCGATTCGTAAGTGTCCGCCGGAGGCCTTATGGCTCACGGTGACCTCCAGCCCGAGACTATCCGACAGCGTTCGCTCGAGCGCCAGTGTATCGGCATCCTTCTCCTCGCGGCGCGGCCCCTTGGCAAAATTTGGATCGTTTTGGGCCTTGATGTCGTTTTGCGCGAGGCGCTCCGCTTCGCGTACGGAAAGTCCCTTCGCAACGATGTTGCGCGCCAGCGCCACCGGGTCGGAAGTCGGAATCAGAGCCCTCGCATGACCCGCTGACAGACTGCCGTCGGAAAGCATGTCGCGTACAGGCTCCGGTAGCTTCAGCAATCGCAGGCTGTTGGCGACATGGCTGCGGCTCTTGCCGATAATGTCGCCAAGATCGTTTTGGGTATAGCCATGCTCCGCGATCAACTGCTCGTAGCCCAAGGCCTCTTCGAGCGGATTGAGGTCAGAGCGCTGCACGTTTTCGACGATCGCGATCTCCAGAGCCGTCCGGTCATCGACGTCCCGCACGATCACCGGAATTTCGGTAAAGCCCGCAAGTTGCGCCGCCCGCCAGCGCCGTTCTCCGGCGATAATTTCATAGCGCTCGTGCCCAACGGTGCGAACGACCACCGGCTGAACGATGCCGTGCTGACGGATCGAACTCGCCAGATCCTGAAGCTCGGCTTCGTCGAACTGCCGACGCGGATTGCGGGGGTTGCGCGACACGAACTCGATTGGAACACGCCGGTCGGCACTGACAGAGGCTGCCTGCGCAGCCCCCGTCTGTAACGGCTGATCCATTTCGCCGATCAAGGCGGCCAAGCCGCGACCCAGACGCCTCTTGGAGCTGTCGTCGTTCATATATCACCCAACTTCATTACGAGTCCGAAACGATTAAGCAGCCTTGCGTTGCCGCTCGCGCTGTATCACTTCCGAAGCCAATTGCAGATAGGCTTGGCTTCCAGCACATTTCAAATCATAGAGAATAGCTGGCTTTCCGTAGGAAGGCGCTTCCGAAACCCGTACGTTTCTCGGAATCAAGGTATGATAGACCTTGTCGCCGAGGTGGGTGCGGACGTCGCTCACGACTTGCTGGGCCAGATTGTTGCGAGAATCGAACATTGTCAAAACGATGCCTTGAATATCAAGGCTTGGATTGACGGTGCGACGCACCTGGTCAACGGTTTCCAGTAGCTGACTTAGCCCCTCAAGTGCAAAGAATTCACATTGCAACGGCACGAGCACCGAATGCGCCGCGGCCATGGCGTTCATCGTCAACAGATTGAAAGATGGCGGGCAGTCGACCAGAACATAGGAATAGGCGAGCGCGTCTGCCGTCCCCAGCGCTTTGCGAAGACGGAAGACACGGTCGGACTCTCTCGAGATCTCCATCTCAATGCCGAGCAAATCCATCGTCGAGGGAATGATCGCCAGGTTAGGTACAGCGGTGTTTTGTGCGATGTCGCCGATGGAATGCGTACCCATCATCAGCTCGTAGGATGACAGGTGCCTGTCACGGCGCTGGATTCCAAGGCCCGTGCTGGCGTTTCCCTGCGGGTCAAGGTCGACGATCAGCACTTTCTCGCCGATGGCTGCCAAAGCCGTCGCAAGATTGATGGCGGTTGTCGTCTTACCGACGCCGCCCTTCTGGTTGGCAATGGTGATAATCCGATTTCTTGGGCCAAACATGTTTCCGCTCGCCTATCACTTCATCCGACGCGAAAGATTTGCAATCTCGAGTACAACCGAATCCGGCTCGACAACACTGGCATGTTTTACCAGATCGAATTGAAAGCGGCTAACGGCTTTGTCGATTTCCTGCTGATAATCCCGTCCTTTGTGAAAGAAGGCGACAGTTTGGGAGTGTTCGGCGAGCATCCAGGGCGTGCAATAGTCCAGCAACTGGCTCAAATCGGCCAGTGCACGCGCCGAAATGGCGTCGCAACGGGGGACGACCGAGCTGGCATCCTCGATTCGAATCGGATGAACCGACCCTCTTGCGCCTGTTTCATTCAGCGCGACGCGGAGGAAGGCGGACTTTTTGTTGTTGCTTTCGATGAGATGCACCCAGCCATCGGCAAACTCCGACAGGCAGATGGCGGTGACGACGCCTGGAAAGCCGGCGCCGCTGCCGAGATCAACCCAGATTTTCGGACCAGGCGAAAGCTGAAAAATCTGCAAGCTATCCAGGATGTGGCGTCGCCATAAATCCTCCAGCGTGGAAGGGGCGACCAGATTGATCGTTTTCGCCCACTTCTGGAAAAGGGCCGCAAAATGCTCCAGCTTTTGAAGCGTTTCACGTGAAACACGCAATCCGTTCAGTTGCTCAGCCAGACTCGTTTTCATTGTAGGCCTCACCCCGCCACACGTGGCGTCGCGCGCCCCTGCCGCCGCAACCAGCTCAGGAGCAGCGACACCGCCGCCGGCGTCATGCCGTCGACTTTCATAGCCTGGGCGAGGTTTCGCGGCCTTTGCTGCATCAATTTCTGCTTCAACTCGTTCGACAGACCCGGCAGGTCGCCATAGTCGAAATCATCCGGAATGACCGCGGTCTCCTCCCGGCGAATGCCTGCGATATCCGCTGCCTGGCGTTCCATATAGACCGCATAGGCCGCGTCGATCTCCAATGCTTCAACGACCCTGACATCTATGCTGCCGAGCTCAGGCCACAGCGGCTTGAGTCCTTCGATCGTCTGATCCGGATAAGAAAGGACCTCGAAGGCCGATCGCCGTTGTCCATCCTGATTGAGCTTCAAACCGAAACGTCTGCCCTCCGTGGGAGTAACCGAGAGCGACTGCAACAGGCGACGCCCCGCTTCAAAGGAACTCTTCCACACATCAAAGCGCCGGCGGCGCTGATCTCCAACGCAGCCCAGATCGATGCCAACCGGTGTCAGGCGCATATCGGCGTTATCCGCCCGCAGCGAAAGCCGATATTCCGCGCGCGAGGTGAACATTCGGTAGGGCTCCGTTATCCCGCGCGACGTCAGATCATCGATCATTACACCGATATAGGAGTCCGTGCGGCTGAAAAGTAACGGATCACGCCCCGTCGCCGCCAGTGCTGCATTGAGACCCGCTACCAGGCCCTGGGCACCCGCCTCTTCATATCCGGTCGTGCCGTTGATTTGTCCGGCCAAGAACAGACCCGGCATCTTCCGTACTGCCAGCGAGAGCTGCAGCTCCCGCGGGTCAACGTGGTCGTACTCGATCGCGTAACCGGGCTGAAGGATCGTGACGTTCTCCAGTCCCGGAATCGTCCGGATAAACGCCTCCTGCACGTCCTCCGGCAGCGATGTCGAAATCCCGTTCGGGTAGATCGTGTCGTCGTCCAATCCTTCGGGTTCCAGAAAAATCTGGTGACCGTCGCGTTCCCCGAAGCGAACGATCTTGTCTTCTATCGAAGGGCAATACCGAGGCCCGACGCCTTCGATCTGGCCCGAGTACATCGCGGAGCGGTGGATATTGTCGGAAATGATCTTGTGGGTCGCATCCGTCGTGCGCGTCACGCCGCAGTCGATTTGCCGGTTTAGGATTCGATCAGTCATGAACGAGAAGGGCACGGGATTCTCATCCGGTCCCTGACGGCCGACGCGGTCCCAATCAATGGTGCGCCCGTTAAGGCGAGCTGGCGTGCCGGTCTTGAGGCGTCCGAGCTTCAGCCCAAATCGTCCCAGCGTCCCTGAAAGACCAACTGACGGTTCTTCCCCGACCCGACCTGCGGGGATCTTGCGATCACCGATATGAATGAGACCCTTCAGAAACGTTCCAGTCGTGAGAACGACGGCGGCTGCCCGGAAAGTCCGGCCATCCTTCATCACGACGCCGCATATGATGTCATTCTCGGTCAAAAGGTCACATGCATCGCCCTCGATCACCGTCAGGTTCTCGATGGCCTCGATCTCGCGCTGCATCGCTTGCCGATAGAGCTTCCGGTCGGCTTGCGTTCTCGGGCCCCGCACCGCCGGACCCTTGCGCCGGTTGAGCAGCCTGAACTGAATACCGGCGGCATCCGCGATGCGTCCCATGAGGCCATCAAGCGCATCAATTTCTCGGACCAGATGGCCCTTACCCAACCCCCCGATAGCGGGATTGCAGGACATCACGCCAATCGTTTCTTTCTTGTGCGTGATCAACGCGGTATGTGCACCAAGGCGCGCTGACGCCGAAGCCGCTTCGCAGCCGGCATGGCCGCCGCCGATCACGATGACATCATAAGTCGCCATAGTTGTTGCTCCAGCTCTCGGCTGTTGATCGTCAATTCACTATCCCGAGTCAACCGCGTTTCACGTGAAACCAGCGGTGCTCTATGTCGCGGCATTCGCCGTCATTTGCCGATGCAGAACTCGGAAAATATCACGTCCAGCAGATTCTCAACATCCACGCGCCCGGTGATCCGTCCTAGCGCTTCGCTTGCCAACCGAAGCTGCTCCGCTTGGATATCAAGGTCCTTTGAAGCCAGGCTTTGCTCCAGTGCATCTTTCGCTTGCCGGAAACAGTCAACGTGTCGCCTGCGTGATGGCATGGAAAGTGACGTCCTTCCCGCCAAGTCTGGAAGATGTGAACTCAGCGTCTGCAACAGATCGTTGATGCCGGCGCCGGTTTTCGTGGACAGAAATATGTCCGCATCTTTCGCGTCCCAGCGAATGTCGTGCCTGTCGATCTTGGTCGCAACCCGAATCACCGGAACATTCGGGGGAATCTCCTCCTCGGTATGGAATCCAGGTTTTTCCGATAGCAGGATAACAATATCGGCATGACCGATAGCTTCTCTCGCCCGCCGTATGCCTTCACGCTCCACGACCTCCTCGGTGTCTCGAAGCCCGGCCGTGTCGAACAATTTTACCGAGAATCCGGCTAAGGAAAGGTCAACGGAGAGAACGTCCCGGGTTGTTCCAGCGATTTCCGTCACAATGGCAATGTCTCTCTTCGCGAGTGCATTGAGCAGGCTCGATTTGCCCGCATTCGGCTCCCCCGCAATGACGATCTTGAGACCGTCGCGGATAATCTCCGCCAATCCGGCACGATCGAGATGTGCATCGATCTCGCCACGCAGTTTCTCGATATCTTTCCAGACCGATGCGCTTACCGAGCCCGGAACATCGTCCTCGTCGGCGAAGTCGAGTTCGGCTTCGATCATGGCCCGTGCGTGCGTCAGACGGCCGGCCCAGCCTTGATAGACGGCCGACTGTCCACCGCCGGATTGTTCAAGGGCGAGACGCCGCTGCATTTCGGTCTCTGCTGCGATCAGATCCGCCAGACCTTCGACCTCGACCAGGTCCATTTTGCTATGCTGAAAAGCGCGCCGCGAGAATTCTCCCGCCTCCGCGTGACGCAGGCCCTTGATGCCGGCGAGCTCGTCCAGGATCGCGTGAACAACAGCGCGACCGCCGTGAACCTGGAGCTCGCAACAGTCCTCGCCGGTAAAGGATGCCGGGCCTGGGAAGTAGACGACAAGCCCCGTATCCAGTGCCTCGCCGTTTCGATCCCGAATCGTTCGCAATGTCGCCTGCCGTGCAGGCGTCAAAGCGCCGCAAAGGCGAAACACGACATCTGCCGTCGCCGGACCGCTAATGCGAATAACCGCAACGCCGGCCGGAAGGGAGCCGCTCGACAAAGCGTAGATCGTATCCGTGAACTGCATTTAGGTACCAGGAATTCTGAAGCGCACCACGCTCGCGGCAGAGACACGGCTCGGCCGCTCATATCGCAGAGCCAAGAGCCGGGCAGGTCCAAATCGCGCTCCGAGCGTCTTCGTTTGCCTTGCAATGTGCTCTTGACTATCGCGCCGCGCACGATGAGAGCGGCGTCTTATGCAATGACGGGTCTCGGAAATCAAGTCTGCCTGGCCTGTTCAAAAGGCAGAAGCACTATGTTTCACGTGAATCATCCGGCAGGAATGCCGCAACTAGCCACTGGAATGGCGTAACTTGACCAAGAAGTTCGCCAAAAGAAGGTGGCCGGCGCGGGCCGGCCACTACAGCCGTTTAAGATAACAGCGACTTTGCGCGCCTCAACGCGCCGAACGCCTTGTACGGTCAGGTGTTCATCGAATCGAAGAAATCGCCGTTGGTCTTGGTCTGCTTCAGCTTGTCGATGAGGAATTCGATCGCATCCGTGGTTCCCATCGGCGCGAGGATCCGGCGAAGAACGAAGATCTTTTGCAGATCCTGCCGCGGCACCAGCAGATCTTCCTTGCGCGTTCCGGATTTAAGAATGTCCATCGCCGGGAAGATGCGCTTGTCAGCGACCTTGCGATCGAGCACGATTTCCGAGTTGCCGGTGCCCTTGAATTCTTCGAAGATGACTTCGTCCATGCGGCTACCGGTATCGATCAGCGCCGTAGCAATGATCGTCAGCGAGCCGCCTTCTTCGATGTTGCGGGCTGCGCCGAAGAAGCGCTTCGGGCGCTGCAGTGCGTTAGCGTCGACACCGCCAGTGAGCACTTTGCCCGATGAAGGCACGACCGTGTTGTAGGCGCGGCCGAGGCGGGTGATCGAATCGAGAAGAATAATCACGTCGCGTCCATGTTCAACGAGGCGCTTCGCCTTCTCGATGACCATTTCGGCAACCTGCACGTGGCGGGTCGCCGGTTCATCGAAGGTGGAGGACACGACTTCGCCCTTAACTGAGCGCTGCATATCCGTCACTTCCTCTGGCCGCTCGTCGATCAGCAGAACGATCAGATAGCATTCCGGATGATTGGCCGTGATCGAATGCGCAATGTTTTGCAGCAGCACCGTCTTACCGGTGCGCGGCGGCGCCACGATCAGACCGCGCTGACCCTTGCCGAGCGGCGCGACGAGATCGATGACGCGGGCAGACAGATCCTTCGACGTCGGGACTTCGAGTTCCATCTTGAAGCGCTCATTCGGGTAGAGCGGCGTCAGGTTGTCGAAATGGACCTTGTGACGAATCCTTTCCGGGTCGTCGAAGTTGATCGTATTGACCTTCAGCAGGGCGAAATAGCGTTCACCTTCCTTAGGGCCGCGGATCGGCCCTTCGACCGTATCACCCGTCTTCAGCGAGAAACGCCGGATCTGCGACGGGGAAATATAGATGTCGTCCGGCCCGGGAAGGTAGTTCGCATTCGCCGACCGGAGGAAACCGAATCCATCCTGGAGGACTTCGACGACGCCTTCACCGATGATCTCGATGTCCTGCGTCGCGAGCGCCTTGAGGATCGCGAACATCAGTTCCTGCTTGCGCATGGTGCTGGCGTTCTCGACTTCGAGCTCTTCGGCAAAGGCCAGGAGATCGGTCGGCGTCTTGTTCTTGAGTTCTTGAAGCTTCATTTCAGCCATGAAGAGTCCACGTTCGGTATGGGGAATGGGAGGCGGGGTGATTTTCGTAAGGGAGCTGCGAGGGGAGAGGCAGGCTCTAAACTTTGTCACAGGGCCATGGAAGAGGAGATAGGCGAAAATAGCGATTCACGTGAAACGCCGCAAGGGGTCGCGGCAATTTAGCGACAACTATTGCATCTGCGAATCGATTGAATTCAAAATGGTTTCACCACAGCCATAATCACGATGAGAATCATCAGCAGCGTAGGGGCCTCGTTCATCAGCCGCCAGTAGCGCGCATCGCGCCGATTGTCGTCGCGATCGAAGGCATTGACCGCCCGGCTGAAATGCACATGCACCAAAGTCAGCAGCACGACGAAAAGCAGTTTGGCGTGCAGCCAGCCGCCGCGGAAACCGTAAACGCTCCATGCGAGATAAAGGCCAAGCACCCAGGAGATCATCATCGCCGGGTTCATGATGATCTTAAGCAGCCGCTGCTCCATCATCTTGAATGTCTCGGATTGCACCGATCCGGGCGCAGCATCCGTATGGTAGATGAAGAGACGCGGCATATAGAGAAGCGCCGCCATCCATGACATCACCGCGATAATATGAAATGCTTTTATCCAGAGGTAGAGGTCGTCCGGCTGCCAGGCGAATAGCCCGAACAGCAGCGCCGCGAAAGCCGAAATTGCGAAGATTGCACGCCGCCGCGCTCTGTTTCCTGGACCGCTGTCGGTCTGGCGTTCCCCCATCACCCTCTCCCGCGAACCCGGGCGACCAGAGCCGCAACATGTTCCGGATCGGCTTCGGGCGTTATCCCGTGCCCCAAATTGAAGATCAGCGGTCCATTACCGAGCACGTCGAGGATACGGTCTATGCCGATTTCCATCGCCTTGCCGCCGGCCACCACTCGCATGGGATCCAGATTGCCTTGGACCGGACCATCCTTCTGCAGTTCGGCGGCAAAGGACAACGGCACCGACCAGTCGAGACCGATCGCGTCCGCTCCGGTCAATTGCCGGTAATCCCTTAACAGGAGACCCGCCCCTTTGGCGAAGGCGATAATCTTGGCGGACGGTCGCCGGGCGCGAACGGAAGCGATCATACGGCGGACGGGCTCGACGGCAAATCGGGCGAATTCGTCCTCGCCGAGCACGCCTGCCCAAGAATCAAATATCTGGACGGCGTCGGCTCCGGCATCAATCTGTTCGACCAGGTAGTCCGCCGAAACGTCGGCGAGAAATGCCATGAGGTCATCGAACGCTTTCGGATGACGATAGCCGAAGAGCCGGGCGGGCGCTTGGTCGGGCGTTCCGCGCCCCGCAATCATATAGGTCGCGACGGTCCAGGGGGCGCCGCAGAAACCGAGGAGCGTCGTCTCGGTGGGCAATTCCCGCCGCAATCGCGAAACCGTTTCGAACACCGGCGCCAAATGGCTGGAAATGCCGTCACCCCTGAGCCGGGCGATACCATCCTCATCGATAGGATCCATTCTCGGCCCGTGGCCTTCCTCGAAACGTACATTTCGCCCGAGCGCGTCAGGAATGACCAGGATATCGGAAAAGAGGATCGCAGCGTCGAAGGCGTATCGCCGGATCGGCTGCAATGTCACTTCCACTGCCAGATCGGGTGTGTAGCAAAGATCAAGGAAACTCCCAGCTTCCGCGCGAACCTGCCGATATTCCGGGAGGTAGCGGCCTGCCTGGCGCATCAGCCAGATGGGTGGTGGGGTCAGGCATTTTCCTTCCAAGACCTCCAGCACCTTGCGACGTGTTTCGGTCACTCGCAGCTTCTCCCAATCTATAATCAAACTCTATTGAAAAGGTTTCTATTTCTTAGAGTCGGTGGGTATCAAGGATTAAAATCAATTCTCGTTTCGTCCAAGCTGCAGGCTTCGGCGTCGGCGGATTGGGAGAGGATAGGCTCTGCTTCGGAGCAAAACCGGGAGAAGCAAAAAAACGACGCGGAGTCAAAGCGTTGAGGGTCCGGACAAAACTGCACTTCCTGTGGATGAAGAGTCGATCGCCGTGACACTTTGTCTTTCTCATGAGTCTTGTCCACATGCGCTTTCGCCGGTTTTCCTGCCAGGCCGCGAATGTGAATAACTCGCCGCTTTTCCACTTGCCTCAAGCGCCGTCGCGCCGTTACGTGTTTCTGTCCCGGCCTATCAACAGCCTCCGGAGAATTGCGTGGAGAACCGAAAAAACTATTTCCACCTGCATCTCGTCTCCGATTCGACCGGCGAGACGCTGATCGCTGCAGGACGTGCCGCTGCCGCGCAATTTCAATCGTCGCACGCTCTGGAACACGTCTATCCGCTGATCCGCAATCGGAAGCAGTTGATGCAGGTATTGGATGCGATCGATGGCGCGCCCGGCATCGTGCTTTATACGATCGTCGACCGTGAACTCGCCGGTATTATCGATCAGAAATGCCGCGAGATCGGCGTGCCTTGCGTCTCGGTCCTCGATCCGATCATCGAACTGTTTCAGTCCTATCTAGGCTCGCCGTCGCGCCGCCGCTCCGGTGCGCAGCACGTCATGGATGCCGAATATTTCGCCCGCATTGAGGCGCTGAACTTCACGATGGATCATGATGATGGACAGATGCCGGCCGATTTCGACGAAGCGGATGTCGTGCTGGTTGGAATTAGCCGTACGTCGAAGACGCCGACGAGCATCTATCTCGCCAATCGCGGCATCAAGACGGCCAACATGCCGATCGTTCCTGGCGTGCCGCTTCCCCACGCGCTGCTAGAAGCGACGAAGCCGTTGGTGGTCGGTCTCATCGCGACCGCCGACAGGATTTCGCAGGTGCGTCAGCATCGCGTGCTCGGCACGAGCCAGAGCTTTCATGGAGAGGAATATACCGATCGCGCCGCAATTGCGGAGGAACTGAAATATGCCCGCACCCTTTGCGCACGCAACAACTGGCCGATGATCGACGTGACGCGCCGCTCGATCGAGGAAACCGCCGCCGCCATCGTTGCCCTTCGTCCGCGGCTCAGATAAGCGCATAAGAAAGAAGAAACGCCGGTCTCCGAGCGTTTCCGCTCCGGCGTCCTGGTGACGTTGTGAGGAATCCAGGAATTTTGCGATGACATCCTCACTCGTATTGGCTTCCGCCAGCCCCTTCCGTCGCGCCCTCTTGGAGAATGCTGGCCTGTCGTTTCAAGCTAGGGCGGCCGAGGTCAACGAGCGGGCACTGGAGCGGCCGTTGGAGGACTCCGGAGCATCGCCCGTGGATGTTGCACTGGCGCTGGCTGAGGCCAAGGCGAGGGACGTGGCACGGCATTTCAGCGGCGCACTGGTCATCGGTTCCGATCAGACGATGTCGCTCGGATCGCGGGTCTATCATAAGCCGAAGGATATGGCGGAGGCAGCCGATCATTTGTTGTCGCTATCCGGAAAGACACACAGCCTGAACAGTGCGATTGTTCTTGTCCGCGATACCGAGGTCATCTGGCGACACGTCTCGTCCGCCCATATGACGGTGCGGCCACTCAGCCGGGCTTTCGTTGAACGGCATCTGGAAAGGGTCGGAGAGAAGGCGCTTGCGAGCGTCGGAGCCTATCAGCTTGAAGGCGAGGGCATCCAACTCTTCGAGAAGATCGAGGGCGACTACTTTACCATTCTCGGCCTGCCGATGCTGCCGCTTCTCTCCAAACTTCGCGAACTGGGTTCGATCGATGAGTGATTCACGTGAAACATTTGTTAACCATGCCTTCGTCGCCGGCTATCCAATCAAGCATTCGCGCTCGCCGCTCATTCACGGCTATTGGCTGAAGCAGTTCAAAATCGCGGGAACCTACCGGGCCTACGAGGTCACGCCCGAAGCCTTCCCCAATTTTATGCGCGAATTGAAGGACGGGACCGCCGGCCTTTGCGGCGGCAATGTCACCATTCCGCACAAGGAGGCGGCCTTTCGACTTTCCGACCGACCCGATGAACTGAGCGCGGAGCTCGGTGCGGCCAATACCCTTTGGCTCGAGGATGGCGCAATTTGCGCGACGAATACGGACGGCCGCGGCTTCGTCGCCAATCTCGATGAACGCGCAGCCGGCTGGGACCGGATCTCGACCGCTGTTGTCCTGGGCGCCGGCGGCGCGAGCCGCGCCGTGACCCAGGCGATCCGTGATCGCGGCGTCAAGACGATTCATGTGGTGAACCGCACAATCGAAAAGGCAAGGGAGCTCGCCGATCGCTTCGGTACCCCTGTGCACGCACATCCGATGACGGCGCTTGCCGAAGTCATGTCCGGCGCCGGACTGTTCGTAAACACCACCTCGCTCGGGATGGACGGCGAGACGGCACCGATGATCGATTTCTCGCCAATGGCGCGCGAGGCCGTCGTCACCGATATCGTCTATGTGCCGCTCAAGACGCCGCTCTTGGCCCAGGCCGAAGCGCAGGGCTTCCGGATCGTAGACGGACTTGGCATGCTGTTGCATCAGGCGGTGCCCGGCTTTGAAAAATGGTTTGGTCGCAGGCCCGTCGTCGATGAGACGCTTCGGCAGATCATCATAAGGGATATGGACGTTCACGCATGATCATCGTCGGGCTCACGGGCTCCATCGGGATGGGGAAATCGACTGCCGCCCAGATGTTCCGGGAACTCGGCGTGCCAGTAAACGATGCCGACCAGGTGGTGCACGACCTCTATCGCGGGGAGGCGGTGGCGCCGGTCGAATCGGCCTTTCCCGGTGTGGCAAAGAAAGGCGTGATCGACCGCGCGGAGCTTTCGCGACAGCTTGTCGGCGCGCCTGATCGCCTGGCGGAATTGGAGCGGATCGTACATCCGCTCGTCCGCGCCAAGGAGAAGGAGTTCATCGCGCGGCACAAGAGGGCCGGGGCGCCCTTCGTTCTTCTCGATATTCCGCTGCTTTTCGAAACCAAGGCAGAGACGCGCCTGGACCGGGTGGTCGTCGTTACTTGCGATCCGGAAAGGCAGAAGGAGCGCGTCATGAAGCGCCAGGGGATGACCGCCGAGAAATTTGCGATGATCCTCGCGCGGCAGGTGCCAGACAGCGAAAAGCGCGCACGCGCGGACTACATCATCGACACGAGCAACAGTTTCGACGAGACGCGCCAGCAAGTTCGCGCCATTGTCGATCGGCTGCGGGCAGAGGGGGGTTGAGTCGCTTGCCGTTTGTCTCTTCGCCCGCTTGCGCGGGGAAGGTGGCGGCAGGCCGGACGAAGGGGCGCAACTCCGCCGTTAAGAGGAAACCGGCAGCGGTGCTTCAACTGCGGAAAGAACAACATTAGAATGCAGAACGGCTCGCATTGATTCGGTCCAGCCCCGCGAACCAGGGAAACTTCATGCGTGAAATCATCTTCGATACGGAAACGACGGGTCTAGACAGCCGCGAGGACCGGGTGATCGAGATCGGCGGCGTCGAGCTCGAGAATCAGTTTCCAACGGGGCGTACGATCCATATCTACATCAATCCGGGGGATCGCAAGGTTCACCCGGACGCGCTGGCCGTCCACGGCATCACGGATGAATTCCTTAAGGACAAGCCGTGCTTTGCCGATGCCGTGGAAGAGATCCTCGATTTCTTCGGCGACGCGCGCTGGGTGGCGCACAACGCGACCTTCGACGTCGCCTTCATCAATGCCGAGTTCGCAAGGCTCGGATTGCCGCCGATTGGCATCGACCGGGTGACAGACACGCTGGCGCTCGCCCGGCGCAAGCATCCGATGGGGCCTAATTCGCTCGACGCCCTCTGCCGCCGTTACGGCATCGACAATTCCCATCGAGCACAGCACGGCGCCCTTCTCGATTCCGAACTGCTCGCCGAAGTCTATATCGAGATGATCGGTGGCCGACAGGCGGCGCTGGGCCTCGTCACAAGCCAGATGGGTGGCTTAACGATCGAAGCCGACGACGCACCGATCATCATTGTGCAAAGGAAACGGCCTTTGCCGCCGCGACTGACGGAAGTGGAAATCGCCGCGCATGCCGCGCTCATTTCCAATATCGGCAGCAAGGCTATCTGGGTAAAATACAGCGAAATAAAATAATGCCCGACTCGCGAGAGCCGGGCATTGCATTTCCAACACAGAAAAACGTCAGTTGGAGGTGCTGTTGGTGTTCGCGACCTGAGCGCGGACCTTTTCTTCCGCCATGCGCTGGGCAAACATCTGAGCGAAATCGATCGGGTCGATCATCAGCGGCGGGAAGCCGCCGTTACGCGTTGCGTCTGCGACGATCTGGCGAGCAAACGGGAACAACAGGCGCGGGCACTCGATGAAGAGCAGCGGCAGCATGTGTTCCTGCGGAAAACCGCTAACGCGGAAGACGCCGCCATAGGAGAGCTCGACATTGAACAGGACCTTGTCCCCGTCCTTGGCTTCGGCATTCAAGGACAGAACGACGTCGAAATCGTTCTCCGCAAGCGGGTTGGCGTTGACGTTGACATTGATGTTGATCGACGGAGCCCGGTCGCGAGCCTGCAGAGAACGCGGCGCGCCTGGGTTTTCGAAGGAAAGATCCTTGACGTACTGGGCCAGGATATTGAGCGCCGGGCTTTGCTGGGCACTGCCGTTGCCGTTGGATGCGGTATCAGTCGTCATAAGAGTTTCCTCGGACTTCGAATTGGTGAGGCCATCTAGCATTTAGGACCTGGGCTTACAACCCTCGTGGCCCTGGGTCCGTTCCCCTTGCGGAGAAGCCTGCTGGTCCCTCCACATCCCGCCTTGTCTTATTATAAACCCAATCTAATGAGAAATCCGGTTGTTCGGCGGTGAGGAATCGTCCTCGTCCTTCCCCTTTCTGGAGAATTCATCCTCATCGAGGTCGATAATAAGCGGCCCGCGCGGTTGCTCGCGCCGGGGGCCACTTGAACGGTAGAAGCCGGTCCCGGCGGTCAGGATCGTGACACGCGTCCGCAGAAAAGCCGCAAAGGCCCGCCTCACCGGCGGCAGGAAGAGCAGAAGACCGACAATGTCGCCGACGAAGCCTGGTATGATAAGAAGGACCGCCGCAATGAAGATCAGCGCGGCGCCAAGGACATCCAGGCCCGGGTCGTTCCCCGTCCGAGCTGCATCCTGCAGGCGCTGAAGTACGCCGAAACCCTGGATGCGCAGGAGGAAAATGCCGACGACAGCGCTCAGGAATACCAGCAGGAGCGTCATCAGGAGCCCGATTTCGCGGCCGACGATGACAAATCCGGCAATCTCTGCGAGCGGCAGGCCGAGGACAATGAGGGGAATGATCAAGGAACGCATCGATCGGGCTCGCAAGAAGAGTCGTGCAATTGGTCGGTCTCCGGTTTATGGGTGCGACATCATCATTTGAATGGTTTATCCTTGCAGACTATATGGAATGCCAGGGAAATTCTAACAGCGGTTCCGGGTGAAAATGGGCTCCTTCGACTTCATCACGTTTTTTTTCCTGATCGCTGCCGTGGTCATCTTTCTGCAGTTGCGGAGCGTGCTCGGACGCAGGACGGGCAATGAGCGCCCGCCTTTCGACCCCTATTCGCCGCGGGATATCGGCCAGGGACCAGAGGCGAAGGACAATGGCAAGGTCGTTCAACTTCCCCGCCGCGAGAGCGCTGCGGAAGACGAGTCCCGGTATGCCACCATCGACACTTTCGCCAAGACCGGAACTGCGCTGAACACCCAGCTAAGGGCGATCAGCGATGCGGATCCGAGCTTTGACCCCGGCGAATTCATCAATGGAGCCAAGATGGCCTATGAGATGATCGTCATGGCCTTTGCTGACGGCGACCGTAAGACGCTGAAGGGACTGCTGTCACGCGAAGTCTACGAAGGGTTCGACACGGCCATCGCTGAGCGCGAGGCCAAGGGAGAGGTGGTCAAATCGACCTTCGTCGGCATCGAGAAGGCGGACATCGTGCATGCCGAGCTCAAGGAGAACGAGGAAAACATCACGGTGCGGATCGTCAGCCAGCTCATTTCCGCCACCTATGACAAGCAGGGCAAGCTGATCGACGGCGACGCAGACTCGGTTGCCGAAGTGAACGATCTTTGGACTTTCGCGCGTGACGTCCGCTCACGCGATCCGAATTGGAAGCTGATCGCCACCGAATCGGAAAACTGACCGTAAGAGGCGATCATGGCCTTTCATCTCGAGCCGGTCAGCTTTGCGGAACTGTCCGGCTGGCAAGCGGACGATCCGACGCCCGTCATCACCGCGCTGCGCCGCTGCCATCGCCATGTGGTGATCGCCAAACCTTATAAGACCGGCTCGCTCGGTATTTCCGTTACGGATCTGTTGCCCGCCTTCGAGGCTTCCGGCTCCGGGGTCTCCGATGCAGCCGGAGCCCGCGCCTTTTTCGAGGAGCAGTTCGTACCTTTTCGAATTCGCCCCGATGAAACGAGGACCGGTTTCGTCACTGCTTTCTACGAACCGGAGATAGAGGTTCGCGCGGAGCCGGACGAGGTATTCCATTTTCCCTTCTACCGCCGCCCGGCCGATCTGGTCGAGATCGACGATGCGAACCGGCCGGGCGGCATGGACCCTTATTTCGCCTTCGGCCGCCTTCGCGACGGCGCCGTCGAAGAATATCCCGACCGCAAGGCGATCGAGCGGGGCTTTCTTGCCGGCCGCGGCCTTGAAATCGCCTACGCCAGATCGAAGGTCGATGTCTTCTTTGTTCATGTGCAGGGCGCCGCCCGGCTCGTGTATGCGGACGGGTCGCGCCGTCGCATTACCTACGCCGCCAAGACCGGCCACCGCTTTTCTGCAATCGGAAAGCTGCTGATCGACCGGGGCGAGATCGACGCGACGACCGTTTCCATGGCAACCATCCGCAACTGGCTGGCAGCACATCCTGAACGGGTCGACGAGGTTTTGTGGCACAACCGGTCTTTCATCTTCTTCCGCGAGGCGCCCGTCGAGAAAGAAGATCTTGGCCCTGTCGCAGCGGCAAAGGTGCCCCTGGAGCCGGGACGGTCGCTGGCGGTCGATCGTCTCATCCACACCTTCGGCGTCCCCTTTTATGTTGCGAGCGCGACGCTCACCCACCTTGACGCCGGGCGCCCGTTCGGACGGCTGATGCTGGCGCTAGATACCGGTTCGGCGATTGTCGGTCCGGCGCGCGGCGACATCTTCACCGGATCCGGCGACGAGGCGGGCAATCTTGCGGGCTCGGTTCGAAACGAAGCCGATTTCTTCATCTTCGTCCCTCGTGCGGCTGCTAGCAGATACCGCCATGGCTAGGGAGAAGAAGCTTTCGCCGGAGGACCGCATTCTTTGGGGGAAGGTTGCGCGCTCGACCAGACCCATGCCAGGGCGGGTGGAAGACCTGACGGAGTTGCTGCGCGAAGATGAACCGCCGTCCGCCACAGCGGCCACGCTCCCGTCCGATACGGCGACGTCGAAGCCCGAAAAGGCCGATCGCGGCATCGCCCTCAGCGGCGGCAAGGCCGAACGTCTGCACTATCCTCTTGAGCGGCCAGTCAAACGCAAGTTGGCAAAAGGTCGGCTCACGCTTGAAGCGCGAATCGATCTGCATGGAATGATCCAAAGCGAGGCGCATGGCCTGCTGCTGCAGTTTCTGCTGAAAGCGCATGAGCGCGGCCTTCGTCACGTCCTGGTGATAACCGGCAAGGGAACGTCGCTCGGCAGCGACGGCGCTTTGAAGCGGGCGGTGCCGCTCTGGTTCTCGCTGCCGGAGTTTCGCTCGCTGATATCATCCTATGAACCGGCGGCGCGAAACCATGGAGGCGAGGGGGCGCTCTATGTCCGGCTGGCGCGCGCAAAGGGAAGTGCATCGTGACGCCGTTCGGCGAGGCCATGCGCGAACTGCGCCGCCGGAAAGGTGTATCGCAAAAAGAGATGGCGGCGGCGATCGGCGTTTCCGCCGCTTACCTTTCGGCGCTCGAGCATGGCAAACGCGGCGCGCCGAGCTTTGATTTCCTTCAGCGTGTCGCCGGTTACTTCAACGTCATCTGGGACGAAGCCGACGAGCTCTTCCGGATTGCCGATATTTCCGACCCGAAAGTGGTGCTCGATACATCGGGCCTGCCGCCCGGTCACACCGCATTTGCCAACCGGTTGAGCGGGCAGATACGCAGCTTGTCGGAAGAGACGATCCGGGCATTGGAAGAAATTTTGGAAAAAGCCGCAATTCCTGATAATGACAGGGGATGAACCCGTTCCCGACCGCTGTTCTGGGGTCTGGGATTTGGAACCTTTGGACAAATTTTCTATAGTCCGCGAGGCATCTCGCGCTGTGATTCGCGACGAATCACGACGTCCGAAAACTGGAAAGACTTGAAGCCGAATGACCGATATTCCTGAGACCGAAGCCGGCGCCAACGCCGAATATGGTGCCGATTCCATCAAGGTGCTGAAAGGCCTCGACGCCGTACGCAAGCGGCCGGGCATGTATATCGGTGACACCGATGACGGTTCCGGTCTGCACCACATGGTCTACGAGGTCGTCGACAACGCGATCGACGAAGCGCTTGGCGGCCATGCAGATATCGTCACGGTGACGCTCAATCCCGATGGCTCCGTTACCGTTACGGATAATGGCCGTGGTATTCCGACCGACATCCACAGGGAGGAGGGCGTCTCTGCCGCTGAGGTCATCATGACGCAGCTCCACGCCGGCGGGAAGTTCGACCAGAACTCCTACAAGGTCTCCGGCGGTCTGCACGGGGTCGGCGTTTCTGTCGTCAACGCCCTCTCCGCGTCGTTGAAGCTCAAGATTCGCCGCGCCGGTAAGATACACGAGATGAGCTTCACGCACGGTGTCGCAGATGGCCCGCTGAAGATCAGCGGAGATGCCGGCGACGAAACAGGCACCGAAGTTACATTCCTGCCGAGTTCAGAGACGTTTACCAACGTAGAGTTCGACTACGCCACCCTCGAACACCGCCTGCGCGAGCTCGCCTTCCTCAATTCCGGGGTCCGCATCGTCTTGACCGACAAGCGCCATTCGGACGTGCGTCAGGATGAGATGATGTATGATGGCGGGCTTGAGGCTTTCGTTGCCTATCTCGACCGGGCAAAGAAACCGCTCGTACACAAGCCCGTTTCGATTCGTGGCGAAAAGGACGGCATCACCGTCGAAGTGGCGATGTGGTGGAATGATAGCTATCACGAGAACGTGCTCTGCTTCACCAACAACATCCCGCAGCGCGACGGTGGCACGCATATGGCGGGCTTCCGCGGCGCGCTCACCCGACAGATCACGTCCTATGCGGACACATCCGGCATCACCAAGAGGGAAAAGGTATCGCTGACCGGTGACGATTGCCGCGAAGGGCTGACGGCGGTGCTGTCGGTGAAGGTGCCGGATCCGAAATTCTCGTCGCAGACCAAAGACAAGCTGGTTTCGTCCGAAGTCCGGCCGGTCGTCGAGAGCCTCGTCAACGAGGCCTTGAGCGTCTGGCTGGAAGAGAACCCGTCGGAGGCGAAAATCCTCGTCGGCAAGGTCGTCGAGGCGGCCGCTGCGCGCGAAGCAGCGCGCAAGGCACGCGAACTGACCCGCCGCAAGGGTGCGCTCGATATCTCGTCGCTGCCCGGCAAACTTGCCGACTGTTCCGAACGCGACCCGGCGAAATCGGAAGTGTTCCTGGTGGAGGGTGATTCGGCCGGCGGCTCGGCCAAACAGGGCCGCTCGCGCGAAAATCAGGCGATCCTGCCGCTGCGCGGCAAGATCCTGAACGTCGAACGCGCGCGTTTCGACAAGATGCTTTCGAGCCAGGAAATCGGCACGCTGATCACCGCGCTCGGCACGTCCATCGGCAAGGACGAGTTCAACGCTGACAAGTTGCGCTACCACAAGATCATCATCATGACGGACGCCGACGTCGACGGCGCCCACATCCGCACGCTGCTGCTGACGTTCTTTTTCCGGCAGATGCCGGAGCTCATCGAGCGTGGGCATCTCTATATCGCCCAGCCGCCGCTCTATAAGGTCACTCGCGGCAAGTCCGCGCAATATCTGAAAGATGAGAAGGCGCTTGAGGATTACCTGATCACCATGGGCCTGGAGGAAGCGGCGCTGTTGCTTGCCTCCGGCGAGGTCAGGACCGGGCAGGATCTGCGCGAAGTCATCAATGATGCGCTGCGCCTGCGCTCGCTGATGGACGGTCTGCATTCGCGCTATAACCGGGCAATCGTCGAACAGGCCGCGATTGCCGGTGCGCTCAACGTGGAACTCAATGGCCGGCGTGATGAGTACGAGAAAGTGGCTGCCGAGGTGGCGCGCCGTCTCGATGTGGTCGCCGAGGAGACCGAACGCGGCTGGACCGGTACGGTCACCGCCGAGGGCGGACTGAAGCTCGAGCGAATGGTGCGCGGGGTCAAGGAAGTGTCGGTGCTCGACATGGCGTTGATCGGCTCCTCCGACGCTCGCCATATCGATCAGCTAACCGGGAAACTGAAGGAAGTCTATGCCTCTCCACCGATCCTGCGGCGCCGCGACGGCACCCAGGAAATCAGCGGCCCGCGCGCGCTCCTCGACGCGATCTTTGCGGCCGGTCGCAAGGGGCTAACCATGCAGCGCTACAAAGGGCTGGGCGAAATGAACGCCGAGCAATTGTGGGAAACCACGCTTGACCCGAACGTCCGCTCGCTGCTGCAGGTCAAGGTGTCCGATGCGACCGATGCGGACGGACTGTTCTCCCGCCTTATGGGCGACGAGGTGGAACCGCGGCGCGATTTCATCCAGGAGAACGCGCTGAGCGTTGCCAATCTCGATATCTGAGCCGCTGACAATGGATCGAAAAATTTCCCGGCGCCGAAAAGCGCCGGGATTTTTTTGTGACTGCCTCAGTCGGCCTTGAAGCGCCCTTCGAAAACGAAGTCGGCGAGCGGCTTGCGCTGGCTCGGCTTTTCCCGTTCGCGCAGGTCGTCGGGAAGCGTGGACGGATCGGCAAGCTTCCCGATCGCGACTGCGGCCTCGACCCGATAGTGTTCCGGAATTTCGAGCACCCGCATGGCCTTGTCGCGGTCGATCCCGGCCATGGCGTGGGCATGCAATCGGGCGACCTGCGTCTGCAGCGCCAGCGCGAACCACGCGGCACCGGTGTCGAAGGCATGGGTATAGGCGGGCCTGAGCTCGCCGTTCGATGTGAGCCTGTGCGTCTTCGAAAGAATGATGACGATCGCCGAGGCGTTTTTCGCCCAGCGCTGATTGCTCTCGTCGAGGATGTCCAGCAATGTCGCGAAGTGTTCGGTACCGCGGCGGGCATAGACGAAGCGCCAAGGTTGGTTGTTGCTCGCCGAGGGTGCCCAGCGCGCCGCCTCGAAGAGGGCGAGCATGTCCTTGTCGCTGATTTCCTCACCGGTGAAGGCGCGCGGCGACCAACGCTCCAGGAAGATCGAATGGATTGGATGGTCGGCTCTTCTGTAGTTGATTTCTGTCACGAACGAACGTCCTTTTCTTGTATCTGAATCCCTTGGGAAGCCTCGTTCCTGCAGCGTCGTGCGTCTTTTCAGACGCACAACGGTCGCTGTAGCACTTTGAACAGCTGCATGTTTTTATCCTTAAATCGGCTCCGATCTAACGAACATGCAGTGGCAAGGAGGGCCTGCCATTCGAGGCAGGATTCGCGGCGACGCTACAGAAGATGATGTATCTTTGGAACGTGCTCTCTCAAAAGTGATGAGCGACGGTAAAAACTTTACGAAGCAACGGTGCCCAGCGAGCAGTCGAGCGCGCCACGGAACCAAGCGGGGACAGTCGAGTTGCAATCCAACGCCTCCCTTCGCCGATATCGCGCAGTGGTTCGGGTTTTTCCCTGTAGGCAAAAATGCAGAAACCTTGGGCGGGTGATTGTCGAGCTTGGAAAAAAAGTTGTATAAGTTCTGTAGATATCTGAGGAAGGACCAGCCATGAATCTCAAGGACCCGTCGCTGTTTCGCCAGGCCGCTCTCGTGGGCGAGAACTGGATCGAAGCGGACCCGAAGAATGCGATCGAGGTGAACAACCCGGCGACCGGCGAGGTGATCGGTCGCGTGCCGAAGCTCGGCGTGGCCGAAACCAGGGCGGCGATCGAAGCGGCGCGTCTTGCCCAGAAGGGCTGGGCAGCGCGAACCGCCAAGGAGCGCTCGGGTATCTTGCGCCGCTGGTTCGAACTGATGATCGAGAACAAGGACGATCTCGGCGAGATCCTGACACTCGAGCAGGGAAAGCCGCTGGCGGAAGCGACCGGCGAGATCGTCTACGGCGCAAGCTTTATCGAATGGTTTGCGGAAGAGGGACGGCGCATCTATGGCGACCTCGTGCCCGGGCATCAGCCGGACAAGCGCATATTGGTGATGAAGCAGCCGATCGGCGTCGTTGCCGCGATCACGCCTTGGAACTTCCCGAATGCGATGATCACCCGCAAGGCCGGTCCGGCCATTGCCGCCGGCTGCGCCATGGTCTTGAAGCCCGCCTCGCAGACGCCGTTCTCGGCCATTGCGCTTGGCGTGCTTGCCGAAAGAGCCGGCCTGCCAGCGGGCCTCTTCAGCGTCCTTACCGGTTCGGCCCGCGAGATCGGCGGCGAGATGACCTCGAACCCGACCGTGCGCAAGCTGACCTTCACCGGATCGACCGAGGTCGGCGCCGAGCTCTATCGCCAGAGCGCCGGCACGATCAAGAAGTTGGGTCTGGAACTCGGCGGTAACGCCCCCTTCATCGTCTTCGACGATGCCGATCTCGACGCGGCGGTAGAGGGCGCGCTGATTGCCAAGTTCCGCAACAACGGCCAGACCTGCGTCTGCGCCAACCGCATCTATGTGCAGGATGGCGTTTACGCCGCCTTCTCCGAAAAGCTCTCGGCTGCCGTCGCCAAGCTCAAGACCGGCAACGGCATGGAGCAAGGCGTTATCCTCGGGCCGCTGATCGATCAGGCCGCGCTCGAGAAGGTCGAGGAGCATATTGCCGATGCGACAGCGAAGGGCGCTCGCGTCGTCCACGGCGGCAAGCGACATGCGCTGGGCGGCACCTTCTTCGAAGCGACGGTGCTGACGGATGTCACCCAGGCGATGGCCGTGGCGCGCGAGGAGACCTTTGGACCGGTTGCGCCGCTGTTCCGGTTCAAGGACGAGGCCGATGTGATCGCCCAAGCGAACGACACCGAATTCGGCCTTGCCTCCTATTTCTACGCGAAGGATCTCGCGCGTGTCTTCCGCGTGGCGGAAGCACTTGAATACGGCATGGTCGGCGTCAACACCGGCCTGATCTCCACCGCCGAGGCGCCGTTCGGTGGCGTCAAGCTCTCCGGTCTTGGTCGCGAGGGCTCGAAATACGGCATCGAGGAATTCACTGAGATCAAATATGTCTGCCTTGGCGGTATAGCTTGAGTTGCATCGTCGGCGTGCAATCCAGCCGGCCGGAAAGCTCTGGCCGGTTTTTTCTTTTACCGGTAAGAAATTGACGTCGATTCTAGTAATTCGAGCGGGATAGCCGCTCACGCCGCCCTCTTGCCGAGGCGAGGAGAGGGGGTTGGGAGCGGAGTGCTGCGACGTGTGTCCATTCTCCCCGCGTGGGGAGAAGGTGGCCGGCAGGCCGGACGAGGGGTAAGTGGGTCTCCGCGGCCCTGCGCAGATTGGACAAATTTGACAGATCCTGAGGTCATAGGAGAGCGATCAATGCCGGCCCCGAAGAACCCCTTTAAAGCGGCGATACGCGAAAACCGCTTTCAGCTCGGCCTGTGGGTGGCGCTTGCCAGTCCCTACGCTGCCGAAGTCATCGCCGATAGCGGTTATGACTGGCTGCTGATCGATGGCGAGCACGCGCCGAATGATCTGCCGCTGCTCTCGGCCCAGTACCATGCGGTTTCGGGACGAGGCAGCCACCCGATCGTTCGCCTGCCGGTTGGCGATACCGCTCTTATCAAGCAGGTTCTCGATACCGGTGTGCAGACGCTTCTCATTCCAATGGTCGACAGCGTCGAGCAGGCGCGGCAGCTCGTTCGCGCGGTCCGCTATCCGCCGCACGGCGTTCGCGGTGTCGGCGCGGCGCTCGGGCGGGCCTCGAATTTCGGGCGCATAACGGACTATCTTCAGACCGCGAACGACGAAATCTGCCTGATTCTGCAGATCGAGAGCCGGGCGGGGCTGGACTCGATCGACGCCATCGCTGCCCTGGATGGCGTCGATGGCGTCTTCATCGGGCCGGCGGATTTAGCAGCGGACATGGGATATCTCGGAAATTCCGGCCATCCGGACGTCCGCGCCGCCATCGTCGACGCCTTTGCACGCATCCAGCGTGCCGGCAAGGCGCGCGGCATCATGACCCTCGATCTCGCACAGGCGCGCGACTACCGTGATCTCGGCGCCGATTTCATGGCGATCGGCACCGATGTGACGCTGCTTGTCAGCGCGACGCAGCGCCTGCGAAGGGAATTTTTGGGCGAGGATCAGCCGGTAACAATTGAATCCGGCTATTGATTGGCACGTGCTGGCCCCGGCTACGATCGCGACCTACCCCGCATAGCCGGCTAGGGAATGGATTGAAGCAAGGTTTCCCTCGCTGATTTCAGGTGCAGCCTGCAGGCCTGTTCCACCTGTTTTGGATCACGCGACTGGAGTGCTGCGATATAGGCGAGATGCTCTTCCAGCGCGCGGGCGTTGCGTTCCCGCGCGTTCGTCTTGTTCCATTGATAGTGGTAGTGAAAGACGATGGCGATGATGTCGTAGAAATCGATGATGAATCGGTTGCTGGAGGATTTATGCACCAGCAGGTGGAAGCGCTCGTCGAGTTCGGAAAATTCCTTATAGCGCTTGTCGATGTCGGCCAGGATGTCCCGGTGCTCCGCCTTGATCTTCTTCAGGTCTTCCCAGGCGGGGTGGTCTTGCGGAAGGGCGACAAAGCTCGCGGCCGAGCGAAGCTCGAACATTTCCCTGACTTCCGTCAGCTCCAGCGCGAAGTCGCGCGTAAATCCCTTTAGCACCCAATGGCTGTTCGGCCGCTTCTCGATCAGGCCGAAACGGCTGAAGCGGATGAGGAATTCGCGCACGCTCGTCGTTCCGGTGCCGATCTCGCGCGCAAGTTCGAGCTCGTTGATCTGCATGCCGGGTTCGGCGCCGCCCGCCAGAATCCGCCGCATGAAACTGCGCTCGATGATCTCGGCAAGGGAATCGGTTTCTTCGGTCGGAAAATAGTCGGATGGCTCAGGTCGCCGCAGAACCGTCTTCCGGCGCTTGTCCCAGGTGATCAGCTTGAGATCTTCACAGCGGGTAAGGACAGAGCGCACGGTCGTGCGGCTGACGCCCAGCACCTGCCCGAGTTCCGGCTCCGAGGGCAGCGTGGATGTCTCCGCCAGCAGCTTGAGGCAGCGGTTGAAGGCGTCCTTGAAAACGGTGTTCTGCTTCGCCATGAAAAAGGGTTCCGGCCGGTTGACGAGTTGATCGAGGTACCGTCGGGCGGGGGTCTCGCTCCGCCGACTGGGACGCTGATCTAGCTCGGCAAACTCGGTTTGTCTCGATTCCTGTGTTCTATTTTTCTTGTCGGCATGTGCTCTTCTTCGGTGCCCCGATTGGCCGGGCACCTGGCTTTCTTGTTCCGATTACCCCCATAATACCCGTTGACGAATATCTGTCTATTGTAGATAAAAGACAAAAGCTCGCATAGTCACATGCGGGAAAAACCGTTCAGGGAGAGCTCGAGATTGTCCGCATCGTCTTCGATCCTTCTTTCGCCGGAGGACAACGTCGCTGTCGCCACGGTGGCGATCGAGCCCGGCGAGACCCTGCCTGGCGGCGTGCACGCGACGGCTCGGATCGAACCCGGTCATAAGGTGGCCATTCGACCGATCGGGGCTGGTGAACCCGTGGTCAAATATGCCCAGGCGATCGGTCGCGCCACCCGCGACGTTACGATCGGCGAGCATGTGCATTCACACAATCTCGCCTTCGACCAGGACCGTCTTTCGATCGGCGCTCCGGTTCCTCCGGAAGCTGCAAGCGAGAGCGACAAGGCGAAGACATTTCTCGGATATCGTCGCGCCGACGGACGGGCGGCAACGCGCAACTATATCGGCATCATTGCCAGCGTGAACTGTTCCACCACGGTCTGTCGGGCGATCGCCGACGAGGCCAACCGGCGGATTCTGCCCAGATATGAGGGCATCGACGGCTTCGTTCCGATCGTCCACGACCAAGGCTGCGGCATGTCGTCGACCGGTGACGGGATGAAGAACCTGCACCGCACCTTGGCCGGCTATGCCCGCCACGCCAATTTCGGCGGGGTGCTGATGGTCGGGCTCGGCTGCGAGGTCAATCAGTTGACGCTCTACGGCCAGAGCGGCTCCGGCGCGGAAAAGCGGCATTTCAACATTCAGGAGGCCGGCGGATCCCGTCGTTCCGTCGAGCGCGCGCTCGGCATGCTCGATGAAATTGCGCAGGAGGTTGCAACGGCGCGACGTGTGCCGATCCCGGTCAGCGAGATCCTCGTCGGCTTGCAGTGCGGCGGCTCCGATGGGCTTTCCGGCATCACGGCGAACCCGGCGCTCGGCGCCGCGGTCGACCTCCTTGCCGGCGCCGGCGGTACCGCGATTCTCTCCGAAACCTCTGAAATTTACGGCGCGGAGCACCTGCTGCGCAGCCGAGCTGTAAACGAAGCAGTCGCCGCGAAGCTCGATGGGCTGATTTCCTGGTGGGAAGACTATGTGGCGATGCACGGCGCTTCGCTCGACAACAACCCGTCGCCCGGCAACAAGCGCGGCGGTCTGACGACGATCCTGGAAAAATCGCTCGGCGCCGTCGCCAAGGGGGGACGATCGCCGCTAACGGCCGTCTATAATTATGCCGAGCGCGTCACCGAGCACGGCTTGGTGTTCATGGATACGCCCGGCTACGATCCGGTTTCGGCAACCGGCCAGGTCGCCGGCGGCGCCAATGTCATCGCTTTCACGACGGGGCGCGGCAGCTGCTTCGGCTGTCGGCCGGCACCGTCGATCAAGCTCACCAGCAACACGGCGCTCTACCGGGCCATGGAAGAGGACATGGATATCGATTGCGGCGTGATCGCTTCCGGGGAGGCAAACATTGCAGACCTCGGCCGCAAGATCTTCGATCTCATCATAGACACGGCATCAGGCAGCAAGACGAAAAGCGAGCTCTTCGGCTACGGCGACAACGAATTCGTGCCCTGGCATCTTGGGGCGACGCTTTAGACCACCATGGTTTGGATTGAATCAACCCAAACCATGGCCGTGATCGATTCTAAGAACTTAGAGCGGAATGCGGGCGGAAAACCGTCTACACTTTTCCTCATCCCGCTCTGACGATGTGAGAAAAGGCATCCTTGGAGGGAGGAGACAGGGAATGCAGACGAGAAAGATCGGCGGGACTGATCTCGCCGTGACCGAATACAGTTTCGGTACAGCAGCGCTCGGCGGCCTCTATCGCGAATGCACGCGCGAGGCGGCAATGGCGACGCTGGACGCCGCTTGGGCTGCGGGCATCCGCTATTTCGACACGGCGCCCTATTATGGTCTCGGGCTCGCCGAGAGACGCGTCGGCGATTTCTTGCGCGACAAGCCGCGCGAGAGCTTCGTGCTCTCGACCAAGGTCGGGCGCTTGCTTCACCCGGTGTCGGAAGACAAGGTTCCCGATTATTCCTACGTCAAGCCGCTGAACTTCGATGTTACCTATGACTACGGCTATGATGCCATCATGCGGTCAGCAGAGTTCAGCTACGCCCGTTTGGGTCTCAACCGCATCGACATCCTCTACGTCCATGACATCGGCGGCTATACTCATGGCACGGCGAAGAACGCCGTCTACCTCCGGCAGCTGATGGACTCCGGCCTGAAGGCGCTTGAAGAGCTGAAATCGAGCGGCGTCATCTCCGCCTACGGCCTGGGCGTCAATGAGGTGCCGGTCTGCCTCGACGTGATGAGGCACGCGGACATCGATTGCATCCTGCTTGCGGGGCGCTACACGCTCCTCGATCGGTCGGCAGTCGCCGAGTTGCTGCCGCTTTGCGAGAAGAAGCGGACATCTCTCATCGTCGGCGGCGTGTTCAATTCCGGCATCCTCGCGACCGGCCCGGTGGAGGGTGCGCATTTCGACTATATGCCGGCGACTGAAGAGGTCCGGACGAAAGTCGCGGCGATGGAGCGCATCGCACGCGAGCGCGGCATGCCGCTCGCCGCACCGTCGCTCCAGTTCCCGCTTGCCAATCCGCAGGTCGCTTCGGTTCTGCTCGGCACCGCCAAGCCTTCGAGCCTCGAAAGGAACATGGAACTGACCCGGTGGAAGGTGACGAAGGAGGCTTTCGCGGCGTTCGAGCCGTACACGCTCGTTGCGCCGGAGCTCGGTGCGGAGGCCGTGAGAGCTTGATGCGCGATGCCCGCCGTCAATGTCGGCGAGAGCGGGAGGGGAGTAAGGGCACGACGCAATCGATCGGATGACTGTTGCGTGTTGGAGGAACGCAATGCGTGGAACCGGTCATGACGGCTTGTCATTTCGAATTTCCTGTATTAGCGTCTCGTCTGTTTTTTATAGATAAAAGATCAATCCGTAAGCACCTGACGGATTGCTCTCGATAATGGAACAGGGTGTTACTTGAGAGGAGAAAACCCGATGAGCATTGCCAAGCGCATTCTTTCCCGACGCGCCTTCAACGCCCTTGCCGGCGCCGCCTTCGCGGTAGCTATGGCACCCGCAACATCGTTCGCGCAGGACGTCACCATCCCGATCATCGTCAAGGACACCACCTCCTTCTATTGGCAGATCGTGCTCGCGGGCGCGCGCGCCGCTGGCAAGGACTTGGGCGTCAACGTGCCGGAACTCGGCGCACAGTCGGAATCCGACATCAACGGCCAGATCAGCATTCTCGAAAACGCTGTCGCCGGCTCGCCGGCAGCGGTCGTGATCGCACCTACCGAATTCAAGGCACTCGGCAAGCCGATCGACGAGGCGGCCAAGTCCGTACCGATCATCGGGATTGACTCCGCGGCCGATTCGAAGGCGTTCACTTCGTTCCTGACGACCGACAACGTCCAGGGCGGCCGTATCGCCGCTGATGGCCTGGCTGCCGCGATCAAGGAAGCGACCGGCAAGGAAGAGGGCGAGATCGCCATCATCACCAGCCTGCCCGGCGTCGGCTCGCTCGATCAGCGCCGTGGGGGCTTTCTGGACCAGGTCAAAACGAAGTATACGGGCCTGAAGGTCGTTGCCGATAAATACGCCGACGGCCAAGCGACGACCGGTCTCAACATCATGACCGACCTGATCACCGCCAATCCCAATCTCGTCGGTGTTTTCGCCTCCAACCTGATCATGGCGCAGGGCGTCGGACAGGCGATCGCCGAGAACAATCTTGGCGAAAAGATCAAGGTCATCGGCTTCGACAGCGACGAGAAGACCGTCGGTTTCCTTAAGGAAGGTGTGCTCGCCGGACTGGTCGTGCAGGATCCCTATCGCATGGGTTATGATGGCATAAAGACGGCGCTTGCCGCCTCGAAGGGCGAGAAAGTCGAGGCCAACGTCGACACCGGCGCGAACCTGGTGACCAAGGCCAACATGTCCGATCCGAAGATCGACGCCCTCCTGAACCCGAAGGTGAACTGAATCGGTATCTCGTTGTGGCGCACCGACTCCGTGGCGCCACAACGCATTTTTTGGGGCGCGGCAGTCGGCTTGAGGACGCCGGCCGCCGCAATCCGGAAAGGGAGGAGGAGACATCATGACAGGGCTTCAAGAGGTCAGCCAAAGGCACGAGGCCGAGGTCAAGGCAGCCGGTGGCCATCCCGTTCCGAAGGGTGAACCGATCCTGGAACTGCGCGTCCTGCGGAAGAACTACGGCGCCGTCGAAGCGCTGAAGCCCGCGACCATCACGTTTCTCTCCGGGGAGATCCATGCGATCGTCGGCGAAAACGGCGCCGGCAAATCGACACTGATCAAGCTCTTGACCGGCGTCATACCGAGAACGGCGGGCGAGGTGCTCTGGTGCGGCGAGCCCGTCCTGCTTGCGAGCCCCAACGAAGCGATCGCCCGCGGCATCAATGCGGTTCACCAGGAGGTGGTGCTCTGTCCGCACTTGAGCGTGGCGGCCAATATGTTCCTCGGCGACGAGATGAACCGCCGCGGTCTCATGCGCAAGCGCGCCATGACCGCTGCAGCCCAGGGCGTGCTGGACGATCTCGGCTTCAACCTGCCGGCCAATGCGGTCCTCAGCAGCCTGACGATCGGGCAGCAGCAGCTCGTCGCGACTGCGCGCGCGGCGATGCGCGGCACGCAATTCCTGATCTTCGATGAGCCGACGGCCTACCTCACGCGCCAAGAATCCGCACAACTGTTTCGCCTCATCCGCCGTTTGCAGAGCGAAGGGGTCACTATCGTCTATATCAGCCATCGGCTGGAAGAAGTCTTTGAGCTTGCCGACCGGGTATCGGTGTTGCGCGATGGCACACATGTCGGCACGCGCGCGATTGACGAGACAAACGAGGCCGAACTGATCGCGCTGATGATCAACCGCACCATCGAGCAGATCTATCACAAGGAACACTTTCCGCTCGGCGAAACCATCGTCGAGACGCGGGGGCTTTCGGGGCCAGGCTTCAGCGATATATCACTCTCTGTCCGGGCCGGCGAGATCGTCGGGCTCTACGGCCTGATCGGTGCCGGACGCAGCGAGTTCGCGCTTGGCCTCTACGGCCGCCAACCGATAAGCGCTGGAGAAGTCTTCTGGCAGGGCCGGAAGGTCGAGATCGATAATGAACGGATCGCGATGGAGCTTGGAATCGCACTCGCGCCGGAGAGTCGCCGCGATCAGGGCCTTTGCCTCAACCTGCCGATCGGCCTCAATATCAACCTTCCGGTCTTTCGTAGGTTGACGCGCGGGCTGACCATCAATCGCGCAGAGGAGGCCGCCAATGCCGACCGCCAGATCCGCGATCTGAAGATCAAGACGCCGTCGCGGCGGGTGCTCGCCTCCGCCATGTCCGGCGGCAACCAGCAGAAGATCGTCATCGGCAGATGGCTGAGCCACGGCGCCAAATTGTTCATCTTCGATGAGCCGACGGTCGGCGTCGACGTCGGTACCAAGGCGGAGATCTACCGGCTCTTCGCCCGGCTGCTCGAAAAGGGGGCGGGGATCATCCTGATCTCCTCCTATCTGCCGGAGGTCTACGAGCTCGCGGACCGCCTGCATGTGTTTCGGCAGGGGCGGCTTGTGGCGAGCCACGATTACCGCGCCGCCAGTCACGAAGATGTGCTGGCGCAGGCGATCAATGCCTGATCGCATCGACTGGAAAAGAAGGACTGCAGGGAGGAAGCGATGAGTGTGGAAACAGTAGAAAGCAGCACAGGGCCGACGCCGAGAAAGGGCGTCAGCATCCTCTTCGGACTCACGCTCCTGGGGCTGCTGCTCTTCCTTTGGCTGCTTCTCGGCCTCTCGACCAACAGCTTCTGGACGCCGAACAACATCAGCAACCTGCTGCGCCAGGGCGCTATGACGGCGATCCTCGCAGTCGGCCAGACCTTCGTGATCATCACGGCGGGCATCGATCTCTCGGTCGGCGCAGTCGTCGGCTTCACCAGCGTGATCGTCGCCTGGCTGCTTGCCGCCGGGGTGCCGCTCTGGCTCGCGCTCATCGCGACCTTGGCGATCGGCGTCCTTATCGGCGCCTTTCATGCCTTCGGCATCGTCCGCATGGGGTTGCCGCCCTTCATCATCACGCTCGCTACACTGACGTCGCTGCGCGGCATCGGCCTGCTGCTCACCAACGGCTCGACGATCTCGATCACCAACGAGGCTTTCACCAATTTCTCGCGCGCCAATTTCCTCGGCATCCCGAGCCTCTTCTGGATGGTGATCGTCGTCGCCATCCCCGCTTATATCTTCCTGCATCTAAGCCGGTTCGGCCGCTATCTCTTTGCCGTTGGCTCGAACAGCGAGGCGGCCCGCCTTTCCGGCGTCAACGTCAACCGCACCATCTATCTCGCCTATATCCTGTCCTCGACCTGCGCCGCCTTCGTCGGCCTGCTGCTCGCCTCGCGCATCGGCATCGGCAATGCGACGCAGGCGGAGGGCTGGGAACTGCAGGCGATCGCCTCGTCGGTCATCGGCGGCACGAGCCTCTTCGGCGCCGTCGGCTCGGTTCATGGGCCGCTTCTCGGCGCATTCATCCTTGCCACGATCAACAATGGCGCCAACCTGCTCAACGTCAATTCCTTCTGGCAGCGCATCATCACAGGACTGCTGATCATCGTCATCGTCTACTTCGACCAGCTCAGACGGCGGGGAGCACGATGATCGCCGCATCTTCGCAATCCGTCATTACTGAGGCCCGGAACACCGCATGAAAGCTGTCCTTTGTTCAGAACCCGGACGCCTGGAGATCGTCGACCGCCATCGGCCTGGCGCTCCTGCCGCGGGCTGGGCGCGTCTCGCCATCAGTCGGGTCGGTATTTGCGGCACCGACTACCACATCTTCGAAGGCAAGCATCCCTTCCTGCAATATCCGCGCGTGATGGGGCACGAGATCTCCGCGACCGTCGTCGAGGCCGGCCCCGGTACCCGGCTTGCACCTGGAACGCTCGTGGTCGTCAATCCCTATCTCTCCTGCGGAAGTTGCATCGCCTGCCGCAATGGAAGGCCTAACTGCTGCACGGCGATCAGAGTTCTCGGCGTTCACACCGATGGGGCGTTCTGCGAGGAAATCGTCATGCCGGAAGAGAACCTCTATCCGGCTAAGAGCCTGTCGCCAGACGAGGCTGCCACGGTGGAATTCCTGGCGATCGGGGCCCATGCGGTGCGGCGGTCTGGCGCTCCTGCCGGCGTCCGCTCGCTTGTGATCGGAGCGGGGCCGATCGGGCTCGGAACGGCCATCTTCTCCCGGATCGCCGGACATCATGTGACGCTTCTGGATACGAGTGCGGAACGCTTGGCTTTCGCCTCGGACAAGCTCGGCTTTTCACGCGGTCTTCTTGCCGACGAGCATCTGGCAAGCGCGATTGCGCAGGCGACCGAGGGAGATGGATTCGATGTCGTCTTCGACGCCACTGGCAATGGCGGATCGATGGAACGGTCTTTTGCGCATGTCGCCCATGGCGGTACGCTGGTATTCGTCAGCGTCGTCAAGGACGAGATCCGCTTTTCCGACCCGGAATTCCACAAACGCGAAATGACGCTCGTTGCCAGCCGCAACGCGACGCACGAGGATTTCCAACATGTCATCGCCTCGATCGGCAATGGTCTGGTTCCGGTGGAGGCATTGATCACGCACAGGACGACGCTAGAGGAGGCCGTGTACGACCTGCCGCGCTGGGCCCATGACAAGAGGGGACTCGTGAAGGCGGTGATAAGGGTCGGCGCCGG